>JAQUPC010000188.1 GCA_028716765.1 Alphaproteobacteria bacterium | reverse complement strand
CAATTTCGTCACGAAACGCCTCGTTATCATAGGTGCGGCGATGTCCGATTTTAAGATCGGCCGGCGAAAGCGAATCAAGATCGGGCAAAAGGTCCATGGCACAGGCCAATTGCCGCGACAAAGCCCTCCGGTTCGGAACGATAATAAACAAATGTCCGTCCGGCAAAAGCGCCTTACGCGCAATATCGTAAATCACCCGCGTATCGGCGACATGCTCGTTGACGAAAGTAGCAAAGACGGAGATGTAGCGTCTTTCGGGCTCGAATTCCTCAAAAAGGGAATCGAAAACACGATGATCCGTAAAGCTTTTATCCCGCAGGCGCGCGCATAAAAGGCTCGAACCTTCAACCGTGTCGAGCCCCTCCCCTAAATCCGCCAGTTTTTTCGTGAAGTTTCCAGCCCCCGCCCCAAGCTCAAGGATGCGTCCGGCCTTTAGCCACGGCGCAAAAACGCGCAAGGCCGCTTCGTAAACGAATCCATGAAGCGGATCATAAGCGATCCAGTCTGCCGTAATGGCCTCAAGGGTCTTTTTTTCCGTTGTCAGATCTTCAGGCATGCAGACTCAAGCATTAAATATCGAGGCGGAGCTATCAGCGCTCCTGAACGATGACGCGATATTGATAAACCTTTATATGCCCGTCTTCGTCAGCGGAACGGATGATAAGGTTCGTTTCGCCAGCTCCGCCCTTCGCTATAAGGTTGACGACATTCGCCGTCTGTTCAGCTGTCACCATTGACGGATTGCCGGACACGACAGATTGCACTCTGGCGGAATCGGGCAGCTCGATTTGCGTCGCCATACCCACCGTCAACCGCACCTCTTGTGTATTAGACGTCGTTTGTATGATGCGTGGCGTGCCGGACGAACAGGCCGCCAGAGCAAGAAGGGCTATGAGAATGCTTGCTGTTTTCCTTAACATTTCAGGCCTCTTTTGTTGTCGATAACACAATACGCCCCAAGCTCGCCGTAATTAGGAATTGTGTCAATCGAATTTCAGGTTTTTGTTAAACTCGCGGCAGCCGGCCCGCTATCATGCCTTGAACAGCGCGAAATAGATGACGTAAATCCAGCTAAGCCACCCGTCGATCAGCATCCACAAGATGGATTTGTTGGCGCTGTAGGACAGGATCATCGCGGCAGCGGCTCCATAGCCAAGGCCGTATTTGATGATGGCAGGCCCAATGACGTCAAATCTCCGTTCGATGACAACAGCCATAACCGCCTCCTGTTTTTGCAAGCCCCGTTATTTATATCATAGATATCGCTTGTAAATAAATGATGTAAAAACCCGCAGAGAGGCCGTTGCGGCAGGCGGTAGTGGCGTGGTATTCGTTACGGCAACACAGGGGCTCTCGCCTATCCTTTCCGGAGCTACATGACTTACAAGCCGAATGGTCTTTGCCCGGCATCCACGGGCCTATGGATGGCTATGTTGCTTACGGCGGCACTGCTCACGGCATGCGCCTCTTCTCATGGCAAGGGTTCTAACGCCCGGCACACGGGATCCGTTCGTATAGTATACAGCCCCAACGGGGAACCGCTTAGCGGCGGACTTCTTGGCTATCCGGCGTGCAAGGACGCAATGCCCCAATGGTTTGCCCGAGTCGATATGGATAATGATGGCAATATAAGCCGCGAGGAGTTTTTGGCCGATGCGAGAACCCAATTCGGGCGGATGGACATCGACAAGAACGGTTATCTCTTGTCGGAGGAATTGGAACGTTTCCGAAAGCCTTACAGAGAGTACGTGACGGAAACGTCCGGCAATCAACAAAACAGCAAAACGGAATCCAGGGAAAAGCCGCCCCGTCGGCGACTCGAAAAACCGGAAGACTCTAATAATTCTTCAAACCATCGCGCCGAAAGCCGTTCACCCCGAATTCAAGCCGATCCCGTCATGACGGCCGATATTAACAATGATTTCAAGGTCACATTTACAGAGTATTTAGCCCAAGCCCAAAAGACTTTTAACGAAACCGACGCCGATCATAACGACCTCCTGTCCGGGGACGAAATTCAGACGTTCTGCGAACAGGGGCGCTAGATATTCGCCGCCGCCTTTGGCTGATGCGTATTGCTATGCCGCCGTCTGCCGGGGTTAACGGCCTATCTCTCCTTTTTGGCTGCTGATCACGGGAAATGTCAAACAAAATGGCCAAAAAATGGCACAAAGTTTGTTTGTCGGAGACCCTTAAAAACTGCTAACGTTTCCGCCGCTCAGCTCTTTATTTCCGATGATGTGAGTCATATGAACCCCTCGAACGAACAGGCCGCTTCCGCCGAATCCGGCAAAGGCAAAAAACGCATAAAGTGGTTTCTCCTTGCCCTCGTTGTTCTGGGGATTGCTGCATGGTTTTTTCTGCGGCCAGCGGCAATAGCTCCGCAACATTCGGGGCGCGCCGGAGCTAATGGAGGAGTGGTTCCAGTCCTGTCGGCCACAGCGCAAAAAGGCGACGTCAACGTCACCCTCACAGCCCTTGGAACCGTCACGCCGCTTGCGGCCATAACCGTCC
>JAQUPC010000187.1 GCA_028716765.1 Alphaproteobacteria bacterium | reverse complement strand
ATGTGTGCCATCATAGAAAATTGCCGAAATGCAATTCCAGGTAAGGTTTGAAAGAGCAAAAACCGAATAGAAGGAATTACCCTCCCCTTGAGGGAGGGTCGAAATCGCTTTGGCGATTTCGGGGAGGGGTTAAAAATCGCCCCTTCACTTGCAAAAACTAAGGCGTTACGATGTAACGCCTTAGTTTTTGCTTCCTCTCCCTCAAGGGGAGATGGGCGCTATCCTACCCAACCCCCAACACATCATCCATGCCGTAGAGCCCCGGCGTTTTGCCGCGGAGCCAGGCGGCGGCTTGCACCGCTCCGCGCGCGAAGACGCCGCGATCGGTGACGCTGTGCTTGAGCGTGATGATTTCGCCCTGGCCGGAGAATTGAACCTCATGTTCGCCGACGATAAATCCGGCGCGGATAGCGGCATAGGCGGGTTGATGTTTGCCGTGATTGCCCTCAACGACAAACGCGCCGAGCGTTTTGGCCGTGCCCGAAGGCGCGTCCTTTTTCATGCGATGATGTTTGTCGAGGATCGAAACGTCATAGTCCTGATCGCGCAGCAAGCGCGCCGCCATCCTGGCGAGCTGTTTCATAACGACGAGCGACAGGCTTGTGTTGGTTGTGTAGAGCACAGGGATTTTTTGTGCCGCTTCCTTAAGCACCGCCAAGGCGGCGTCATCGAGGCCCGTCGTGCCGGACATGAAGGCTTTGCCGTGTTTGGCGGCGAGGCGAGCAAAGTCAGCAGTTGCGCCTGGCGCCGAGAAATCGACGACCACGTCGCAGGCGGGGAACAGCTCTTCCGCGCGCCCGGTAACGATGAGCTTGCCGTATTGCGCTTTCATCTCCGGGGGAATCGCGCGATCCACGCCGCCGACGAGAGTTGTTTCGGAATGTTCTTCAACGGCGCGAGCGATGGCTTGTCCCATACGTCCTGCGAAACCTGTTATGCCGATGCGAATGGTCATGTGGTTCCCTGATTTTTTCAGTTGTCTTGGCGTAAATGTCCGAAAGAGATGTCATTCCCGCGAAAGCGGGAATCCAGCGCCGCATGTCTATGCGGCGTATGAGTTATACGGCTCGCCGACGCTTGCCGCTGGATCCCCGTTTTCACGGGGATGACGCTAACGGAGGTTATAGCAAATAAACTCGTGTTTTCATATCAACCCAAATAATCCTTCGCCAGCAGCTCCGCGATTTGGACGGCGTTGAGCGCCGCGCCCTTGCGGAGATTGTCGCTGACAACCCACAGGTTGAGGCCGTTCTCCACCGATATGTCCTCGCGGATGCGGCTGACGAAAACGGCGTCTTCGCCGGAGCATTCGATCGGCGTGACAAAGCCGTCGTCGTGCTTGTGGTCGATCACGGTTACGCCCGGCGCTTTCTTGAGCGCGGCGCGTGCCTCGTCGGCGCTGATCGGCTTTTCAAACTCGACGTTCACCGCTTCGGAATGGCTAATGAACACGGGAACGCGAACGCATGTCGCCGTCACCTTGATCTTGGGGTCGAGAATTTTCTTTGTCTCGACCACCATTTTCCACTCCTCCTTCGTGGAGGCGTCGTCCATAAATACGTCGATATGCGGTATGACGTTGAAGGCGATTTGTTTGTGAAAAACCTCTTTAACAATCGGGTCATTCACGAAAACGGAACGCGTTTGCGTGAACAGCTCGTCCATGGCCTCGCGCCCCGCGCCCGAAACGGCCTGATACGTCGCCACGACAATGCGACGGATTTTGGCAAGCTCATGTAATGGTTTCAGCGCCACCACCATTTGGATCGTGGAGCAATTCGGGTTGGCAATGATATTGCGTTTTTTGTAACCGGCGAGGGCCTGCGGGTTAACTTCCGGTACGACGAGAGGCACGTCGGGGTCCATGCGGAATTGCGAAGTGTTGTCGATGACGATGCAGCCGGAAGCCGCCGCGCGCGGCGCGAAATTGGCCGAAACCTTGGCGCCTGCCGAGGACAGGCAGATATCGACGCCCTTGAAATCGAACTTGGCAAGGTCTTGAACCTTCAGTACCTGATCTTCGCCGAAACTGACTTCGCCGCCCGCCGATTTGCTGGAGGCGAGGGCGAAAGCTTCGCTCACCGGAAACGCGCGTTCCGAAAGCGTTTTAAGAATCTCCTGCCCAACGGCGCCTGTGGCTCCAACGACCGCAACTTTGAAATTTTTCATGCTGATTCCCATGCTTATACCCGCGTTTTCCTACACTAGAGCGAAGCCTATGAAAGGCAACAAAATTGTGGCTATCTTGAAAATCCTGCCTTCGACTTAACCCTTTGTTCACGGGTTATGTTCCATACAAGCTCTGCAATTCCGGGTCTTCAGGAGGTCGTCACATGTCTATGGATATCAAACAAGTTGCTGTTATCGGTTCCGGCGTTATGGGGAGCCAGATCGCGGCGCATATCACCAACGCGGGCGTGCCCGTTTTGCTGCTCGACATTGTGCCGAAAGACGCGACCGACCGGAATGTTCTCGCTAAAGGGGCTTTGGAAAAACTCCAAAAGGCGGAACCTTCCACGTTTATGCAC
>JAQUPC010000186.1 GCA_028716765.1 Alphaproteobacteria bacterium | reverse complement strand
GGTTGGAAAAGAATGCAGTGAGCGGGTCGACAAGCAGATCTATGCACTAACGTGCTTGACCCTTCCTGATAATGCAGAAGGCAAATATAGCGGTTGTGCGCACTACTATGGTCTGCCCGAAGGAATTGTTGAATATATTTTTCTTGCATGGGGAAACAAGAAAAAACCATTCGAGATTAGCGCGCCCGTTGTTGCCGAGGCGATTAGCGAAAAGCGGCTGGACATCGAAGACAACCGCACACTCAAGAATAGATACGAATCCAGCACGGAAATATATTTGGGGCATTTATACGCAATACTATCTCTCTGCGGCTATTGCCGGGAGAAATATGTTTGTGCGGTTGACCACCAAGACGACCTCGGATGGTCGCGCCTTAAGGTTGGTATAGTCGAAGATAAACCCGTGGCGCAGTTCACTTTCAGTTTTGAGCCTGTTCTCTCCAGCGACAGGGAATATGACAAATACCTGCCGCATATACATAAAAACATCGAAAATGCCGTAAAGGCGTTTGAAAAACACGGTTTTGATGCGCAATACGACGATAGTAGCGGTGAAAAACTCCTTACTATCATCGTGCCTATAGCCAAAGGTTCGTCTGCTAGGCTTGATAAGGTTTGCAAGAGCTTTAAACTTACAAGTCTTGAAGACGAAAAAAGGCGCATTACCGTTTTGATCAAAGCCATAGGAAAGAAAAAGCCTTATGCGCCGAAGCGTTCCCGCCCTCCAGTGCTGGCGTCGTGACGAGGCCATAAGTCACGAAGCGGCTAACCCCTGCCTTTCCTCGGCATCCTAGCCGTCACAGCATCCAACATCCCCGAAGGCAGGGCGGTGAACAGTCGCACCAGCGCGTACATTTGCCACGGGAAAGCGATGCGCGCGCGGTTTTTGGCGAGGCCTTTTTTTATGATTTGGGCAGCCCTTTCGGGCGTCATGAGAAAAGGCATCGGGAAACGGTTAACGTCCGTCATCGGCGTTTTGACGAAGCCGGGGCAGATTACGTTGATCTTGACGTTCCTGTGCCGAATGTCGCCCCGCAGGGCTTCGCCATAGACGCGCACGGCGGCCTTGCTGGCGCAGTAAGCGGGAGCGCCCGCAAAGCCCCGAAAACCCGCCAGCGAGCTCATGATGGCGATCTGGCCCTGTTTGCGCACGATCATGCGCGGCAGAATCGGGTGAAGGGTGTTGAGAACGCCTATTAGGTTTACGTCGAAAATTGCCCGGGCCTGCTCTTCGGTTTCCTCCCCGCTGCCGGTTCCCGCCGAAATGCCCGCGTTTGCGACGACGAGGTCAAGCGGCTGCTCGTTGTCGCACGCCAGAATCCACGCCTTCATGGCCTCGGCGTCCGCAACGTCCAGCACGGCGGCCGTTGTCCGCGTGCCTCTCCGCATGGCCTTTTCGGCAACCTGATTGAGGCGGTCCGGGTTTCTTCCTTGCAGGGATAACAGGATTCCTGGCGCTGCGTAGGCTTCCGCCAAAGCCGCGCCAAGGCCGCTGGACGCGCCGGTGATGAGGATGTGACGGGGGCCGGGGATCAGGGGTCGGGGATCAGCGTTAAACATGATTTTCCAAGATTAGTGATCTCGGCCTTTTTTGTGAATAGTTATTGTGTTACTTTCCCCGATCCCTGATCCCCGGCCCCCGATCCCAAATGCCCAATTCCGCCCTTAAACGCCGCGGCCTGATGATGGTTCTTTCCTCGCCTTCCGGCGCGGGAAAAACCACGATCTCCCACCGTTTGCTGGATTCCGACGACGGAATTTCCCTTTCCGTTTCCGCCACGACACGGGCGCCGCGGCCGAACGAGGTGCATGGCCGCGATTATTTCTTCGTGGACAAGGTCGAGTTCAATTTGATGGTCAACCGCGGCCAGTTTCTGGAGCACGCCAAGGTTTTCGGCCATTACTACGGCACGCCGCGCGCGCCCGTCGAAGAGCTGTTGGCCGAAGGCCGCGATGTTTTGTTCGACATCGATTGGCAGGGAACACAGCAATTGGCGGAAAAAGCGCGCGACGATCTTGTGAGCGTGTTCATCCTGCCGCCTACGTGGCGCGAACTGGAACGGCGGCTACGCTCCCGCGCGCAGGACGATGAGGCCGAGATCAACCGCCGCATGGCCAAGGCGGTGGGCGAGATGAGCCACTGGGCCGAATACGACTACATCATCATCAACCACGACCTCGATGCTTCGGTCCGGGCCGTGCAGGCTATCCTGAACAGCGAACGCCTTAAACGCGCCCGTCAAACGGGCCTTGCCGGGTTCGTAAAGGGGCTGCAGGAGGGGATTTAGACGCTTGTTTGCAGGAGAAATTGTCGTCATTGCGAGGAGCACGGCGACGAAGCAATCCAGTGCGATAAAGAACCAGCCTAATTTTCTGGATTGCCACGCGCCTTCGGCGCTCGCAATGACGGGGTTATGCCGAGATTCCGCGCTAGTTTTGCAAACTCTGCAACGCTCAATTCCTCCGCCCGTTTGTCCGACGCGATGTCCGCCTTTTCCAGCAAGGCTTCGCCGCCCAAAGATTTTAGACTAGAGCGGAGCATTTTGCGGCGCTGGCCGAAGGCCG
>JAQUPC010000185.1 GCA_028716765.1 Alphaproteobacteria bacterium | reverse complement strand
CGTTTCGTTCCGATTTAAACGGGCAACGCATAGCCGGAAAGGTTGAAGGCCATAAACTTCAGCCTTATGACGATCGCGCCGCGATCGCTCAAGGCTCCCTCGCGGGACGCGCCCGGCCCCTTCTGTGGACGGACGATCCCGTGGAGGCGTTCTTTCTCGAGATACAGGGATCAGGCCGCGTGCGGCTGGCGGACGGCACACGCCTGCGCATCGGCTATGACGCGCAGAACGGCAAGCCGTATGTGCCTATAGGCCGCGTTTTGGCAGAGGAAGGCGAAATCGAAAAACCCGTAACGATGGCTAAAATCCGTGCGTGGCTTCATGCGCACCCCGAGCGCGCGCAGGCCATGATGAACCGGAATCCGTCGGTCGTCTTTTTTCGCTGCGTCGAGGGCGACGGCCCAAAGGGGGCGCAAGGCGTGGTCTTGACGCCCGGACGAAGCCTTGCCGTCGATACGGCTTTCGTGCCGCTCGGCGTGCCGCTTTGGCTTGATCCGAAGGAAGACGCGAGCGGCGAAGTGATAAGGCCGCGTCTGGTCGTGGCGCAGGATACCGGCGGCGCGATCAAGGGACCTGTGCGCGGCGATCTGTTCTGGGGCTCGAGTCCCGGCGCCGAGGCGCGCGCCGGGGCCATGCAAAGCCGCGGCACCTATTATCTTTTGCTGCCCAAAACGGTCGTCCCCGATGCCGCCCGGCGATGAAAAAATCTGGGCCGTCTATACAAAAAGCGTCAAGCGTTTGGCGCGAGGCACAGCGCCGTTGCTTGCGCGGCGAGACGCGAAAGACGGCGCCGCCCCAAAGCCTGATAACAGCAAACGCGAAACGAGAACTAGCGCCGCTCAAATTTCCGTTGCGGCGAAGCGGAAAGCCGTTAGTCCGGACAAGGACAAAAGCGTTTCCGCACCCTTGCGCTTCGACAGGCAAACGGAGCGCAAGCTGAGGCGCGGCACGGCCGCACTCGAAGCGAAGCTCGATTTGCACGGCTTGACGCAGGAAAAAGCCCACGCGGCCTTGACGCGATTTATTAAGGCGCAAAGCGCTCAGGGAAGACGGCGTCTGCTGGTCATTACCGGCAAGGGCCGCGGCGGCGAATCCGTTCTGCGCGCGAGCTTGCCGCGCTGGTGCGCCGAAGCTCCGTTTGCGGCTATTGTCCTTGCCTTACGCCCGGCCGCGCCCCAACATGGCGGCGGCGGCGCATGGTATGTTCTGCTTCGCAACAGCACCAGGAAAAAAGGCGCGAAGAATGTTCTCTAAAGAAACCGCCGCCCTTGTTTCTACGATTATCGCCGCTGCCAGCAACGTTGTGTATTTACGCGCCGCGATGCGCGGCGCCGTTAAGCCGCATGTGTTTTCATGGATTGTCTGGGCTCTTCTCATGTTTATCGGGGCGGCGGCCCAATACAGCGATCAGGCGGGCGTGGGCGCCTGGGCCACCGGGATAGGCGGCGTCATGTGCCTGGTGGTGGCCGGACTATCGCTTTTTTACGGCGAAAAAACCATAACGCGAGGCGATTGGGCCTCTTTTATAGCCGCGCTGGCCGTGATTCCCTTGTGGCTCGTGACATCGTCGCCACTTACGGCCACGGTTCTCGTCACCCTGATCGACGGGCTTGGCTTTTACCCCACTTGCCGGAAGTCTTATAAAAACCCGCATCAGGAAGCGGCGCTTCTGTTTTTTGTTTTCGCCCTCACGAATCTTATGCGGCTTTACGCCGTGGAACATTATTCTCCAACAACGGCCCTTTACCCCGCGGCGCTTGCCGTCCTGAATCTATCCCTTGTCTTTATGCTGGTTTGGCGCCGCCGTATTGTGGCAGCGGCATCATGAGCGAAGGAGCCCTTTACTGTAAGGAGGCGCTCGGGCTTTTATCGATCGTCTTTTTTATCGCGGGGTACAGCCGCTATTTCTGGCATATCTTCAAGGGGCAAACAAAACCGCACGCCTTCTCGTGGCTGGTGTGGGGAATTATCACGGCCATCGCGTTTTTTGCCCAAAGCAGCGACAACGCCGGGCCGGGGCGTGGACGACGGGGTTCGGCGCCGCCGTTTATTTTATCATCGCGGGACTGGCGCTCGTCCGGGGCGAGAAAGACATAAAACGGAGCGACGGACTGGCGCTTGCCGGGGCCCTGGCAACCATACCTCTTTGGTATTTGACCGGCGATCCGCTCGGCGCGGTGGTTTTAATCGCGGTTATCGAGACCTTGGCGTTTTACCCGACGATCCGGAAATCCTACTATAAGCCGCACGAAGAAACGGCCTTTATGTATAACATGGAAATTCTCCGGTTCATTCCGGCAATCTTCGCGCTTGAACACTACTCGGCCGTAACTTTACTCAATCCCTTGTTTACCATAGCCCTCAACAGCGCTTTCGTTGGCATGGTGTTGTGGCGCCGCGCCGTGCTGGCGCGAAAGGCAAAGGCCTCCGCTACGGTCACGTAATGCCGGGAGGTGCGCGCGGACGGGTCCTCTTCACGCCGTTGCTAGAGATTTTTTGTCCTATTAACCGGGTTTTCACCTTGTCGCGGTATGACGGGGGCGCGCGGGCCAAGGCGTTCGGCAGGGA
>JAQUPC010000184.1 GCA_028716765.1 Alphaproteobacteria bacterium | reverse complement strand
GTGAAGAAAATCGTACAGGCAACAACATCGGCGGGGGTAAACCCTTAACAGAATCGCTCTCTCGAATGTTCTAATGGCATCGCGAAGGATAGTCGATAGCTATCAAGGAGATGCCAAGGGATTCGTACCCGTTCACGCCTTCCCGATGCCTTTGGGCAACGTTCATTCAGCAGCAGAGGACGATTTACGCAAGAGAGCAACCAATTTATCATGCATAACGGCGTTTGAGGCAATTATTGACCCGTTTTTCAAGGGGTCATGCCGCGCATTCAGGGGGCTGACAAAACCCCCGGATTCCTTAACGATAACAAGCCCGGCCGCGACATCCCACGGATTTAGCCCGTCTTCCCAATAACCGTCGTAGCGTCCAGCGGCCACATAGGCCAGATCAAGCGCCGCCGCGCCAAAACGGCGAACGCCGGCCACTTGGGGCAGAACGGCGTTGAGTTCGGACAGCATCGGAGCCACCGGCTTCCGGCTGCCCTTAAACGGCAGCCCCGTGGCCATCAGGCAATCGGCGAAATCGCCTCGCGACGAAACGCGGATGCGCTTGTTGTTGTTGTAGGCGCCAAGCCCCTTTTCGGCCCAAAACATTTCGTCGGCGACGGGATGATAGATCAGGCCCGCGATAATGGCGCCATCGCGCTCGGCGGCAATCGAAATGCACCAATGGGGCAAGCCATGCAGAAAGTTCGTGGTGCCGTCCAGAGGATCGACGATCCATCGCTCGCCCTTGCCGGACGTGTCCGGCGCATCGTCTTTTTCCTCCATCAGGAAACCGAACGCCGGCCGCGCCTTGCCTAGTTCCTCGCGAAGAATTTTCTGCGCCTGAAAATCCGCCGTGCTCACGAAATCCGCCGGGCCCTTGCGCGAAACCTGCAAGTTCTCGACCTCGCCGAAATCGCGTTTCAGCCCGCGGGCCGCTTTTTCGGCCGCACGGGCCATGACATTGATCAGGGCGGGACGCATCATCGGTTCAATCCTTCGCCCGCTCGACGTAGCTGCCGTCGGCCGTGTTCACAACAACGCGCGTGCCGGATTCGATGAACGGAGGCACCATGACGCGCGCGCCGTTCGACAGCTTGGCGGGTTTATAGGAAGAAGATGCCGTCTGGCCTTTGACGACGGGATCGGCCTCGACGATTTCCAGCGTCACGGTTTGAGGAAGCTCGATCGAAAGCGGAGAACCTTCATAGGTTTGAACGTTGCAGACCATGCCTTCCTGCAAAAAAACGACCGGATCGCCGATCAGATCCTTGTTTACGGTGTATTGCTCGAACGTCGTCTGATCCATAAAAGTGTAGTCGTCGCCCGACGAATACAGGAATTGCATAAAATGATCGGTAAGCTGAACGCGCTCGACCGCCTCCTGCGTGCGGAAGCGCTCGTTGGTCTTGATGCCCGAGCGCACGTCGCGCATCTCGACCTGCTGGACGGCGTTGCCCTTGCCGGGGATGATGCTTTCGCTCTTCATCACCACCCACAGCTTGTTGTTGTGCTCGACCACATGGCCTTTGCGTAGGGTATTTGCGTTAACTTTCATGGATTCTCTCTTGTTAAGTCAAAACGGCATGATGGCGCCGAACGCCCGAATTTCGCGGCAGCATGAAGAGGAAACCGCTATTAGTCAAATCGGTAAAGATCGGGGCGTAAATCGTTAAAAAAGCCCCAAAAAGCACGTTCAATGCGAAGGCGGTCAAGGTCGAACGTATGCACCAATACGCCTTCCTCGGCCTGATCCAGCAGCCCGACAAGATTTCCGGCTTCGTCGCAGATAAACGAAGACCCATAAAATAACTGGTTGCTTTCCTCGCCTACACGATTAGCCGATGCGATGGGCACGACATTGGACACGGCATGCCCTTGTTGCGCCCGATGCCAACGCTCGCACGACTCAAGTTCCGGTTTGTTCGGTTCGCTGCCGATAGCCGTAGGGTACAGTAGAATTTCCGCCCCCTTCAGCATCATGCCGCGCGCGACTTCGGGAAACCATTGATCCCAGCAAATGCCGACGCCTATGACGCCATAACGCGTCGGCCAAACCTTGAACCCCAGGTTGCCCGGCCGGAAATAGTACTTTTCCATGTAGCCATAGCCGTCGGGAATGTGCGTTTTGCGGTATGTGCCCAGCGCCTTGCCGTCGGCATCCACCATGACGACGGAGTTATAATAGCAGGGGCCGTCGCGTTCGAAGATGGAAACGGGCAACACCACTTTCAATTCCGCCGCCAGTTTTTGCAAAGCCAGAACGCACGGATGCTCTGCCGCCGGATAAGCACGGGCAAAGTTCGCCGCGTCCTGCGTCTTGCAGAAATAGTGTCCCTGAAACAGCTCCGGGGTGACGATGACCTGCGCGCCCTGGCCGGCGGCCTTGCTGATCAGCATTTCGACCTTGGCGATATTCTCCGCCATATCGTCGCTCAACGCGCACTGCACGACGCCGATCGTGAGGTTTCTCTCGGTCATGTTCTTACTCCCACTCCGGTTCCTGCTGCGTGATGCAGTGGAACGAGCCGCCGCCCTCGCCGTACGCCATCACGTTCAGAGAAGGCAAGGCTACAACCTCGCGCCCAGGAA
>JAQUPC010000183.1 GCA_028716765.1 Alphaproteobacteria bacterium | reverse complement strand
CGATGCCTGCCTGTGCATCGGCGGGCCTTCGAAGGGCGCGGATGAAGAAGTTCAGCGATTTCGCGCGGCGGGAAAGCCGGTGTATTATGCGGTTGAGGACGTGCCGGATTGAAATATTTGAGCGTTATGACTCATACGGCTCGCGGACGCTCGCCGCTGGATTCCCGCTTTCGCGGGAATGACACAATTAGTATGCTGGCATGATGAAAAAGAAGAACCGGGAATCAAGTGAAGCGTCCCCTGCGCTCACGCCGCTCGAGGCAAAGGCGGAAATGGCGGCGCTTGCCAAGCAGATCGCGCATCATGACGTATTGTATCATCAGAAGGATGCGCCGGAGATTTCGGATGCAGAGTATGATGCATTGAGGGTTCGTTACCGGGCTTTGCGCGAGGCGTTTCCGGAACTGGCGCCCAAGGATGATCCCGAGAAGCGCGTCGGGGCGGCTCCGGCGGCGGCATTCAGCAAGGTCAAGCATGCAGTGCCGATGCTCTCATTGAACAATGCGTTCAACGACGAGGATATTTTCGATTTTGTCGAACGCATACGGCGGTTTTTGCAATTGCCTGACGACAAGCCCCTGCCCTTCATGGCCGAGCCGAAGATCGACGGATTGTCGGCTTCGCTCAGGTATGAGGGCGGGAAATTGGTGCAGGCGGCGACACGTGGGGATGGGACAACGGGCGAGAACATCACCGCCAATGCCCGCACGATTAAAAATGTGCCGAAGACTTTGGCTGCGCCATTTCCGGATATTGTCGAGGTGCGCGGCGAGATATTTCTCAACCGGCAGGATTTTATGGCTTTGAACGCGGCGCGTGAGGCCGAGGGCGAGGCTTTGTTCGCCAATCCGCGCAATGCGGCGGCGGGCAGCGTGCGTCAGCTGGATTCTTCGATTACGGCGGCGCGGCCTTTGAAGTTTTTCGCTTATGCGTTGGGGGAGATCGGCATCCGGCATTCGGCATTCGGCATTCAGGGGACTCATACGGCTCGCGGACCCGGCTTCGCCCAAGGGCTACGCCGCGGCAAGCGCTCGCCGCTGGATCCCCGCTTTCGCGGGGATGACACATGGGAGAGTGGGAAACTTAGGTCACAACAAGCGATCCGGCAGCAGTTGAAGCATTGGGGATTTGCGCTTAACGAGCCTGCGCGGCTCTGCAAGACGACGGAGGATATTCTCGCCTATTACCGCGAGATCGAGGAAAAGCGTCACACTTTGCCCTATGATATCGACGGCGTGGTTTACAAATTGGACGATGTTGCGATGCAGGAGCGGCTTGGGTTCGTCAGCCGCGCGCCGCGTTGGGCCATCGCTCACAAGTTTGCCGCCGAACAGGCCGAGACGAAATTGCACAAGATTATCATTCAGGTCGGGCGCACGGGGGCTTTGACGCCCGTGGCCGAATTGGAGCCCGTAACGGTGGGCGGCGTGGTCGTGAGCCGCGCCACTTTGCACAACGAGGACGAGATCGCGCGAAAGGATATTCGCGAGGGCGACGTCGTGCGTATCCAGCGCGCCGGGGATGTTATTCCGCAGGTTCTGGAAGTCGATTTGAAGCAAAGGCCGAAAAACTCGAAGGCTTTCACGTTTCCGGATCATTGTCCCGAGTGTGGGTCGCTGGCGGTGCGCGAGGAAGGGATGGCCGTGCGGCGCTGTACGGGCGGCTTGATATGCCCCGCGCAGGCCGTGGAGCGGTTATGCCATTTTGTTAGCCGCAATGCGTTTAACATCGAGGGCTTCGGCGAGCAGCGCGTGCGCGAGTTGTGGCAGGATAAATTGTTGCAGGCTCCGGCGGATATTTTCCGGTTGAAGGAACATCGGGCGAATTTGGAACAGCGCGAGGGTTGGGGCGAAAAGTCGGCGGATAATTTGCTGAAAGCCATCGAAGCGCGGCGGCAGATGCCGCTTGATAAGTTTATTTACGCTCTCGGCATACGGCAGGTGGGCGAGGCTACGGCGAAGCTTTTGGCGCGGCATTACAGAAGTTTGAAAAACTGGCGCGAGGCGATGTTGGCGGCGAGAAAGGAAGATTCGGAGGCGTGGGGCGATTTGACGAGCATCGATCAGATCGGGCCGCTCGTGGGACGCGATCTTGTCGCGTTTTTCGCCGAAGCGCATAACGTGAAGGCTTTGGACGATTTGGCGAAGGAGGTCACGGCTCAGGACTATGCCGCGCCGAGTGCCGAGGACGCGCCGCTCGCGGGCAAGACCATTGTTTTCACGGGAACGATGGCCAGCATGGGACGCGCCGAGGCCAAGGCTAAGGCGGAATCGCTTGGGGCTACTGTCGCCGGTTCCGTGTCTAAAAAGACGGATTTTGTCGTCGCCGGCGAAGACGCGGGGAGCAAGGCGGCCAAAGCTAGGGAGTTGGGGGTGAGCGTGTTGAGCGAAACAGAATGGTTAAAGATGGTTGAGGGTTAATTTTTGAGTGGCGTTAAATCCCGCAACCAAATTGGTTGGGCTCCCCCTCACCTGCAAAAACTAAGGCGTTACGATGTAACGCCAAGTTTTTGCCTCCTCTCCCCCTCTCGGGGGCGAGGGGTTCCTTTTGTTTCTGTCATGTTCTTAATATGTTTACGTCT
>JAQUPC010000182.1 GCA_028716765.1 Alphaproteobacteria bacterium | reverse complement strand
GCTTCGCCGTTATTGGACCCGGTCAGAACCGCGCGCGGCGCTCCGCTCATGGTGCGTGCTTCGGGATCGCTGTTCGTGGTGCGATTGCGGAAAAGCCGGTCGATATCCGAAGGCGGGCTGAAGCCATCCGTCGGTAACCCAAGTTGCTCTTCATTTGCGGGCCTAACGACGTAAGGCGTGATGATGATCACAAGTTCGCTCTGGTTGTTCTGAAAACGCGTGGAGCGGAACAACGTGCCGAGAATAGGCATATCGCCGAGGAACGGGTACTTGTTCACCGTCTGCGTCTGGTTGTTGTTCAGAAGGCCGCCGATAGCGAAGCTTTGACCGCTGGCAAGCTCGATGGTCGTTTCGGCGCGCCGCGTTGTAAGGGCGGGCACGGAAATGTTGTTAAGCGAAATGGCCCCTGCATCGCTCAATTGGCTAACTTCCGGCCGCACATGGAGATTGATGCGATCCTCGCCGACAAGAGTCGGCGTAAACGCCAATGATACACCGAACGTTTTCCATTCTATGGTGATTGTGTTCAACCCTTGCGGCACGGGAACCGGAAACTCGCCGCCCGCCAGAAAACTGGCTGTCTCGCCCGACATGGCGGTCAGATTGGGTTCCGCCAGAACGGTTATAAAGCCTTCGGCCGCCAAAGCGTCGATCAGGCCGTTGATATTGTACCGGGCGGTATGGCGGTTAAAGCTGATGATGTCGTTCGTATTGGTTCCCGTCGCGGGTCTGGTGCTGTTCAAAAGATTCGCGCCCGTCGAAACAACGGTAGGCGCGTTGCCGGACATAATACCAAACGCGAAGCCCCCAATGTGGCCGAGGCTTTCCCAATCGATACCGAAGCGCTTGTCCACGTCACGCGATACCTCGGCAAAACGGACGCGGATTTGAATCTGGTTGCTTCCCCGCACCTTTATGCGGTTGATGACCTCGCCCTCCTTGGGCATATAGCGCAACGCGAGACGCCGGGCGTCTTCTATAGCGCCGGGATCCTTCGCCTCGCCGGTCAGAACGATGCCGTTGGGAACGGCCTCCACGCCGATTTTGTTGCCCGGAATGACCGCATTCAAGGCCTGCCGCAGGTCATTCAGGTTTTGCCGGACCATGATCGTACGAAGCAAAAGCGTTTTGCCGTAGTTGTCGGTGGCCATCAAGGTCGTCTGGCCCGTTTTTTTACCGAACACCATAATAGATGTCGGTGACATAATTTGAACATCGGCAACATCGGGATTGGCAATGAACACGGAAGCCGCCGGGGCGCTAAGCGTCAGGGAAACGCCCTTGTCCACAGCGACGTCGAGGACAGCCGCCGTTGCCTCGCGCGCTTTCGGCGCCGCGGCTTGAACGGAAGCCGGCATGGCAAGAAACGTGAAAGCGCATAGCGCCAACAAAAAGGGAAACAGCAAGAGGCGGGAAGTTTTCATGATGGCTTTCCTCATTGCCGCAGCTCAAAAACGGTTTCTGAAGTTTCCTTGCCGCGCATAATCTGAATGTGCTGCACGGCGCCCTGCCGGTTGCCGGGCTTGACGAGAACGTTGCTGACATCGCTATCCCACGTCATCCCGGTTTTGACGGCGCCACCGGCACCAATCGCTTGCTGGGCCGCCTCGAGCACCGAATCGTTGATGCCCGGCGGCTCATCCATTCCCTGCGCCAGACTGCGCAGCGACAGGGAAAGCGTGCCGATCTCGTTCACGAGCGCCAGCGTTTCGGCTTGTTTGGGCGTGACTTCCAGCGTTGCGGTATGAGCGACTTTCGGTTCCATCGTCTGGTCGTCGGCTCTTTGATCGAGCGCCAGCACCCGGGCGTTTGTAAGGACCGTCTCGCTGACTTTGTGGCCGCCGGGATCGGCGTTGGTCTTGCGCGTAATTTGATGCGTGACAATCACGTCGACATGATCGCCCGGAAAAATAAAGCCGGCGACGCCGCCGGTCGGGGTCACGGGAACCGAAACGGCACGCATTCCCGGATTCAATACCGCCGCCATAAAGCCCTGATCATGGGACTTCACGACACGGCCCGTCATAACGGGCTCGCCCGTGCGCAAGCCTTGTCTCACGACGCCGCCAACAAATTCCTGTATATCGTTCTTGCCCTTGACGGCGAAACCGTTTTCCGCCGCGCCCCTGGGCCAAGGTTGCCACTTTAGATCCGTTTCCTTGATCAGGGTTCCGGCAGGCAGGTCCCGTGCCGACACAAGAACTTCGTCTGTCTCGACGGCAACCGGCGCGGGACCCGTTACATGCCCCCCGCTTTCCTTCATCATCGAACGCGCGAGAACGATCGTGCCGCCTGCGATAATCAAAGCCACAAACAGAAGAGCAAGTTTTCGAGCCGGCATGGGTCAATCTCCTCAATAAAACTGGGCCGGGGGGAACAGCATCATCAACGTACAGAGGCCGCCGACCGCAATAGCCACGCCATAGGGAACGCGCTCTTTCGCTATGGAATCCATTCCCGGGATTTTAGCTTTGCGAAGGCGGTAAAAGGCAGCGCCCGCGATTGCGACCGCCAACAGACCGCCCGCCATCGCCGTGATAAAAAGCAAAAGGGCCAGATGTTCAGGCCCGGCCCACAAACTGGCCACGCCGATCAGTTTGA
>JAQUPC010000181.1 GCA_028716765.1 Alphaproteobacteria bacterium | reverse complement strand
TTTCGAAGGGCTGTTCCTGGCTTCGAATTTCTGCGCAATTAAACGGCTTTTTAATTGTTTTGATACTAATCTTTATAAGACGCTAAAATGAAATATGATTAGCTGGAGCGCCGTTTTTTAAAGGGGCTTTCAAAATGGTAGGCAAGAAACAAACGCCGATTTACCCTCGGGACTTGCACTGCATTATGGGTGTGTGTGCGTTAATTACATTTATTGCAGCGGCCTTATGGCCGGTAGAGGCATGGGCAGACACAACGGCTGCCGCTTCACTGGGTGACATAATCTGCAACATCCGGTCGAATATATCGCCTTTTTTGCCCCTTTTTAGCGCCATTGCTTACATCGCCGGAGCTGTTCTCGTCCTCAATGGCACCCTTTTGCTCAAGAAACATGCCGACAATCCCAATGATAGCCAGGTTGTAAAGGGCGTGGCCCACCTTCTGGGCGGCGGTGCTTTGGCTGCGTTCTCAACAACCATTTATCTTTTTCAAAATACGCTGGGCCTCGCCAAAGCAAGTTCCAGCGGCGTCTTGACCTGCAAAGCTGCGGTGCCTGCATCTTCGGCAACGGGGCTGGATACCATGATGCAGAATTTTGTGAACAATATCTATTCTCCTATGTTTTCAGCGTTGTCGGTGCTCTGTTTTGTCATGGGCGCCTTTCTTATTTATCGCGGATTGCTTAAGGGGTCCAAAGTGGGAACGGATCCGCGAGCTGCCGCCACGCATGCCATCGTCGTCAATCTTGTTGTCGGGGCCATTTTGGTGTCGATCGGCGGCATGCTTCCAAATATGTTGACGACGCTTTTTGGCGATCCGAACATTAAAAACTTTTCGAGTATTATCAATTGGTCGGCCATTACGGGCAGCGGTGTCGATACGGCCAAAGCCGACTTAACGGTCCATGCCATCCTTATGTTTGTTCAAATCATCGGAGCGATCGCCTTTGTTCGTGGTTGGCTTATCATTAAAAGCGCGGTGGAGGGAACGGGCCAAACAACGGTTCCCCAGGGGATCACGCATGTAATAGGCGGGACTATGGCCATCAATATCGGTTTGATGCTTAAGCTCTTCGACAGCACTTTTGGGACAGGCCTTATTAACTAACCGGCCCGCTTCTGAGGTTAGAAGTGGAAAGGAAAAAGAGGAAATTAACCCCCTGTTAATTCTTCAGGAGGAAGATAAGATAAGAGACAATTTTAGATAAATTAAAGGGTTAGGGAAGGGTGTAAATATTGCTAATTATTCGTTTGTTTGTTAGTTTATCCCTGTTGGCGTGAGGCGGCTTCTGGCCATGGCGGCGGGCGTAGTTCACACGGCAACTTTTAAACCCGAAGGAGAGGACCATGACTAAGGAAAGATTACTGAATGATATTTTTCAGTGGGGCGTGCTGGCAGCCATTGTTGCTATCGCCGTTCCGGATTTATTTTCCGTGACCCCAGCTTTTGCGCAAGAGTTAAGTACGACCGTAACCAAGGTTCAGACAGGCTTAACGGACATACCGCACATCGTAAGCAGCATCGCCTTTATCGGCGGCGGCGTGCTCGGGATTAGCGGAGCCTTGAAATTAAAGGCCCATGCGGAAAACCCGGCCCAGGAAAAAATGGCTCCCGGCATTGCCCGTTTGCTGGCGGGTGGCGCCATTGCTGCGCTTCCTGTTCTCATTCAAGCAGTCATCAACAGTGCGGATATCGTCGGATCCGGGGCAACATATTCTGCTCTGGATACCGTTAATTAAATCTTGCCGCTTCTTCCTCTTTCCCTCGGGGTCGGACAAAAAACCGGCACCGGGGGAGCGGTTTTTAAAAACCGTTCGCAGCTCAGATCAGAGATGGAAAAGGCGCTTTGGCGCGATGCCTATACTTGCAGTTGCTGCGGTTTTCGCTCTTCCAAATACCAGCGTGTCATTCCGGCGGATACAAGCCTGAATGCCGGCGATTCTTTGATTACCGTTTGCTTGTTCTGCGAGGCTTGTTTCACGTTAGACAAAACGGGTATGGCCGGGGCCGGTGTTCTCGTCTGGTTGCCTGAAATATCCCAGGCCGATCTTCATCATATCATGAGAGCTATTTACGCCGTGCGGGACAGCGATCATCCGCTCGCCGAAAAGGCCTCAAAGGCCTTCAACGCCTTGATGGCGCGGCGCACGGAAGCCAAGAAACGCCTCGGCAGTGACGATCCTCTCTTGTTGGCGACAGTTCTTACCGAAACTCTGACCGATGCCGAATATGCAAAACGGACGGTCAAACTTGAAGGCATTCGTCTGTTGCCGCTGGATCGCTGGTTTGTCCGTAGCCGGAACGGCGACGTCAATCACTTCCCGGAGGTCGTTAAATTCTGGCGGTCGCCCGAGGGGCCGTTCGGCAAACTTCAGCCGGAAACATGGGGGCCGCTGTTTGATTCGGTCCTTGCCAAGGCCAGCAAGCCTCATTAGGCAATTCTTCATAATAAGACCGCTATAGCTTTGAGATTCTTGATCCAATGGACAAGAATGCTTAGGGTCTTAAGATCTGAACTCATAAACCGTGTGGGC
Source organism: Alphaproteobacteria bacterium (assembly GCA_028716765.1). The sequence continues at coordinate 112 of JAQUPC010000181.1, read as the reverse complement.
CCCGGGTTCAGACCTTAACACTTCCTGTTTGCGGACCATGATTTCACGGTTGTCACCAAAACGGCTATGAGTTTGGACCTCGACGATGAGCGGTTTGATAGATGAACTTTTT
>JAQUPC010000180.1 GCA_028716765.1 Alphaproteobacteria bacterium | reverse complement strand
CATCCTCATCCTCGATTTCGGGTCGCAAGTGACGCAGCTCATCGCGCGGCGGGTGCGCGAAGCGGGCGTCTACTGCGAGATTCACCCTTTCAACCGCACGGATGAGCAGATCAGGGCGTTTGATCCCAAAGGCATCATCCTTTCAGGCGGCCCGGCTTCGTCGACGGAAAAGGGCAGCCCGCGCGCGCCGCAGATCGTGTGGGAGCTTGGGGTGCCGGTTCTGGGCATCTGTTACGGTCAGCAGACGATGTGCATGCAGCTCGGAGGCATGGTCGAAAGCGGCCATCACCGCGAGTTCGGCCGCGCCGAAGTTGAAATGGTGGCAGACAGCCCATTGGTCGACGATTTCTGGACGCCCGGCACGCATCATCGCGTGTGGATGAGCCACGGCGACCGCGTCACGAAAATCCCCGAAGGCTTCAGGGTGGTGGGCACAAGTTCGGGCGCGCCGTCCGCTTTTATTGCCGATGAGAAGCGCAAGTTCTACGGCGTGCAGTTTCATCCCGAAGTCGTTCACACCCCCGACGGCGCGAAGCTACTCGGTGCGTTCGTGCATAAAATCTGCGGCCTCGGCAGCGACTGGAGCATGAAGGCTTTCCGCGAAACGGAGATCGCCAAAATCCGGAAGCAGGTGGGCAAGGGCAAGGTGATCTGCGGCCTTTCGGGCGGCGTGGACAGCTCCGTAGCCGCCGTACGTATTCACTAGTCTATCGGCGACCAGCTGACCTGCATTTTCGTCGATACCGGCCTGATGCGCGAAGGCGAGGGCGAGGAAGTCGTCAATCTGTTCCGTAAGCACTACAACATCCCGTTGGTGGCCGTGAACGCCGGGCTGATGTTCCTGAATGCATTGAAAGGCGTCACCGATCCCGAAATCAAGCGCAAAACCATCGGCAAGCTGTTCATCGACGTGTTCGATGCCGAGGCGCACAAGATCAAAGACGTCGCTTTTCTGGCGCAGGGCACACTGTATCCCGACGTGATCGAAAGCGTTTCGTTTACGGGCGGGCCGAGCGTTACGATCAAATCGCATCATAACGTCGGCGGCCTGCCGGAGCGTATGAAGCTCAAACTCATTGAGCCGTTGCGTGAATTGTTCAAGGACGAGGTCAGAGCTCTGGGGCGCGAGCTTGGCCTGCCGGAATCTTTCGTCGGACGGCATCCGTTTCCGGGTCCGGGTCTGGCCATTCGCGTTCTGGACGATATCACCGAAGAGCGTCTCGCCATTCTGCGCAAGGCGGACGAGATCTATCTGGATGAGATTCGCAAGGCAGGCCTTTACGATCAAATCTGGCAGGCGTTTGCCGTGCTGCTGCCGGTGAAGACCGTCGGCGTGATGGGCGACGAGCGTTCCTACGACAACGTGCTGGCGCTACGCGCCGTCACATCCGTGGATGGCATGACGGCGGAGTCGTTTGCGTTCGATCATGCCTTTCTGGCCAATGTCGCCACGCGCCTCATCAACGAAGTGCGCGGCATCAATCGCGTCGTCTATGACGTGACCAGCAAACCGCCGGGAACGATTGAGTGGGAGTAGAAGGTTTTGTCATGCCCGCGCAGGCGGGCATCCCGCTTCATTCGTTTTAGGGTAAAGTCTTGGATAATAGATGTGCGAATCTTGACCTTTTCTCAACCCGTATAGCCTCCAAACCCGGGATTTTTATCGCCATACCATCGCTGGTATAGTCCACGGTGAAAAAAGTTTCGTCGCTTGTCATGACTTCGGAACGAGTGCGCACGCCTGCTATATACCATTCTTTGATTTCGGAAACATGTTTCCCGGCCTCGGCTATGTGAGCCGAAAGTTTAGCGTTATTGATCAATTCCTTTGGAGCGCCCTTGGGGTCGCGTATTGTGATGGTGCGCGCGGGGCCATCAAAAGGGCTATCAAAGCGGCCCCGTCGATCGCGGATTTCTTCATAGGATATATTTTCGGGCGTCCTTAACAAAATACATATGTGATCGCGTCCGATATATCTGCGATTGAGAGTAAAGCCCGCCATTACAAATCCCCCTATAAATTTAAAAAATTGCTTTGTCTCAAAGCATTCAGAGCGAAAAACGGATATTCCGTAACTTTGTCCTAGTTTACATAGAGCGTTTATGTCCCTGCAAGGGGAGGGTATTGCTTTCATCACGATTATTTTGATCCGGAGCTTTTTTTGTTACGGGATTTTGTCGCACAGTGAAATCTCTGCCCGGCGTAAACTTGGAAACGGCTGCTTTGAGCCAAATATAACGTATATACAGCTAAGAGAATTATGTATATACAAACAGGAAACCGCGAAAGGGCGACATGGAAGGACTACCCAAAAACAAAAGAACGGCTTCCGACCCACGTCGAAGAGCGCGGAAGGGCGAACCGGTTAAGAAAGCCGTATCGATTCGTCTTTCACCGGAAGTTATCATGTTTTTCAAGGCCAAAGGCCCCGGCTGGCAAACCCGCATCGACAAAGCGCTTCGTGCGCTTGTAACGGCCATGGAATAAATGTAAAATCCGGCACCTCAACAGTAACAGGAGACGTTATGAAAAACGGAAACCTGCTCATTCTCGCCTCCTTACTCCTTATCCTTTCTGCACCTTCAACAACTTGCGCCGCCGCGCGTTGCTATTCCCCCGCCGAGGTGGAGGCAGAACAGCTGCTCCGGCTGCACTCCGAGTTGATGGTGATAACCGTCACTTGCCAT
>JAQUPC010000179.1 GCA_028716765.1 Alphaproteobacteria bacterium | reverse complement strand
GATCGTAAAAAGCGCTGCCCGCGCCGCCGCGCCAGCCCACGCCCGGCATGTGGCGGGCGGCCCAGCTGCGCCCCACGAGGACGGCCACGGGCGGCGGCAGGAAGAGGCCAAACCAGCTTTGCCACGTGCAATGCCGCAGAAAGAATTTTGGCGCCGGCTCGCTTCCGGCCTCGCCGTGCAAGGCCCTTGCCCATAGCGCCCATTTGTGCGCGCCGCTCCACCACAGGAAGGCCGACAGGGAAGCTACGCCGCAAGCCCAGGGCCACGACATGTCGCGGAGCAGGCGCGCCCAATCCTCTGAACGGATGCCCAGATGAGCGATCAAGGCCCAGCACAGCAGCAATCCCGCCGCCATGCCGCCCAATACGAATACTCCGCGCTTCATCATGTTTTGCGTCCGATAAGCAGCAGGCCTCCCCATGGCCCTTTCTGTTTGCCGCCGAGGCCGCGGCTTAGAATCCACGACAGTCCGTAAATCAGAATCTTGGGAATCCGGACCGCCCGCCGCAGGCCCATTTTGCGCTGTAGCCGGATGGGCGGCATGGTTTTCCCCGCCAGATGATAAACAAGGCCGCCGGTGAGGCGGCTCAAAAATTCCCAGCGCTTGACGAAGGGCGCGGGCAGATAGTTGTGCGTTTCCGTCAAGGCCAGTCCCGCCGCGGCCATGTGCTGCCACCACGCCTCCACCGTCCAATAGCGAAGATGCGCAAGCCTTTTGTCCAGATCGCGCTCGTAGCCCGTCCGCTTGACCCACGGAAGCCACGAACCGCGCAGGCAACGGTGAAAATCGGGGCCCGGCACCGTGGCCACGAACACTCCGCCGGAGCGCAAAAGACGGCCGCATTCCTTTAAGACGCCATCGAGGGACGCAATATGCTCCAGAACCGAATTGCTCAGGATCGCGTCGACGCTGGCATCGGCGAGAGGGATGCGTTCGGCCCCGGCCGTAACGGTCTTTGCGTAAAGACCGCGCTGTTCCGCCAGTTTCGTTTCGTCCGGATCCGCGTCCAGACCAACAAGAGCCACCGCTGCGGGAAGGTATGGGCGAAGCACGGCCATGATGCCGCCGTCGCCGCATCCGAGATCGAGGATGGTTTTGCTGCTTTGCAGGGAAGGCAGAGCCTGATCGATCAAAGCCGTAAGTTCCGCCGCGCGCCAAAGATTCGTCGCGGGCTGCGCGGGCGTCTCTTGCATGATGTCGGCAAAAAGCGGAAGGGGAAAACCGGACTTATCGGAATTGACCGGGCAAGACAGTCTGGACGGAAGCATTTTTCTGATCCCTGTCTTCTGTCCTCTGACAACTGAATGGGGCGACCGACGGGACTTGAACCCGCGACAACTCGGACCACAACCGAGAGCTCTACCAACTGAGCTACGGCCGCCATTGGCAGTAAGTTACAAATAAAAACGCCCGGTCCCGCGTTGTCACGCATGAGGATGCCGAGCGGTTGTTTGTATCAAGCGTTGAACCGTCCACGAGTCCAAAAGCCGTGGACACTCCGACAGCTCCGCTTTCTATCCCAAACATGTCAAAGTTGTCAAGAGTTTAGAGCGGTGCCATAGCCATGGGAAAGAAACGAATCATTCGCCGTTTGTTGCCGTTGTTTTTTAACCCTTCACGCCAAGGAAAACCTCCATGCCCAGCCCCAAAGCCGTTTTCGATCTTATCAGGAAAAACGACATCAAGTATGTGGACCTGCGCTTCACCGACCCGCGCGGCAAGCTGCAGCATTTGACCCAGCACGTCAGCACCATCGACGAATCCGCGTTCGCGGACGGGATCATGTTCGACGGCTCCTCCATCGCCGGGTGGAAGGCGATCAACGAATCCGACATGATGCTCGTGCCCGATCCCGACACGGCCGTGATGGACCCCTTTTACGCCGAGCCGACGCTGACGATGTTCTGCGACGTGCACGATCCGATAACCGGCAAGCCTTATGAACGCTGTCCGCGTTCGGTGGCGAAGAAAGCCGCGAAATATCTCGTCACCTCCGGCATCGGCGATGCCGCCTATTTCGGCCCGGAAGCGGAGTTCTTCGTCTTCGACGACGTGCGCTTCAGCACGGACTCGCACCACACGTTCTTCAGGCTGGATTCCGCCGAGGGGCCGCACAACACCGGCACCGAATATCCCGAGGGCAACCTCGGCCATCGTCCGCGCATCAAGGGCGGCTACTTTCCCGTCAACCCCGTCGACTCCGCGCAGGATTTGCGTACGGAAATGCTGGCGGTGCTGAACCAGATGGGTGTGCCGGTCGAAAAGCATCACCACGAAGTGGCTTCCGCCCAGCACGAGTTGGGCATGAAGTACGCCAAGCTGGTGAAGGCGGGCGACAATACGCAGCTCTATAAATACGTCGTGCACAACGTCGCGCACACCTACGGCAAGACGGCGACGTTTATGCCAAAGCCTATGTTCGGCGACAACGGCTCGGGCATGCACACGCACCAGTCGATCTGGAAAGGCGACAAGCCCGTGTTCGCGGGCAAGGGCTATGCGGGTCTGTCGGACACGGCGCTGTATTACATCGGGGGCATCATCAAACACGCAAAGGCGCTTAACGCCCTTACGAACCCGACGACGAACAGCTACAAGCGTCTGGTGCCGGGCTACGAGGCTCCCGTGCTGCTCGACTATTCGGCGCGCAACCGTTCGGCGTCGTGCCGCATTCCGCATTCGGCGAGCCC
>JAQUPC010000178.1 GCA_028716765.1 Alphaproteobacteria bacterium | reverse complement strand
GCGGCATTTAGGCACGATGCAAACGCTTAAGAGCCTGACCCGCGATGACGTGAAGACGTTTACCGCAGGGCGCTTTGCGCATGACAACTTGCTGGTAGCGGTGACGGGCAATATCACGCCCGCCGAGCTTGCGAACAGGCTCGATGAGATATTCGGCGCTCTGCCCGCGCGGGCACGCCTGACGCCGATCAGTGCGGCGGCATGGCCCGAAAAACCTGCCGTGATTCTTGTTCCGCGCGAAGGCACGCAGACCGATATGCTCTTCACCTTGCCCATGTTGCACCGTGCCGATCCTGACTGGTATGCCGCCGAAATCGTGAATTACATTTTGGGCGGCGGCGGGTTTTCCTCGCGCCTGATGCACGAAGTCCGCGACAAGTCCGGCCTGACGTACGGCATACGGACGGCGTTGGCGCCTATGGATCACGCCTCGATGCTGGTAGGGGAGGCGGCGGCCGACAATCCCAAGGCGGGCAAGGCATGGGACGAAACGGAGCAAGTCTGGCGCGCTTTGTACAAAAACGGCGTTACGGATGACGAGATCGCCGCAGCCAAGGCTTATCTGACCGGCTCTTTGCCGCTCAAGCTGACATCCACGGGCGCCATCGCCGGGGCGCTGTTGGAGATGCAGATCGACAATCTGGAGCGCGATTATCTCGCCCGTCGCGATGATCTGATAAGGCGGGTCAGCGCCGAAGATGTCCGGCGCGTTATTCAGCGCTGGTTTAATCCCGATGAATTGACCTTGGCGCTCGCCGGTGAGCCGGAAGGCGTAACGCCGACGATCACGCAAGAGCCGGCGAAGGAATAAGGGAAAAAGCCCTCTTGGTTAAAACTTTCTTTCGTTTACAGGCGCAGGAAGCTCATATATTTTCTTGCCTGCCGCGCGGCGATAAAATAATCAAAAAACTGTCTTTTTTTTGGGAGTATAACATGTCGATAGCCAGAGCCATTCCAAATGCAAGCAAGTTAGAATTGGACATTACAAACGATCTTTTGTTAGCGCGCGCTATATTGCTTCGTCTTCACGATCCCGTTGCGGAAAAGCTTAACAAGGCCCAAACCCATCTTGGATCGATCGTCCACGGCGTCCCTATGAAGCCAGCCCGGGATTTTTCCGATAAGAAAAGCGTCATATATATCGCGAAGGCGTTGCGCGAAGCCGCCGGGGCTATCGGGGGTTATGGCCGGACCCCGTTGCCGGAATTTTTTCCGCCCGCGCGCAATGAGGAAGAGGCCGATGAACGGGAGTGGACGGTAATAAGCAAGGACGAAGAAGGAAACTGGATTGTTTTCCGGGGGGAAAGAACGGTTTGGGATTTGGCCGTGCGACTCATGGAACATGCCGATTATCTGGATCGTTTGTTGGTGCCGCCTTACCGGCCCAAGCTTGCTCCCCTTCTTCGTGACAAAAGCCTTGAAGAACGCCAGGCGTTGACTCTCTAATGGCTTTGCTTCATTTCCGCTTCTGTTCTATTGAAAGAGGCGGAAAGCAGACGGAGAGCGATCTATGGCAAGCCTCACGCAGAAACCGGAATGGAAAGCGCTGGAAGCGCATCGCGATAAAACGCGCGCCGTAACCCTGCAAGACCTGTTTCATGCCGATTCCGGACGCGGGGCGCGTTTGACCCTGAAGGTCGACGGTCTCGCTGCCGATTTTTCGCGCCACCATGTGACGGATGAAACCGTTTCTCTTTTGGTCAAACTTGCCGGGGCGCAAAAACTCGAAGACTGGCGCGCGCGGATGTTTCGCGGCGACAAGATCAATAATACGGAAAACCGCGCCGTTCTTCATACGGCGCTCCGGGCGGCAACCGATAGACCCGTTATGGTGGATGGCCGCGATGTGATGCCTGACGTGCGTGCGTTACAGAAACGCATGGCCGTTTTTACGGACGAAGTGCGCGAAGGGCGCTGGCTGGGAGCAACGGGCAAGCCGGTCCGCGATGTCGTCAACATCGGCATCGGCGGCTCGGATCTCGGCCCGCGTTTGGCCGTTGGCGCTTTGCGTTCTTTCGCTATGGGCCCGCGCGTCCATTTCGTGGCCAACGCCGACGCCGCCGATCTTCTGGGCGTTCTGGCCGGGCTCGACCCGGCGGCGACGCTTTTCGTCGTTGTATCGAAAACCTTCACGACTCAGGAGACGCTGCTCAACGCGACGACGGCCCGGCAGTGGCTGGTTGCCTCCCTCGGTGAGGCGGCGGTGGCGCGGCATTTCGTAGCCGTTTCTACTAACCTTAAGGCGGTCGAGTCGTTTGGCATAGCGGACGCCAATGTGTTCCCGATGTGGGAGTGGGTAGGGGGCCGGTTCAGCCTGTGGTCGTCAGTCGGGCTGAGCGTGGCGCTTGCGATAGGCTGGAGGAATTTCAAAGCCTTGCTGGACGGCGCTGCGTTTATGGATGAGCACTTTTCCACAGTTCCGCTTGATCAAAACATGCCGGTTCTGATGGCGCTCGCCGGGATTTGGAACCGCAATTTCCGGGGTTCGGCCTGTCTTGCCGTTTTGCCCTACAGCGAACGGCTGAGGGATTTGCCGCGCTATCTCCAGCAGCTTGAAATGGAGAGCAACGGCAAGTCCGTCACGCGCGAGGGCGAGACTGTGGATTACCCGACGGCTCCGGCCCTGTTCGGCGAATGCGGCACGATCGGCCAGCACAGCTTTCATCAGTGGCTGCATCAGGGAACCGACGTTACGCCCGCGGATTTCATC
>JAQUPC010000177.1 GCA_028716765.1 Alphaproteobacteria bacterium | reverse complement strand
GGGGCGGCGATCATCATGTTCTTGCTTTTGCCGCGCTCGTCAAGTTCGTTGAGCTTTTTGATCTCCTCGACGGTTGCCGGGCCGGTGCGATTGTGCGCGAGCGGGTTTTCGGCTCCGTTCTTGTAGCCAAGCGCGCCCACGGTCCACAACATCCTCTCCAGCTCGTCGTCGTGGATATCGTATTGCGCCTGATAGCCCTTGGCGTAGGCGGCGAACAGCATGGGGAACGACCAGCCTTGCGCGCCTTCGCTCGGCCAATGGGAGCAGCAGGATAAGACGTGCGTCATCTGCGGCGTTGGCAGCAAGTTCATCTTCTCGACGCCGATAACCAGGACATGACGGGCCCGGCCGGCTTCGAGGGCGTAGATGCCGTCGTAAAGGGCTACCGACGACGAGGCGCAGGCGCATTCGCAGCGCGTCATCGGCTTGAAGCGCAAAGCGGGATCGATTTCGGCGGCGATCGGCGCCACATGCTCCTGATTGACGAATCCGGCCGGCGAGCAGGACCCGACGTAAATCGCATCGATATCTTTTGCTTCAAGGCCGGCGTCGGCGATGGCGCCACGGCCCGCTTCAATAAGCAGGTCGTAATAGGTTTTTGTGTCGGTCACCAAGCCGGTGACCTTGTCTTTTTTGACGAAAGCGCCGAACTCGGTGTTGTAAGCGCCGATTATACTTACCTTGCTCATGATGATTCTCCAGAACGAAGAGGGTCCGACGGAATCCCTTTGCCCTCCATTTATGGTTAACAATTACTAATAATTAGTGAACATCCCGGACATACGGATATAGGCGATACAGGAAAGCCGGCCTTTGCACAGTCCGTTTGGACATAGGGGGAACAGGACGTGTCCAAGGCATAAGGAACGCATGGGGCCGGGGCGATTGGGCCTCCGAAGGAGGAAGCTTCGCGGCAAATACGGCACCGGGGCGTTTTCCCTTAACAACGATAAAGAAACGCCGTAACGTGCGCCCGCCTCAATCTTCAGAAAGACGGCGCATGGAAACCGGGATCAACGGCGAGAAGCCGAAAACCGTTCTGGATACGCTTCGCGACATCGCCACTTCAGCTTCGGGCGAAAAGATAAGCATAGATGCCTTCTCAATGGGTCTTGGGCGGCGCGGCTACGGGCTGTTGCTTATAACGCTTAATCTGCCGAACCTCATTCCGTTGCCCCTGCCTCTGCTGTCGATCGTCTTTGGCCTGCCTTTGGCTCTCGTGGCCTTGCAGCTGGCGTTGGGGCTGGAGCGGCCGTGGATACCGTCTTTTTTGCGGCAACGCGGCATCGGAAAAAAAGAAATGCTCTACTTCTGCGATCAGGCGGATCAGCGCTACGGATGGTTTCACCGGTTGATCCATCCGCGCTGGCCGGCCCTAACCCGCGGCAAAACCATCCGGGTTATCGGCGCGGCGATTGGCGTGCTGGCGCTGGTCATGGTTCTTCCTATCCCTTTCGGCAATCTGGTTCTGGCCATTCCTATCGGCATTCTGTCTTTGGGGCTTATCGAGCGCGACGGCGCTTTTGTCGCCGCCGGGTTCGTGCTTGGCATTTGCGGTATTTTTTTCAACCTTCTCGTGGGATCGTCGATCCTCTACGGCATGCTTGCGGCCCTCAAGCATTTGTTCGATTAAACAAACGCGCGCATTTGAAGATAAAACGCCAAAAACATTATTCGAAAAAGGGTCAATCGAACTATTTGATGAATGTCGTACTCGAGTCGTGATTTTTCGGGTATAATCGCGTTTACGTCTAAAAAGTTTTCATCACTCGTTATACAAAAACAGCCGAAAGGAGAATCCATGACATATCTCAGCGCAATGAAGTTTGCAAAAAGCCTGACGGCGGCGATCCTTGTCTTATCGTCGCTTGCCCTTGCAGCGTGCGGAACCAGTCCGGGAGAGCGCGCCCTTAGTGGCGCCGGCATTGGCGCGGGCGCAGGTGCCGTGGGCGGCGCCGTTATGGGAGCCCCGGTGACGGGCGCTATCCTTGGGGGCGCGGCAGGCGCCGCAGCCGGAGGCCTGACAAGCGAAGAACAGATCAATCTTGGCAAGCCGGTGTGGAAATAGCTGCGTCTTTTGTGCGGCGCAGACGCCTAATTTAACCGGAGTTGAATGAGGAGGCAAAAATGATCGACGCAAAGTACAAGAAACCGCTGTTTGTTATTGTCCTGATTATCGTCGCGCTTCTGGCTTACAGCCTGCTGACGCGGCCGGATACGCGTAGCGTTACCGAAAAGGTGGGCAACGCTATTAGCGAGTTGCCGCAAGGCATCGATAAAGCCGCGCGTGAACTGGAAAACCGCACGCCGGCCCAGAAACTGAACGATGCCGCCAAAGACGCGGGCGAGACAATGAACGAGAAGCCAACTCCGTAGCTTTTCAACTTACCCGATGAGATAATTTTTCAAGGGCGATGCCGGACGATATTTTGTCCCGGCAAAGGGCGGCAAAACACTGCGGCCCGAATGTCTCCCGGCCGGTTAAGGCCGGGAAACATTGAACCGGCAATCTTACGCGGCTTCGCGTACGGCCAGTGCGGCCTCGGCTTCGCGAGCGCTATCGGCCGCAGGCTTTTTCATCATCGCCAGCGCGAGGACGATCCCGACGAGAGCAAGCCCGCCCGAAACCCAGAACCCGTACATATAGCTGCCGAACACGTCCTTGGCGTTGCCGGCGATCAGCCCGGCCACAATCGCGCCGACGCCATAGCCGGAGAACATCCAGCCGTAATTCGGCGCATAGTTCTTGGGGCCAAAGAAGGTCAGCGTGGACGTGGGCGCGA
>JAQUPC010000176.1 GCA_028716765.1 Alphaproteobacteria bacterium | reverse complement strand
CCTGTTGCATGAACGGAGTTTCCGCGTAAACGACGCCCTGCGTCTTCAAAACCCGATGATTCTCCTCGCAGCACCGTACGGGATCGGCGACATGCTCCAAAACGGCCTGTACGATCACCCCGTCGAAGGACACGTCCTCGAAAGGAATGTCGTGCGCATCGCAAAGCAGCGCCGTGCGCGGACCGAACGACACGTCGCTCTCGACGATATGCACTGCGTCATTGGCGATAAGGGACTTTATCCCCACGCCCAGAATGCTCCCGCCGATCACCAGCACACGCGGCGAAGCCGACCGCTCGAGCAGCATCCGCCCCACGCGCGCGTAATTTGATTTACCCTTAAGGTTACGGCTGATCGAGGGCGCAAAACGGCGCAGGAAGTTCTTGATTTTACTGCCCTTGATATCGCCAAAATACGTCGTCTTGCGCGATGCAAAGTCCTCAAGTGAAAAAACGCTCGCCTTTTCGTCGATCAGCACAGGAATACCGTCGATAACGGGAAACCGGACGGCGCATTCCGGCCCCGTGCATTCAAAATGTTCCGTCCCCTGATTCAGCCGGGCGCGACACGCGGGACAACGCAATAAGTCCAGCGTTTGCGGGGAAAGTCTGATCTGCGGGGGCATTAAATCTTCCAAACGTGCCGTTATCACCTGACGACTATATCGATAACATTTCCCCCGCGCCATACGGAAAGGCGCCATCCGTTTGACGGCTGTTTCTGAACAGCGGACAAAACGTCGCTGACTTTGGCCGGCTCCAGGCCATTCAGGCGCTGTATGACATCCCCGCGCTGAAAACCGAGACGCGCCGCAGGCCCCTCATCCGCGACATTGATGACCACAACCCCCTTCTCCGCGCCGCGAAAGCCTATTTCCTCGGCGACGGCGGGGGACAGATTGGCGATCACGGCCCCGGCAAGCGGATTGTTGCCCTTGACCGTCGTCTCCTCGCGTGGTGGATTTTCAGGCGGCGCGATAAGCTTGAAGGACACGTTAACCTTCTGCCCCTTGCGCAAGACATCCAGAACGGCATCCGTCCCAACCGCCATTGTCGCAACCCGATACCTGAACGCCGAAGGATCCTCGACCGTCTTCCCGTTCACGGCCGCGATCACATCCCCGCGCTTGAGGCCCGCGCGTCCGGCCGGACTTGCAGAGTGCAAAGCATTGACCAAAACCCCCGACGGACTGGAAAGCCCGAGCGACGCCGCCACGTCCGGCGTAACTTCCTGCCCTTCGATGCCGGTCCAGGGCCGCACGACGTTTTTGCGCCCAGAGGCCACGGCATCGGTGACCGACCGCACCATGTTGGAAGGAATGGCGAACCCGATGCCCTTATTCCCGCCGTCCCGCGAAAATATGGCCGAGTTGATGCCGACCAGTTTGCCGTCCATGGTCACGAGCGCGCCGCCGGAATTGCCGGGATTGATGGGCGCGTCCGTCTGAATGAAATAGTTGATATCGTTGATGTCGAGCGCCGTCCGCGCCAGCGCGGAAATAATGCCGTTCGTGACCGTCTGGCCGACGCCGAACGGATTGCCGATGGCCAGCACCAGATCGCCCACCTCGGCGCTGTCGGAATCCTTGAGCTCCAGATACGGAAACTGCTCACCCTTGGCGTTAAGCTTAAGAACGGCCAGATCCGTGCGCTCGTCCGTCGTGAAGAGCGTCGCCTCGAACTCGCGCCGGTCGGCCAGAACGACGGTAATCTGATCCGCCCCCGCGATGATGTGATTATTGGTCACGACAAGCCCCTCGGGCCGGATGATAACGCCCGACCCTAACGAGCTTTCCATCCTCTGCCGTGTCATCCCGCGCGGCAGATTGCCGCCGAAGAATTGTTGAAAAAACGGATCGCTGAAAAGCGGCGAAAGGCGTTGCCGCACCATTTTGCGGGTGTAAATGTTAACGACGGCGGGCGCGACCCGTTTGACGAGCGGCGCATAACTCAAGCTTACCTGCTGCGCCGAGGACGGCAGAACCTTAACCGGCTCAGCCAAACTCGCTCCTGTCCACAAAACCAACACCACCGCAAACGATAATGAAAGCCTTCTCACCGCCCCCCCCATATTAAAAGCAAACGGTAGCGCCACCTTCCACAGCCTGCCCCGGACCTGATTCGGGGGCGGCGTCATAGCAATATCTACTATTGGAACGAGCCCAAAAAAAGGCAAGAGCCCTATCTGCCTTTGCACCTTGGCAAACACGACTGCAGCGCATCCCGGCAATCTGACCCCACGCCGAACGTCCGCCCCATGGGCTGGGCCCCCACGTCGTTGCGCGTTGACGACAGCATATCCCCGCAACGCTCATAATCGTTGTTGCAAGAGCGAATACACGCATCGCGATCGCTCTCGATGGCCGTCACGGCCCCGCTTGGGCTGGTGTAGGTATCGGGCGCGGGCTTCCCCGAAACGCAAGCCGCGAGCAAAAGCCCGGCAACGCCAACAGCCATAAGGGAAAAGGTCTTCGGACGCAGAGATTTCGGCATAGGGGGATCCTGAGATGGAAAGGATGAGTCCCTGAACGGAACGCACTCTTTATGGCATCAGGCAGGCGCTTTGTCCACGCCAGCCTCAACCGGCTCCGCCTTCTCACCCACCGGCCCGCTGTCCTTGCCCTTGGCCTCGGGATCGCGGTCCACGAACTCGATAACCGCCATGGAAGCGGCATCGCCATAGCGCACCCCCGCCTTCAGAACGCGGGTATAGCCCCCGTTGCGCTTTTAATAGCGCTTGGCCAATACGTCGAACAGCTTGGCGACGCTGGCATTGTCCCTGAGCATGGCAAACGCGCGGCGGCGGTTCGCCAGCCCC
>JAQUPC010000175.1 GCA_028716765.1 Alphaproteobacteria bacterium | reverse complement strand
AGAACCTTGCCGATAGCGGCCTCGATCGCGCCGGTATCGGTCACCTGACGCAGCCCCTTTTCCTCGACGATGGCCGCGGCTGGCTTGCCGGATTTCATCATCTCTTCGAACACGTCCTTGGCGATGCGGCCCGAGATGGTGTTGTCGCTGATAAGGTCGACGAGCCCGCCCAGCGCTTCGGCGGATACGGGGCTGTCTTCGACGCTTTTGCCAAGACGATTGAGATGGCCGAACAATTCGACCGTGACCCAATTGGCCGTCAGCTTTCCGTCGCGGCCCTTGGCCGTCTTTTCAAAGAAATCGGCGTTCGCTTTTTCGGCCACCAGCACCAGAGCATCGTAGGGCTTCAGGCCGTAATCGCGGATAAAACGTTCCTTTTTTTCGTCCGGCAATTCGGGCAGCGTCTTGCTTATGTTCTCGACCCACGCCGCGTCGAGCTTGAGCGGCAAAAGATCGGGATCGGGAAAATAGCGGTAATCGTGCGCTTCTTCCTTGGAGCGCATGGAACGCGTGATTCCTTTGCCGGTGTCCCAAAGGCGCGTTTCCTGCGCGACCGCGCCTCCGGATTCCAGAAGTTCGACCTGCCGCCGGGCCTCGTATTCGATGGCCTGCTGCACAAAGCGGATGGAGTTCACGTTCTTGATCTCGCAGCGCGTGCCGAGTTTCGTGTCGCCCTCGCGGCGCATGGAAAGGTTCACGTCGGCGCGCATGGAGCCTTCCTCCATATTGCCGTCGCAGGTTCCGAGATAACGCAAAATGGCGCGCAGCTTTTTGAGATAAGCCGCCGCTTCCTCCGCCGAGCGCATATCGGGCTCGGACACGATTTCCATGAGCGCCACGCCGGAACGGTTCAGATCGACGTAGGTTTCGTTGGGGCTTTGATCATGCAGGCTCTTGCCCGCGTCCTGCTCGAGGTGCAGGCGCGTGATGCCGACCGTGCGCGCCGCGCCATCGGCCAGATCAAGCACGATTTCGCCCTTGCCGACGATGGGCTGTTTGTACTGGCTGATCTGATAGCCTGCGGGCAAATCGGCGTAAAAGTAGTTCTTGCGGTCGAACACGGAAGCGAGATTGATCTCGGCCTTCAGGCCAAGGCCCGTGCGCACGGCCTGTTCGATGCAATAGGCGTTGATGACGGGAAGCATCCCCGGAAAGGCCGCGTCGACGAGGCTCACGTGCGCGTTGGGCGCGCCGCCGAACGTGGCCGACGCGCCTGAGAACAGCTTGGATTGCGAGGTCACCTGGGCATGAACCTCAAGTCCAATCACCATTTCCCATTTACCGGTCGTGCCCTGAATAGTTGCCATAGTTCCACCTAATTAGTAAAAACCGCCCTGAAACATAGTTGAACGAACCCTCTCCCGTTACGTCATCCCCGCGCAAGCGGGAATGACACCCTCGTGAGATTTCAATTCCACTTCATCGGGCTATGCCCTAATTTGGCTGCCTTACGCCCTAATTGTCAAATCTTCCGATGGCCAGCATTTCCGCCAATCTTGAAGCCCTGCGTCACAGAATCGCCGCCGCCGCGAAAGCTGCCGGGCGGGATCCGTCCGGCGTCAGGCTTATCGCCGTTAGCAAGTTTCAGCCCCTTGAGGCGGTGAAAGCCGCGCTGGCCGCCGGACAGACCTGTTTCGGCGAAAACCGCGTTCAGGAAGCCAAAGGCAAGTTCGTGGTTCTTAGGGCAGAGCACCCGGAACTGGAACTTCATCTCATCGGCCCGTTGCAGACCAACAAGGCCGGGGAAGCCGTGCGCCTGTTCGACGTGATCCAGACGCTCGACCGTCCGCAACTGGCTGCCGCTCTCACCGCCGCGATAAAGAAAACAGGCAAAACGCCGCGCCTTTACGTCGAAGTCAATACCGGCGACGAGCCGCAGAAATCCGGCGTCTTGCCGGAAGTTCTTGACGGCTTTCTTGGTCTTTGCCGCGGGGAACATGGCCTGAAGATAGAAGGCCTGATGTGCATCCCGCCGGTTACGGACAATCCCGAGCCCCATTTCAGGCTTCTCAAGCAAATGGCGGACAAACATGGGTTACCGCACATCAGCATGGGCATGAGCGCGGATTTCGAGGCCGCCATCCGCTGCGGCGCCACCGAGGTGCGCGTGGGAACGGCGGTGTTTGGGGAACGGAAACCATGACCGATCCTCAGGATAATCCCTAAGAACCAAAACCGTCATCGCGAGGCCCCTAAGGGGCCGTGGCGATCCAGAAAAATCAATGTAGTGCTTTTAGTAAAAGTCTGGATTGCTTCGCGCCCCAAAGGCGCTCGCAATGACGATAGGATTAGCCTACTTCTTCCCGCACTTCAGCCGCATGCGTTCCTGCTCGGCGCGCGTGCGCACCGTAGAGGGCGCGTTCGGGTATTTGCTTTTCAGTTCCGAAAGCGTCGTGCAGGCATCCTGCGCCTTGTCGAGCGCCGCCAGCGAGAGAGCCAGCTTTAACAAACTGTCGGGCGCCTTCGTGCCCTTTGGATTCTGTTGATAGGCGTCGCCGAACGCGACGGCGGCATCGCTGAACTTGGCGCGGACGTAGAACGTTTCCGCGTACCAATACTTCGCGTTATCCAGCAATTTATCCTGGGGATTCTTGTCGATAAACCCTTTGAAGGCCTTTTCGGCGCCTTCGTAATTCGCCTGGCGCAAAAGACTGAAGGCGCGGTCGTACTGTTCCTGCGCCGTCAGGCCATAATCGGCCGGGGTGTCGGGCAACGCGGGAGCCTTGGGGCTTTTGACCGCCCCCGTAACCTTTTCGCCCTGAAGTTTAAGCGCGCCGAGCGTGCCCTTCACCGACGTTTCGGGATTGGCAGGCTCGCCGCCCTGTTCCTCTTCGTCGGATGGCGTCTC
>JAQUPC010000174.1 GCA_028716765.1 Alphaproteobacteria bacterium | reverse complement strand
GCGCCGCAACATCCCGACGCTTCCCTTGCCGTCTTACTCCACGAACAAAAAGAATTTCAACATGACGGGTCGCGGCAAGCAGGGCAGCCAGTTTTGCTTCGGCCTCCCTAAGGGCAGGCGCCGACGGCACCAGGATTTCTTTTGTTTCCAGCGCCTTGGTTTCACGCGTTTTTGTGGTAGCATGAAATGACATAAAAACTTTCCTCGTTAACCGGAATTTAACCTTTATGTTTCGGCCTAAACTCTTATCTCTATTTATAGCAGACCGTTTGTGGGAATACTAGTTTATATATAATTTCATAACTTAAAAAAATTGGCCTTTTCGCACAAATATTATGGTTAATACAAATTATGTACCCCCTTATCTTATGCGAGAAAAAAACATAGAGAACCAAAGCATCCACATGCGGAACGATTGAGCGGATGCCCCCTGCAGCCGTCATTGAATTAACCAGCTATTACAGGCTTCCCCGGCGCTGTGTGAAGTACAGACAAAGGGCGGCCTTGCCCAGTGTGTTTTGGTGCAGATGGTTTCGGCACGGACCGGAATCGAGGGTTAAGACGGAAGCCCTCTCCGGGACCGGGCCACCAATCCACATTCGCCGGGACCCGTCCGGTGCTAATTGGGCATGAAGAGCAACATCCAGGCTATTCGGACCCCGGCGCGGCAGCCTCCGCACGCTACATCGCAAGGCGTGGTGCCCCCGGTCGGAATCGAACCAACGACCTACTGATTACAAATCAGTTGCTCTACCAGCTGAGCTACAGGGGCGTGCCCCTGTTGTAGCGCAGCGCGGGCGCCTTGTCATCAGGAGCGCTTGGCCTTAGGGTCCGGACCATGCGCTTTTTCCTCATTGCCTCGATCCTCGCGCCCCTTCTGTTGGCCGCCTGCGGCGCTCCGGCAGAGACCTCTACCCGCCTTGAGCCGCCCGGCACGCCCGGCGGGCGCATGTGCACCCATCAATGCAGCGAATCGCGGGATTTTTGCCGCCAGAATTGCGATCTCGATCAACGCCGCTGCTCCAACACCATGCAGGCGCAAGCCATTCAGGATTATGAGGCTTACGCGCGCGAGCAGTTTGTGACCCATGCGCCGCTCGAGCTTCAACCGCGCGATTTTGAAAGGCCCGAAAGCTGCAAACAAAAGTCGTGCAATCAAGAGTGTGAACGCGACTATCATTCATGTTATAAAAGTTGCGGCGGCAAGGTCGTCATATCGACAAGCTGCCGTTTTCTTTGTTTCTGACGAGACCTGATGATGTCCCCCCATATCCGCCGCGATCGCCAGACCAAGATTGTCGCCACGTTAGGCCCTGCCACCTCCAGCAAGGAAATGATCCTTGCGCTGTTCGAGGCCGGAGCGGACGTGTTCCGGCTTAATTTCAGCCACGGCAAGCTGGCGGACCATCGGGCCCGCGTGAAATGGATTCGCGAAATTGAGAAAGAGGCAGGACGACCGATCGCCGTTCTTGCGGATTTGCAGGGCCCCAAGTTAAGGCTCGGCACGTTTGCGAAAGGGCCCGTCACGTTGCGGGAAGATCAGGAATTCCGGCTCGATCTCGATCCAACGCCCGGCGATGTCTCGCGGGCGCCTCTGCTTCACCCCGAAATTTTCGCCGCCATAAAGCCCGGCAGCGAACTCCTCCTTGACGATGGCAAGGTCCGGCTTCGCGTCGCGCATTGCGGACCCGACTACGCCGCAACCGTTGTCGTCGCGGGACAAACTTTGTCGGACCGCAAGGGCGTCAATGTTCCGGATGTTGTGCTGCCCCTGTCGCCCATAACGCCGAAAGACCGCACCGATCTTAAAGGAGCGCTGGAACTTGGCGTTGACTGGGTGGCGCTGTCGTTTGTACAGCGGCCTCAGGATATTGCCGAATTGCGAAAACTTGTTGGCCAGCAGGCGGCCATTCTGGCCAACCTCGAAAAACCGGCGGCGATCCGCTATCTGCCGCAAATTCTCGAAGCCGCCGACGACGTGATGGTCGCGCGCGGCGATCTGGGCGTGGAAATGCCCCCTGAGTCCGTACCGCGGATTCAACGCATGATCGTTCGCGACGCGCGGCGCGTCGGCAAGCCGGTGATTGTCGCCACGCAGATGCTGGAGTCTATGATCACAAGCCCGACGCCGACGCGCGCCGAGGCTTCGGACGTGGCCACCGCCGTTTACGAAGGCGCCGACGCCATCATGCTTTCGGCCGAAACCGCCAGCGGCGAATACCCGATCGAGGCCGTTCAGATGATGGACCGCATCGCCCGGCAGACGCAGACCGACCCCGGCTATTATACCGGCCTTGCCCTTGCGCATCCTGATCTGCAACGCACGGCCGCCGACGCCATTACCGCCGCTGCGAAGCAGATCGCCGATACCCTCGGTGCGGCGGTTATTGTGACCTACACCACGTCAGGCTCCACCACCTTGCGCGCGGTACGGGAACGGCCTGAGGTGCCGATTCTGGGTCTTACCTCGAAACTTGAAACCGCACGGCGGCTGACGCTGTCGTTCGGCGTTCATGCCGTTCACACCGCCGATGTGACCAATCTGGCCGAAATGGTGCAAAAGGCCGTAAAGATCGCCAGACGTGACGGCCTCGCCCGCAACGGCCAGCGCGTGGTCATTTCGGCCGGCGTGCCGTTCGGCACCCCCGGCAACACAAATGTCCTGCGCATCGCCTGGATCGACGAAAACGGCGAAGCCGCGCCGCCGCCGGCGGATTCCGCATGACCGGTGGGATTCTGGAGCGGGCTGTTGCCGCGCACCAAAACGGCCTCCTGATCGAAGCGGAAAAGCTTTACCGTGCCGCCCTGACTGAGACGCCGGAGCATCCCGACGCGCTGGCCCTGCTCGGCGTCGTCCTGGATTCGCAGGGACGACAGGCGGAAGCTCTCCCTTTGATCGAGGAGGCGCTGCGGCTCGATCCCCGCGCGGCGCTGTTCCATTTCTACCACGGCAACGCTTTGCTGA
>JAQUPC010000173.1 GCA_028716765.1 Alphaproteobacteria bacterium | reverse complement strand
TCATAACATCATACCATAAGGGCCGTTTGGGGGGAGCGGGGGAGGACTTATCTTCTTTTACTGGTAATGGCTAACACCGGCTGCCCATTATGACAATCCGTTGCGGGTTGCAATGCTGGCAAGGGTACATTCTTCCGGCTTGCAAAGCCTTAATAACACGATAAACTTAACTTCTCGTTCCCGAACCCACGATTCGAGCCATGGCCGATAAACAAGACGGTAAGAGTCAGTCTGAACCGACAATGGAGGAGATACTCGCCTCAATCCGCAAAATTATTGCGGATGAGAAAGAGCCTGCTGAATCGCCTGAGCCTCAGGCGAAGGAAGAAGACGTTCTGGAATTGACCCAAATGGTGCAGGACGACGGGTCCATTGTTGATCTTGCGGCTTCTGCACCGCCACCGCCACCTCAGCCGGAGCCGCCTGCACCGCCACCACCTCCGCCGCCTCCGCCCCCACCACCCCCACTGCCGGAGCCGGAACCTATGCCATCCGTTGAAGACACCCTGATTTCAGAACGAGCCGCTACTGCGACGGTAGCTTCATTGGCAACGTTGACCAGCACGCTCCAGATCGAGCGCATGGCCGCTTCCGTTCCAATGGGAACCCCGATGGGCAACGGAATGCGCACGCTTGAAGACATGGTGATGGATCTCATTAAGCCGATGCTTAAGGAATGGCTCGATGCCCATCTTCCCGCCGTTGTCGATCGGGCCGTTCAGAAAGAGATCGAGCGTATCGTGCGAAACGCCTCGGAGTAGGCACTGCGGCTTTTTTCACACCACCTTCGCCAAAACCTCGCCCAGCCTGCGGCTGAAGCCTGAGGGATCGGGGATGGTTTCGCCTTCCAGCAAACGCGCCTGATCCAAAAGCAGCCACACGGCATCCTCAAGGTTGGCCTTGGCACCTTCGCTCGCCGCGCGTTTCGCCATTTTATGAACGAGGGGGTGCAGGGGATTGATCTCCAATATCCGCTGGGTGGCTGTTTTAAGCTGGTTATGCTGTTTCAGGAAACGCTCAAGATGAATATCGATATCGCCTTCGCTGGCGGCAAGGCAAACCGGACTTTCCGTCAGGCGTTCCGAAGCGCGCACGTCCTTCACTTTATCGCCAAGCACAAGCTTCATCATGGCGATGAGAGATGACAGATCGTGTTCCCGGGCTTTTTCTTTCTTATCTTCGCCGGTTTTTGTTTTGACCGGGGCGATCTTGTCCAGATCCTGACCGGCGCGCGTGACGGACACGAGCTTTTTGCCTTCATATTCGCCAACGGCCATTGGCCAGAAATCGTCGACCGTATCCGTAAGCAGCAAGACTTCGATGCCGCGCGCCTTGAAGCCTTCGAGGTGAGGGCTCCGCATAAGGGCCTCGACGTTGTCGCCGTTGATGTAATAAATCGATTCCTGCCCTTTCTTCATGCGCGCAATATACTCGGCGAGCGAGATCAATCCTTCGCCATGCGTCGAGCGGCAGCGCAGAATTTTCAGCAATTCATCGCGATGGCCGGGATCTTCATAAAGGCCTTCCTTGATGACGGCGCCGAAATTTTCCCAGAAGCCGGCGTAAGCTTTTTCATCGTTCGCAAGCTTGTGAAGGTCGCCCAGCACGCGCCGCGTGATGCCCTGGCGTATTTTGGCCAGCATGGGGCTGTGTTGCAGCAATTCGCGGCTGACATTGAGCGGCAGGTCTTCGCTGTCGATCACGCCCCGCAAAAAGCGCAGATAAGGCGGCACGAGCCCTTCGGCGTCGACGGTGATGAACACGCGCTTGACGTAGAGCTTGACGCCGTGCCGCCGCTTCGGGTCGAAAAGGTCGTAGGGCTTCATGCCCGGAACGAACAGAAGACCCGTGTATTCGATTTTGCCTTCGGCTTTCCAGTGGATCACTGCGGCCGGGTCTTCGAACGCATGCGCGACGTGGTGGTAGAATTCCTTGTATTGTTGCGGCGTAATATCGCTCCGGCTGCGGAGCCAAAGCGCGCTCGCGTGGTTGGCGGGCTTGTCGTCGTCGTTGAGCATTATCGGCAGTGCGATGTGATCGGAATAGCGATTGATGACGGCGCGCAGGCGGTCTTCTTTCAAAAATTCGTCTTCGCCCTGCTTGAGATAAAGCGTCACGCTTGTGCCGCGTTCGCTGCGTTCGTCTTCCTCGATCGCGAAATCGCCTTTGCCGTCCGATCGCCAGCACCAACTCTCTTCGCTTCCGGCCTTGCGGGAAACGACTTCAACCATCTGCGCCACCATAAACGAGGCGTAAAAGCCGACGCCGAACTGACCAATGATATTAACGTCCGGTTTGTTGCTTTCGTTGAGCTTCTTCACGAAATCCAGCGTGCCCGAGCGCGCGATGGTGCCGAGATTGGCGATCAGTTCGTCGCGCGTCATGCCGATGCCGTTGTCCGAAACGGTTATCGTTCGATCTTTCGGATCGGTCGTGACGATGATGCTGTAATCCGTATCCTCGCCGGTAAGCTCCGGCTGCGTGAGGGCTTCGTAGCGGAGCTTGTCGCAAGCGTCCGACGCGTTCGAGATCAATTCCCGGAGGAAAATCTCTTTTTCGCTGTAAAGCGAATGCACGACGATATCGAGCAAGCGGCTGACTTCCGCCTGAAAGGACATGCGTTCTTCGGTCATGGGTTAAGCCTCTGAATCGTAAGGATAGATAGATTTCTATATGAAACCGGCACGATGGATTTTCAAGCTATTATGCAGCATATTTTCGAAGAGCGCCTTAAATAACTCGTTGACGCAAAAAAGGCTTTGAACGCCATAAAATCCGGCCATTGAAAAACCGCAGTCCAAACCTTAGATGAGCCATGACCGGACCTTGTTGTTTTACAGGAGAGCCCCCATGTTGAATTCGATTAACGTGGCCCAACTTAAGGCGAAAATTGAGCGAGGCGAACAATGTTGCATCGTCGATATCAGAACCTTGCCGGAATATCGCGAAGCCCACCTTAAGACGCCATCCA
>JAQUPC010000172.1 GCA_028716765.1 Alphaproteobacteria bacterium | reverse complement strand
GATTCCTAGCGCCAACCGCGCCATCAAGCGCGGCCTATCCAACCTGAGAGCCATGCCGCCGATGCGGCTGTCGCAATGGGCCGCGGAATACTTTTACCTGTCGGCCGAGTCGTCCTACACGGAAGGGCGCTGGCAGGCCTACCCGTATCAGATCGCCATCCTGGACGCCTTCGGCAATGACGACATTGAAGGCGTGGCGGTCAAGAAAGCGGCGCGCACCGGCTATACCAAAATGCTCATGGCCGCCATGGCCTACTTTGCCGTCTTCCGGCGGCGCAACCAGGCGCTCTGGCAGCCGACCGACTCCGACGCGCAGGAATTTGTCGAGACCGAGCTCAACCCGATGCTGCGCGATGTGAAGCCGATTAAGGCCATTTTTCCGGCGCTGGGAAAAAAGCACCAGCACAACACCAACGCCTACAAAAAATTCCTCGGCTGCCTGATGTACATCAAGGGCGGCTCCTCGGCGCGCAACTATCGCCGCATCTCTGTTGACGTGACCATCCTCGATGAAGTGGACAGTTTTGACAAGGATATCGATAAGGAAGGCAGTCCGCGCAAACTCGCCAAAAAACGCACTGAAGGCGCGACTTTTCCGAAACACATTGTCGGCTCCACGCCCAAGCTTAAATATCTCAGCGAAATCGACGCGGCCGTGCAGGAAGCCGACGCCGTTTACCAATATCACGTGCCCTGTCCGCACTGCGAAACTGAGCAGCCCTTGTCGTTCGGATCCAAAAACAGCAAGCACGGCTTGAAATGGTTCAACCAGGATCATGAGACCGCCGCGTACGCTTGCAGCGCCTGCGCTTCGCTGTTTACTCAGGCCGATTACCTAAAAAACTGGCAAAAAGGCCGATGGAAGGACGAAAAAGGCAATTGGTACTGTAACGGGACGGGTACATTCAAAAACGCCCAGGGCGAGGCCATACGTCCGCCGCGGCATATTGCCTTTGATAATTTATGGACGATCTACAGCCCGCAGGCGAGCTGGTCGGCCATCGTGCGGGAATACCGCGGCGCGGCCGGCAAAGCCAAGCACGGCGAGCGCTCCGATATCAAAACCTTCATTAACACCACGTTGGGGCAGGTTTACGAAGACAATGTTGAAAAAACCGACGCCGACGAGCTCAAAAAACGCGCAGAGGATTTCAAGCTGCAAAGCGTGCCGTTGGGCGGCCTGATCCTGCTGGCCGGCGTCGATGTGCAAAAAGACCGCTTTGAACTGGTGGTCTGGGCGCTGGGGCGCGATGAGGAAATGTGGACCGTGGATTATCAGATCATCGAGGCCAATCCGTCCATCCAAAGCGAATGGGACAAGCTGGACCGCTTTTTGCTGCACGAGTATCCGCACGCGGGCGGCGCGATGCTCGGCATTGAGCATGCCGCCATCGACACCGGCGGGCACTGGACGCATCAGTCTTATAACCATGTCCGGCAACGCAAATCCGCCTCCGGCTGGCCCAGTCATCCTCAGTATGCGCCCCGGCTTTACGCGACCAAGGGCTCGAGCACGCCGAACCTGACCATTTCCGGCCGGGCCAGTCTGCAGGACGTCAACAGCATTGACAAAGTAATCCGACGCGGCGTCAAGCTCTACACCATCGGCACCGACACCGCCAAAGACCTGATCCACGGACGCCTGCAGGCGCGCCGGCACGGCCCCGGTTTCGTGCATCTGTCCAAACACCTGCCCGACGGCTTCTTTGAGCAGCTCACCAACGAAGTGCGCATTCTCAAGCAAACCTCGAAAGGCACGGTCAGCAGCTGGGTGCTGAAACGCGCCGGCGTGCGCAATGAAGTCCTGGACTGCACCGTCATGACCCTGTTCTGCGCGCATAAAATCGCCCTGCACCGCAAAACCCGCGCTGAATGGCAAGTCATGGAAAGCATCGTCCAGCCCAGCCAGCATGATTTGTTCGCGCCGCCGTCAAGCGCCGCGCCGCCGCGAATGAACGGGCCGTTACCCGACATCATCCCGCCGGGCGAATTGGTCAGGCATTCAACCGGCATTGATCTATCCAATTGGGGCAGGAAGTGAGCGATATCATTACCCATCTGATTGATGCATTCCGGGAACAACTGGGCGACCTGCATCCGGACGTTTATCGCGGCATCGAGCGCCGGGCCCGGCAGCGCTTCGGCGGCGAGGCGGCTTATATCGCCAAGAGCGGCGTCACCACGGAAACCAAAAAGCAAACCATCCGGAACGAACTGCGCGCCGGTCTCAGCATCGCGCAAATCGAGGAGCAGCACGGCATCCCAAGGCGCACCATTTACCGATTGATCAACAACAAACCACGAGGGTAACAAAAATGAGCGGATTAACGCTGGAACAGGCCCAAGCCCAGCTTTTAGGCTGGCTGAACGCCGACACGCAACTGCAAAGCGCCCAGAGCGTGCGCTATAATGAACGCCTGCTGACCCGCGCCGACGCGGTTGAAGTCAGGAACAATATCGACTACTGGCAGAAAAAATGCCAGGAATTGTCCGCCGCCGAATCCGGTCGGGGACGTTCGCGCACCGTATCCCCGAGGTGGTAACTTTGATGAATAAAACCCTGACTGACAAAGTCGTTGAATATTTCAGCCCGCAAACCGCCATCCAGCGCTATAAAGCCCGTCTGCTGATCGGAGCGTATGAAAAAAGCGGCTATCACGGCGCGTCCCGAAGCCGCGCGGCGATCGGCGGCTTTAACCCGATGTCCGGCGATGTTAATGATGATACGCTGCTGGATTTGCCGACCTTGCGCTCGCGCTCCCGTGACCTGGTGCGCAACACCCCGATCGCCGGCGGCGCGCTGAACACGATGGTCACTTACGTGGTCGGCACCGGCTTAAGCTTGCGGGCCGCGATTGACGGGCCCCGGCTGGGCTTGTCCGGCGCGGAGGCGGGGATTTGGCAGGACGACATCAACGCGCGGTTTAGCGTCTGGGCGGAATCGCCGGACTGCGACGCCGCCCGCGGCCTGAATTTTTACGGCATTCA
>JAQUPC010000171.1 GCA_028716765.1 Alphaproteobacteria bacterium | reverse complement strand
GGTTCGAGATATTAAAAGGCGCCGGCCCCAACGCCCTCTCCCGCCGCGCCGGTTCCGGCGCATCAAGGGCGGCAAAAGTAAACCGGATGATGTCGGCCACATCCTCCGTCCGTATAGGCTTCCAGCAGGCGATGACCGGGTCAAACAGCTCTCTGTCATCCGGGTTTATCCCGCACCACTCCCGCATGTCGTCTTTCCACGAAAGGAGCGTTCCGCTCAACAAAAGAATGGGCGCGCACTCTTGCCCTCTGTTCCAGGAGTCCATGCTCGCCTGCCAGATGAAACGCGAGCCGCTTTCCTTGTTGCAAACATGCGGCGGCTCCGGAAACAATGGCTGATATAAACCGGCCGCGGCGGGCAGTCCGCGTTGTTGCCGCTCTTTCGCGTCGCATACGGGAAAACGATGGTCGCAAATGACAAAATCGAATTGCCCTTCCCGCCACAGATCAAGGGCGGAGACAAGATCAAAAGCCGCCGCAAATCTCAAGGAATGTGGGGAAAGAGGGGTTTTTCCATGCGCAACCGCCAGTCCCCATCCCAGAAGGTTCCGAATAAGTTCTTCGTCATCAATAATGAGTATTTTCTTTTCCATTTTTTCCTTGCTCTTGCTAGAGAAAGAACGGACAAAACTATTAATCTTCAATCCATAAAGGCAATATTCGTGTTTTTTATATTATCATATTCAACCCGGTTTACCGAATCCTTCTTTCCCTGTTAGAACAAGTCCATGACCATAGCCGTTCGTTTCGCCCCTTCGCCCACAGGGCTTTTGCACATCGGAAATATCCGGCCTGCCCTGTTTAATTTCCTGTTCGCCCGCCGCCACGGCGGAAGCTTTCTCTTGCGCATGGACGACACCGACCGCGAGCGCTCGACGCCGGAGTTTGCGCAAGCGATCGAGCGCGATCTGACTTGGCTCGGCCTGGCATGGGACCGTTTCGCGCGCCAGTCGGAACGGCTGGACCGCTATGCCGAAGTTCTTGAAGAATTAAAAAAGAAGGACCGCGTCTATCCCTGCTTCGAGACGCAGGCCGAACTTGACTTGAAACGCAAATCGCAATTGGGGCGCGGCCTGCCGCCCGTTTACGATCGCGCCGCGCTCAAGCTGAGCGACGGCGACCGCGCGCGCCTGATCGCCGAAGGCCGCAAGCCGCATTGGCGCTTTCTTTTGAATCCCGCCGACATCGTGTGGGACGATATCATCCAGAAGCACAAAAGTTTTCCCGCCGCGGCGCTGTCCGATCCCGTTCTGGTGCGCGGCGACGGCGTGCCGCTTTACACCTTCAGTTCCATCGTGGACGACGCGGATTTCGGCATCACGCATGTCATCCGCGGCGAAGACCACGTCACCAACACCGCCGTGCAGATCCAGCTTTGGGAAGCGATCACGGCAAAGCCCGCGCCGCGCTTCGCGCACTTCCCTCTGCTGGTCAACGCCACAGGGGAAGAGATGAGCAAGCGCCTTGGTACGCTAAGCATTTCCAGCCTTCGCGACGACATCAAGATCGAGCCGATGGCGATCAACGCGCTTTTGGCCAAACTGGGCACTTCGGATCCTGTTGCGCCGCGCCTGACGCTGGATGAGCTTGTGGCCGGGTTTGACCTTGCCAAGGTTTCGCGCGCGACGCCAAAGTTCGATCTTGAGGAATTGAAACACCTCAACGCAAAAATCCTGCATATGACGCCGTTTGAAACCGTGGCCTCGCGTCTGCAGGCAATGGGTCTCGCAACCGCCGATGCCGCATTCTGGAACGCCGTGCGCGCCAACCTTACGAAGCTGGAAGATGTTCGCGAATGGTGGCAAGTCGTCCACGGCCCGATCACGCCCGTTATGGAAGATCGTGAATTTGTGACGGAAGCCGCGCGACTGCTGCCGCCAGAGCCGTGGGATGAAAACACGTGGGGCCAATGGACAGCCAACGTAAAAAGCAAAACCGGGCGCAAAGGCAAAGACTTGTTCCACCCTCTTCGCCTCGCCCTCACCGGCGTCGATCACGGCCCGGAGATGAAAGTCCTGCTGCCGCTTATCGGGCATGACAGGGCGCGGGCGCGGTTATCGGGAGAAAACGCATGACCGATCTATACCTCCACAACACCATGTCGCGGCAGAAGGAAAAATTCGTGCCGCTCGATCCGGCGCACGTGAAAATGTACGTCTGCGGCCCGACGGTGTACGACTTCGCGCACATTGGCAACGCGCGTCCGATGGTGGTGTTCGATACGCTCTATCGCCTGCTCAAGCGCCATTATCCTAAAGTTTCCTATTGCCGCAACATCACGGACATCGACGACAAGATCATCGCCAAGTCGAAGGAGAGCGGCGAGCCGATCAACGCCATGACCGAGCGCACGACGCGCGGCTTTCATGAAGACCTTTCGCATCTGGATACGCTGCAACCGGACTTTGAACCGCGCGCCACCGAAACCGTGCCGGAGATGATCGAGCTGGTGCAAACGCTCATCAAAAAGGGGCACGCTTACGAAAAAGACGGCCATGTTTTGTTTAACGTGCCTTCGATGCCGGATTACGGCCGGTTGTCGCGCCTGTCGCGCGACGAGTTGATTGCGGGCGCGCGCGTCGAGGTTGCCCCCTACAAGAAAGACCCGGCCGATTTCGTTTTGTGGAAGCCCAGCACGCCGGATCAGCCGGGATGGGACAGCCCGTGGGGCCGGGGCCGCCCCGGCTGGCATCTGGAATGCTCGGCGATGTCGAAAGAGCATCTCGGCGTTACGTTCGACATTCACGGCGGCGGGCTCGACCTCATCTTCCCGCATCATGAAAACGAGATCGCGCAAAGCCGCTGTGCCCACGACGGCGCGCCGCTCGCGAAATACTGGGTGCACAACGGCTTTTTGATCGTCAACGGCGAGAAAATGTCGAAGTCGCTCGGCAATTTCTTCACAATCCGCGATCTAGTGACCGAAGACTGGCATTCCGGTGAGGCGCTGCGCCTTGCCTTGCTTTCCGCGCACTATCGCCAACCGCTCGACTTTAC
>JAQUPC010000170.1 GCA_028716765.1 Alphaproteobacteria bacterium | reverse complement strand
ATTTAGCTAGGCTTGATAAGTTGGTCAATTCTTATGACCTTTTCAATTTTCTTTGTACAATTGAACATCTTCATGATTGGACAGAGAAGGACGGCAGCATTTTAAAAACTGACATTCCCGACAACCGCGCGGGCACACTGAATGTTGTCCGGCTGCTTTGTAATCGTGCAAAACATTTCAAAAAGGTTCGCACCGATCAAAAAGGAAAGGTTGGGGAAACTGCTCCTGATACCTGCGTCAAAAAAGGCTATGGAATGGGGCGTTTCGGTGTTGGTCTGTATGGAGTTGGAGAGCCATCATATACAGTCGACGTTGAAGGAACGGAAACCCATGTGCTTCAGATCTGCAAAGAAGCTATGGCTATTTGGGAAAAGTTTATGGCACAACACCCGTGACCAAAAAATTATGTAGAACAACGAACAGTTCGATAGGAATATTCGCGCCTGTTACCTCTGCCCCGCCATTAACAAAGGGGCCAAATGGCCCCTTTGTTAATGGCGGACATGGAAGCAGTGAAGTGCAAGCCGTTTTGGACGGAGGCGCAAAGCGCCGACGCCCGAAGGGGCAAAACGCGAAGCGTTTTGATCAATCTCATCCCTTCTTTAGAATTTCGGTCAATCCCCCGCATAGACTCGTCCATTCCTCCAATGTTAGAAGATTAAGGCCCTTCATTAACGCTAACGGACGGATCAACGCCCCATGAACATCGTAACAATAGAAAACGACCTTTTTCAATGCCGGCTTGTTCCTGAAATCGGCGGCTCTGTCACTTCGTTCGATTGCAAGATCGGCGGTGGCCGGACCCAGCCCATGCTGCGCCGCACGGTGGAGGAAACCGCAAAAGGCATCCTTGATTTCTCCTCGTGGCCGTTGGTGCCGTATTCCAATCGCATCAAATACGGCGAATTCGAATTCGAAGGCGCTAAATACAAGGCGGCCACAAACTATCTTGGCGGGCCGAACGGCATTCATGCGTCCCATGGGCAGGGATGGCAGTTTCCGTGGAAGGTCGAAAGCGCGGATAAAAACCAATGCACCCTGACGTTCTCGTTCGATCCTGAACGCGAAGGCATGACAGGCTTGTGGCCCTTCCCTTACGAGGCCCGCCAGCATTTCGAACTTCACGAAGGCGGACTTGCGCTGAAGATTTCCGTCACCAACACCGGCAACACCAATATGCCTGCGGGTTTGGGCACGCATCCCTACTTTCCCAAAATTCCGGGCACGACCCTGCAGGCGAAAGCCGGCACGATATGGGAAATCGATGATGAGGTCATTCCGGTCAGGCTCGTTCCCGTACCTCCGGAATACGATTTTTCAAGCCCCAAGGCGCTGGACAACGCGCGTCTCGACAGTTGTTTCGCAGGCTACGGCAGAATCATGCAGGTCGTGTGGCCGGAACAACCCGTGGCTTTAAATCTGGAAACGTCGCCGAACCTGATTCACTTCGTCGTCTACACCCCGCAAGGCGAAAACTTTTTATGCGCCGAACCCGTCAGCCATAAGCCCAACGCCATCAACGATAAGGACTGGAAAGACAACGGCCTCATCGTTCTGGCCTCGGGAAAAACGCAAGAGGCGTGGTATAAATACGAAGCCTTGCGAATGCCGGACGCACCCAAGACCCTGTCGAGGTTGAAGACCTGGAAGCCGCTTGATTTTTAGTGACCAGAGCGTGATGCGTTCGCGTTGAATCCCTCCCGCATCCACCTTCGCCAAGGCTTCGGCGGACAAGAGGGAGGGGGATTACGCTCGCTCGGGAAAAGTGCGCCCTAAGCCGCTCTTGTCCGCCTGTCTATCTCCGCGGAAGAGAGGTGGCGTTGGGTTGCTTTCCTCCTTTCGAAAAGCTCTTCGGCGTCCCGCAAAAGTGCGTAGAGATAGGAAACCTTATTGTTCGTGTCCGTTTTGTGCCAACCCTGACCGTGTTCGTCGTCCTCGAGTCTTTCGACGGCGGCCAGAATTTCGTTAACGGTGGCGTTGGCGTCGCGAAGAGCCATTACGATCTCGTCATCGACAAAGCCAAGGACCGACCGGATGTCGTGCCCTGTCGCGGCACGCCTCACATTGGAAATAAGCCGTTTCATGAGGCCTCCTTTCTTCTGTTTTCCTTCTGTTGCCGGTTGCTCGATTGAAAATGCAGGATGAACCAGTCCGCCGCCTGATGGGCAACGGCATCAAGCGTGCCCGGTTCCTCGAAAAGATGCGTCGCGCCGGGAATAACCGACAATCGGGAGTCGGCGTTAAGCAAGGCCAGCGCTTCCTGATTCCATGCCAGGACCTGTTCGTCGTTTTCACCCACGATAAGCAAAACGGGCGCTTCGACATCCGGCAAATCATCCGATGCAAGATCGGGACGGCCGCCGCGCGAGACCACGGCCGCGATGCGATCGGGCCGCCGGGCTGCGGCGGCAAGGGCGGCAGCGCCGCCAGTGCTAGCGCCGAAATAGCCGATCTTCAGGGTCTGCCAGGAAGAATTTGCCAATACCCATTCGCCGATAGCGGTCAATCTTTCGGCCAGCAGGGGGATGTCGAACCTCAATTGCCTTGTTTGTTCGTCCACTCTTTCTTCTTTTTCGTTCAGAAGGTCGATGAGCAACGTGCCGATGCCATGTTCGTTCAACACACCGGCAACATAACGGTTGCGCGGGCTGAACCGGCTGCTGCCGCTGCCGTGAGCGAAAATGACGATGCCGCGGGCTCCCGCCGGCACGTACAGATCGCCAGCCAGCAATGTGCCGCCGGCTGGCAGAATGACCGACATCTTTTGCGCGCGCTGTGGCGGTTCAGGTTTTTTGAACGGTCTCATCAAAATCGTCATCCTCCTTTTTCCAAAACGGCCCAGAAATCCGGCGGAAATACGGCGTTTTGAAATTTTTTTCGGGGCAGAACGATTTGACGAGGAAAGGCTTGAAACAAAGAAATTTTTATTTTCCCGCTGAGCGGAAAGGACCGATAATTGCGTCAACACGATTTTACGGCTTCTTTTCTTACGCAAAAACTAGCAGATGAAAAA
>JAQUPC010000169.1 GCA_028716765.1 Alphaproteobacteria bacterium | reverse complement strand
TGGAAAACCGCATCCGGCGCGCAAAAATGGTGCATGAATCCCTTGCCGCCGACGTAGGTAAGCTCGACGATCTCCATCGCGCCATCGACGCCATCATTGCGCGGCATAAAAAATCCGGCGCCCTGAACGATGCGGCCTATGCCGCCATGAAGGTGAACAGCCTTCGCCGCGCCGGACGCGGCGCGCGCCGGATCACGCAACAGCTGCAGCAAAAAGGCGTGGCCGCCGATATCATCGCCTCGGCCCTGACGCCGGAAGACAATGAAAGCCCGGAAGACGCCGAGCACAAAGCCGCCATGACCTTCGCGCGACGGCGCGGCCTCGGCCCGTTCCGCAAAGCCCAAAAAGATTTGCCGGAGAACAAACGCAAGGATTTCGCCGCGATGGCGCGCGCGGGTTTTTCTTATGACGTTACACGGAATGTCTTAGGCAGTTTGCCGGAAGAAGACGAATAAGAAGAGACGCCCTAGATGTCGTCTTTGTCGCTGACCTCAGCGACATCGACGACTTCCTCGACATCGACATCGTCGGCGAGCTCATCGGCGTCCTCGATGACCGCGGCATCGGCGTCCTCGCCTTCAACCAAGGGAAGACCTTCCATCTCCTCCGGCAGAGGCGCGGCTTTTTTAGCCTTTTCTTCCACAGGAGCGCGCCCGCGGCGCGATTTTACGAGCGATTCAGGATCGAACACGGTGCCGCAACTCGGGCAAACCGGTTGCTTCTTCTTCATGTCGTAGTAACGGGTTCCGCAGTGCGGGCAAATGCGCTTCATGCCCCATTCAGCCTTGGCCACCTTTTGTCCTCCTGCTAAGTCCTTTACGCCTATTTTCCAAGGCGCAGTCATCTGCCATGAAACCCCTTTCCTGTCAAACGTTTGTGTCGCTTTCCGCTCGCCGGGGCTTAAAGCTTGCTGCCCGGCCTGGCCGGATCGCTAAATTTCAAGGAATTAGCGCTGGCCCGCACAGCCTGCTTTGCTATAAAGCTCACATGAACGATGTGCCCCAACCCCTTGTTTCCCATACCTCCGGTCCCCTGCAGGGAATCATAACGCCCCCCGGCGACAAGAGCATTTCCCACCGGTCCGTCATGCTTGGCGGCATCGCCTCCGGCACGACCACTGTGCGCGGGCTTCTGGAGGGCGAGGATGTCCTGCATACCGTGGCGGCTCTACACGCCCTTGGGGCCAGAATCACAAAGGACGGCGAAGTTTGGCGGATCGAAGGCACGGGGCTGGATGGCCTCAGGAAGCCGTCCCAAACTCTCGACATGGGCAACAGCGGCACTTCGGCACGGCTGTTGATAGGCTTACTCGGTGCGCGTCCTTTCACAAGTTCCTTCACGGGCGACGCATCGCTGTGCAAACGGCCGATGGGACGTGTCATCACGCCGCTGGAGCAAATGGGCGCGGCGTTTGTGAGCCCACCCGGCGGCCGCATGCCGCTGACCGTCACGGGCGCCGCAAAACCAACGGCCATAACCTACAAACTTCCCGTCGCCTCGGCGCAAGTGAAATCAGCCGTGCTTTTGGCGGGTTTGAGCGCGCACGGCGTCACCACCGTCATCGAAACCGTGCCGACGCGCGACCATACCGAACGCATGTTGCGGCAATTCGGCGTAGCGGTGACGATCGAAAAAACACCGGACGGCGCGGAAGCTATTTCCGTGACTGGCCCGGCGCAACTCACCAGACAAAACATCACCGTCCCCGCCGATATCAGTTCCGCCGCGTTTCCGATGGTAGCGGCGCTGCTCCGGCCCGGATCGGAGATTACATTGAACAACGTCGGCCTTAACCCACGCCGGGCGGGGTTGATCACCACGTTGCTGGAAATGGGCGCGAACATAAAGCTTGCCAATGAACGCGAAGCCTGCGGCGACCCGGTCGCCGATCTTGCCGTGCAAGCAGGAACCCTGAAAGGCGTGACCGTTCCCGCCGGACGCGCGCCAAGCATGATCGACGAATATCCGATCCTCGCGATGGCCGCGGCCTGCGCCGAAGGCACAACGCGCATGTGCGGTCTCGGCGAATTGCGCGTGAAGGAAAGCGACCGGTTGACGCTCGTTGCCGAGGGACTTAAGGCTTGCGGCGCACGGGTTGATATTGAGGGCGACGATCTGATCGTCTACGGCAACGGCCAACCGCCCAAAGGCGGCGCAATGATCGCCACCGCGATGGATCACCGTATCGCCATGAGCTTTCTCGTCCTCGGCATGGCCACGCCCGAGCCCGTCACCATCGACGACAGCCGCATGATCGCCACCAGTTTTCCGGGGTTTGTCGAGATGATGAACGGGATGGGGGGAAAGATAGTAATTGAGGGTTAGCCACTATCCCTAGTTGCGTCTGATCAACCCCTTCTCTTCCATCGCCGCATATACTTTTGCCGCATAACGGCTTCCGTGGATCGGCGTCGTCGAGTGATAGCGCTTGATGCCGCCATAAACCGACCCGGCATCTTTAATGTTCTTGCGGAGAATCCACGCCGCGACCTTGACGTTCATGCACCCGTCGTCGCGCAGAACCGCCCTCGCCTTGCGTTCGGGGACGCGCCATGCCCGCGCCAGTTCCGGAACCCATAGCGTGTTGATCTGCATGGGCCCGAGGTCATAAGAGCCGTCGTCATTGGGCCCGCTTTCCCTGCCAACGCGCCCGCTTTCGACGTGAAGAATGCCGATCATCACCGCAGGCGGAACTTCGTAGGCATGCGAAGCGTCGATCAGGCACATGGCTAGATTATGAGCCGCCGATTTGGTCTCGTTGCCTGGCGGGGGCAATTCTTGCGCACCCTGCGCAGGGATTGGCAGCTCTTGAACCGGGGCCTTATTTTGCGCTTCGGGCGTGCGCGGCAAATAACGCGATTCCAGCCGGTCAACGAGCTTTGCCAGCATCGAGACGTTGAGAAGCATCATCAACATAATAATGGCGAGCATCGCCGCTTTATTGGGTGGCTTCATGGCATACCCTTATGAGTTCATGAAATGGATGCCCGATCAAAATATTCGTGTCGGATTTTTCCAGCCTTCTAACCTCCCCTCGGCAACTTCGTGCCCGCCGCGGCGCGTTCC
>JAQUPC010000168.1 GCA_028716765.1 Alphaproteobacteria bacterium | reverse complement strand
TTCCGAAGAACTGCGGGCCTCGATCATGGAAATCGGCCGTCAGGTTGTCGAATCAGCGAGCCTTGCGGCAACCGCCGTCGCAAAAGCCGAGCGAACCAACGCGACAGTCGAGGGATTGACCGCGGCTACCCAAAAAATCACGTCTATTGTCGATCTCATCAACAATATCGCCGGACAAACGAATCTTTTGGCGCTTAACGCCACCATCGAGGCGGCACGCGCCGGCGAAGCCGGAAAGGGATTCGCCGTCGTCGCTCAGGAGGTCAAGAACCTTGCAAACCAAACGGCGCACGCCACCGAGGACATTACCCTGCAAATGCAGGAGATGCAGGATGTCACAACCCGTACGGTCGACGACATTAAGGAAATCGCCGATACGATCAGGCAACTAAACGATATTTCGACCAGCATCGCCTCGGCCGTCGAGGAGCAAACGGCTTCTACGGCCGAAATTTCGCGCAGCGCCGAAAAGGCTGCCGAGGAAACATCTCTGGTTTCCTCAAGTGTTGCCAGCGTGACCGATGCCTCAAGCCAGGCGAGCCATACGTCGCATGAAGTTCTCAAAGCAGGCGAAGAGCTGGCGCGGCAAGGCGATTTGCTGCGGCGCGAAGTCGAATCATTCCTGACAAGGGTAAGGTCCGCCTGACTGCCTTGTTTTTGCCGGACTTGTTAATTTCCTGTTAATGTGATGATGTCATATCTAGCTGCTGTTCTTGCGGTCACGAATCCCTGCTAACGAATTCCCTGCTGGAGTGCTGATTATGCGGCAATATTACGTTGCGGTAGCTGTATGTTTTCTTGTCTTGTTCCTATCATTTCCGGCATGGGCAACGGACAAGACGGACCTTACGGTCGGCTTGAAGACGACACCTCTGCTCATCAACAAAATTACAGGCACTGCGGCGATGGCAGTTGTTTTCGACCCGTCCAACGCCGCCTCCAAAGCTGAAGCCGACGAAATCAAGGGCATTATCGATAGCGGTTTGGAAGCTCCCGGCGGCGTCAAGATCACGGCGTTGATGGTTCCCGTTTCCGAACTGAACAAGCTGGGCGAAGCCAAAATGGCCTTCATTACAAATGGCCTCAAGGCCTCCTTCGATGCCATAGCCCCAGCCGCGGCTTCCGCAGGCGTTTTGACCATGTCCACCGATCTTGAATGCGTAAAAAACAACAAATGCGTGCTCGGAGTCGTATCGAAACCAAGTGTCGAAATCTACTACAGCAAATCCGCCGCCGAAGCCGGGAAAGTAGGATTTGCCCAAGCCTTCACCATGCTGGTCAAACAGGTATAGAGGCTTTCGGAATGGTTCCCACCCTCAACATTTTTTCATTCTCATCCTTAGGCTCAGTCGGAGAACCTGTTATGAAGAAGTTCCTGTTGTCATTTTGTTCGTTGTGCGCGTTGAGCCTTGCCCTGGGCGCCGCCACAAAGGCCCACGCGCAAAGCGTCGACTACGGTTCGCTTGAATCCTTGTTCGGCGAGCCCATCACGACAAGCGCCACCGGAACGCCGCAACGGGCGAGCGAAGTTCCCGCCAATATGACGATCATCACGGCGGATGAAATCCGGCAATCCGGCAGCCGCAACATACCCGAAATTCTTTCCCGCGTGCCCGGTCTCGATATTCTCCGCACCGGCATCAACGCCTACGACGTCGGCGTCCGCGGGTACCAGCAGCCCTTCCAGCCGCGCTTGCTCGTTCTGGTTGACGGCCGCCAGGTCTTTCTCGACGACTATTCGCGCACGGCGTGGGACAACATCCCCGTCAACGTGGACGATATACGCCAGATTGAAATCGTAAAGGGTGCCAGTTCGGCCCTCTTCGGCTCGAACGCGGCGGGCGGCGTGCTCAATATCGTCACCTACAACCCCGCTTATGACACCAACAACGTGGCGGCCATTAGCGGCGGCACACAGGACACTCTGACCGGCGACGCGACGGCAACGATCAGAGGCAGCTGGGGCGGCTCCAAATTCACGACCGGAGGAATGGACGCCGACGAATTCAATACGGGACGCTATCCCCTCGACGCCTCGCCTATTGATCCCAGGCATCGCTACGCAGTGAACAACTCCGTTTTTCAGCTGACGCCGAATCTGCAGGCCTTTACGGAAGTCACGTATTCCGATAGCGCGAGCAACACGGCCGATCCGACCGACGGCTCGCTCATGGGCGCTCAAAAAGTCACCACATGGTCCGCGCGGGGCGGCGCCAACTGGCAAACGCCGTATGGCCTTATCACCAGCAACAATTTCCTGAATCACTCCTTTATCAGCCTGAATGAGCCGACAGGCGGCGGCGCGCCCTATAATTTCACGACGGACTTGGTCGTCAGCCAGCTTCAGGACCAGTTCAAGATCGGGGCGGATCATACGTTCCGCGCCGGGCTTGAGTATAAGCATAAAAACTTCAGAATGACGGGCGCCCAGATCATCGAACCCGCCGAACCGGCTCTCGGCGAGAACATCTATGCCGTAAGCGGCATGTGGCTCTGGCAAATCAACGACAAACTATCGTGGACGAACGCAGCGCGTTGGGATCATCTCGATATGTACGAGACCGGGACGCTGATGGCGGATTCCTTCAACAAGGAAGCGGACTATTCCCACTCCATCAACACATGGAGCGCCAATTCGGCTGTCGTCTATAAGCTGACGGACAAGGATACGTTCCGTCTCGGCTATGGCCGCGGCGTTCAGCTGCCAAGCTTGATCAACAGCGGTTATGGCCTTTTTCAGAATTTTGGCCCGGCTGATGATCCTTACTTAAGCGATTGGGAGGGCAATCCCAAGCTGAAACCGACGATCGTTCAGGACTACAGCGTGGATTACACCCGCAAGGTGCCCGAGATCTTTTCGTTTGTGAAAGTGACTCCGTTCTATGAGGTCAATCAGGATATCGTTTCGCCTCTCACGGAGGTCGGCACTATAACGGCCAATGGAACGGACTATCCCTTCGGCCAAAGCATCAACGTCGGAAACAGCAGAGGCTTCGGCATCGAGTTTCAGGTCAAGGGCAGTCATGAACTGGGGTTCCGCTGGGATGCCAGTTATAGCTACACGAACATCAGCGACAGCGACGG
>JAQUPC010000167.1 GCA_028716765.1 Alphaproteobacteria bacterium | reverse complement strand
TTGTCCCATTTAAAATCGTGATGCAAAAACGTGGCGTTGATTGCATCAAAGTCCGGCAGCCCCAGATCGCGCACGAAAGGACACAGGACAAAAACGGCTTTGTAAGGTTCGGGCGTGATCTCGGCCATGCGTAAAACGAAAGCCGCGGCTATGCTGTGGCCGATCAAAACCGTGTTGGCGGCTGGCCGGCCTAAAAGCGCCATTTCCGCGATGCGATGCCAATCGTCCCAGATCTGTCCTTCAGGTGTCGGAAAAACAGGCGTCAGAACCTCGTGGCCTTCCTTTTGTAATTGTTTTTTCAGCCATGGAATCCAGTTCTCCTCCGGGTCGCCGTAGGCGCCATGAACAATGAGAAAATGGTTCTTTGAAGACATCGACGCGCCCCGGCATTAGCGTTAGATCAACTTGTATCTTTTTAGCAGCACATCGGTATCCCTGCATGCGGTGAATTGTCCTTCCCGCAGCGACACAAGATAGTGATAGCAGATTTGAGGAAGGGTTGGGTCCTCCGTCGATACAAGCTGCGGTTCGATGGAAAACTGGATTCCGTCATCGAAAGGCCACTCCGCCTTGTTGTTGATGAAGCGCCGCGCGCGGCTGATTTCGTCTCGCTGCTCTTTTGTTAAGCGCACGCCATTGCTCCGCGGCGACGACGGAAAGGTGTGTCCCAAATCCAGCAGAACTTCATCGGTATGGCTCACGACACAATTGCGAAGCCAATACTTTCTGAAAATTTCCTGCGAGGCAAGAAAGAGTTCGCGGAAGTTCCGGTGCTTTGGAAGCGTATTCAGGACTTCTTCGACGGCCTGGTGCGTCAAGCGGAAATGTTCTTTTATGCGCGGATCGTTCCCGAAATAGAGAGTCATGTCCAAATCGCCGATTATGCCGGTCGCAACATGCACAGGCGAGCAATACACGAAAAGCAAGCCTTCGTTCCAATCGATAACCTTATTGCCGGGCCAGAATTCAGGGTCTCTTAACGATCCGAAACAAATCCGGCTTGGGCGTTCAACGCCGCCGGCCAGAACGGCCATGCCTTGCGGCGGCGGGTCATACCAGCCCTCGGCGATAACATCTCCCGGCTGCCTGAGCTTGCCCAGCCAGACTTCTTTAAAACTTTTCTCCGTAATTCCAGCGCGGCCTGAAAGTTCGTCGAGCGTCCCCTCCAGCGCCGCATAGGCCTTGCGACGGCCTTCATTGAAAAAAGCATCCGTAACGTATTCAGGGTTGCTCATTCTCCCTCTTGGGCTGTTTTGAGAAACCCGGCAATCTCTCCCACAAGTTGCCTTGCGATGTTTTCCTTGCTTTGACTCGGCCAGTGATCGGCTTTGGCGCCGCCGCTGGCGATGCGGCGGAGCAGCGTGACTTCGTTGTCGTCCTTTCCGAAGGCTTTGCCGCTACCGACTTCGTTTGCCACGATCCAGTCACAGCCCTTGCGTTCGAACTTTGCTTTGGCGTGCATGACCGCGTCGCCTGTTTCGGCGGCAAAGCCGATGACGAGTTGCGGACGGCTTTTTCCGGCATGCGCCAGCGCCGCCAGAATGTCGGGATTTTCGGCAAGATGCACAATCGGCTTCGCCGCGCCTTTCTTCAGCTTTTCCTGCGCCTCTTCGACGGGACGCCAATCCGCCACCGCCGCCGCGCACACCGCGATGTCAAACGGTCCTTCGGCTTCGCAGGCCGCCAGCATTTCGCGCGCCGTGTTAATGTGAACGGTTTTCACGCCTGCGGGATCGGGCAAAACCGTGGGCCCCGTCACCAGAACGGTTTCGGCCCCTTGCCGCGCCAACTCGATCGCAAGGGCAAGCCCTTGCTTGCCGGACGAACGGTTGCCGATAAAGCGCACGGGATCGATCGGCTCGTACGTCGGGCCGCTTGTCACCAGCACACGCTTGCCGGTAAGCGGTCCGGGCTTGGCGAAATGCGCTTCGATAGCCGCGAGAATGTCGGCCGCC
Organism: Alphaproteobacteria bacterium; assembly: GCA_028716765.1. The sequence continues at coordinate 1,191 of JAQUPC010000167.1, read as the reverse complement.
TCGGCCATGCGGCCCTCGCCTTCCTCGCTGCATGCCATCATACCTTTCGCAGGACCTATAAAGGCGATGCCGCGCGCGCGCAACGTAGCCGCATTCGCCTGCGTCGCCGCATGACGCCACATCCTGACGTTCATCGCGGGCGCGATCATCACCGGCTTGTCCGCCGCCAGAAGAACCGTGCTGGCCAGATCGTCCGCCAGTCCGTGCGCCATGCGCGCCATGAGGTTGGCGGTGGCGGGCGCTACGACGATGAGGTCGGCTTCGCGCGAAAGATTGATGTGACCGATTTTATTTTCGTCCGTGAGCGAAAACAGATCGGTGAAGACCGGTTCGCCCGACAACGCTGTGACCGAAAGAGGCGTAATGAACTCAGCCCCGCCTTTGGTCAGGATGCCGCGCACCTTCGCCCCCTGCTCGCGCAGCCGCCGTATCAGATTGAGGCTTTTGTACGCCGCGATCCCGCCGGAGATAATCAAGAGGACAGAACGATTGGTGAGTGTATGTGACATGGCCTTTAAGTGGTTTATGGGAATAGGGATCGGGAGTCGGGAAAAAGCTCATAATCAGATCCCCGGCCCCTCTTAATCAACCACCTCGTTCGCGTATACGCCCCAAAACTCGCTTTTGCGCAAAAAGCCTTTGATGTCGCCGAACTTGACCCGGCACCATTCGGGCGCACAGGAGATAAGCTGTCCCATGGCGCCGGGCTCAAGATGCGCCAGCGTGGGCGTGGATGCCTTATCGTTCTCACGCAGCTCGCGCTCGGCACCGGTGACGACGGCGCCGCGCTTGCCGGTCAGCGAGCTTTTATGCACCCAGCCTTCCGTGCCTTCCCAATCGCGCACGCGCCGCCAGACGTCGAACTCCGCCGTGATCTCTACCGGCATTCCCTTGTGAACCAGCACCCATTCAATCGGATAGCGCGTGCCCGGTCCCGTGCGCAAATTGGCTTCGCCGCTGCGCAACGACGCGAAACGCGGCAACGGCAGTCCCGACGCGCCCTTGGCTTCGTCGTTCGCGTCAGCCTCGGCGGCAAAAGCCGCGCCGGAGACAAGCAACAGGAACAGGATCAGAAAACGCTTCATGTTGTTACCTTAGCACGCCTCGCCGCCGGAAAAAACCGGCGGAATGTCGCCCAAAGCCTGCTTTTCCGCGAATTCGGCGGCAAAGGAGGCAAGCCGTTTCGCCTCG
>JAQUPC010000166.1 GCA_028716765.1 Alphaproteobacteria bacterium | reverse complement strand
CGATGCCTCGCGTATCGAACGTTTGGGGCGCGGTGAAATACCGATCTTCGAGCCGGGGCTCGATGAACTTGTCGCCAAGGGCGTGAAAAGCGGCAATCTCCGCTTCACGACCGGACTGGCGCCTGCCGTCGCCGGGGCCGATGCCGTGTTTATCGCCGTGGGAACGCCCGCACGGCGCGGCGACGGCTACGCCGATTTGAAATACGTCTATCAAGCGGCGCGCGACATCGCCAAAAGCCTGGCGCATTATACCGTGATTGTCACCAAGTCGACGGTGCCGGTGGGGACGGGCCGCGAGATCGAGCGTATCGTGCGCGAAGCCAGGCCCGATGCCGCGTTTGACGTTTGCTCCAACCCCGAGTTTTTGCGCGAAGGCGCGGCCATCAACGATTTTATGCGCCCCGATCGCGTGGTGATCGGCTGTTCATCGGATCGCGCGGCGGCGGTGATGACGGAACTATACCGCCCGCTGTACCTGATCGAAACGCCCATGCTCATCACGACTTTGGAATCGGCGGAGCTGATCAAGTATGCCGCCAACGCGTTTCTGGCCACCAAGATCACTTTCATCAACGAAATGGCTGATCTGTGCGAGCGCACCGGGGCCGACGTGCAAACCGTGGCGAAGGGCATCGGCCTCGATGGGCGCATCGGGCGCAAGTTTCTGCATGCCGGACCGAGCTATGGCGGTTCGTGCTTCCCCAAGGATACGCTGCCGCTGTTACCCACCGCAAAAGATCACAACGTACCGCTCCGCATCGTCGAAACCGTGGCGGACATCATCGTTAAGCCCAAAAAAGGCATGGCGGCGCGCGTCATTGAAGCTTGCGTCGGTTCCGTAAAGGGAAAAACCGTTGCTGTTCTTGGCCTGACCTTCAAGCCGAACACCGACGACATGCGCGACAGCGTAAGTCTCGACGTGGTGCCGATGCTGCAGAAAGCGGGAGCAACCGTTCGCGCCTACGATCCCCAGGGCATGAACGAGGCGAAGAAACAGCTCAACAAAGTCGAGTGGTGCGAAAGCGCCTATGACGCTATGACGGGTGCCGATGCCGCCGTTATCTTGACCGAATGGAATGAATTCCGCGCGCTCGATTTCGCGCGGGTGCGATCGCTGTTACGCCAGCCCGTTCTTGTTGATCTCCGTAACATCTACAATCCCGGCGAGATGAAAGCCGCCGGGTTCACGTATGTTTCGGTGGGAAGAGGGTAAGGCAAGCTTGGACCGCTTTTCCGCCCAATCCTTTCTTAATTTATTGTTTACCATACCATGAAAGTATTTCTCCGGTTGAATGGAGCTTTGGCCATTACTAGTATCCATAAAATGACTGCAACACCTGATTAGGGGGGCATTATGAATGGAACCAGGCAGGAAAGAAAATTTACGTCTTTTCGTATGCCGCTAAAAGGCGGCGAAGATTTTAAGGTAGAAGTCCTTGCCGATTTGCCGCTGAGTCAAATTAGGGAGGAAAACAGTCCGGGGCTGAATCGGCGGGAATTTTTTGTTTTTGTTGCCCAGGATATTCCTTTGGAATCCATGCACTCTATTAAAGAGGAGATTGTTGCGAGGGGCAGAAGCCTTGGCTATGAAGGCCCGGACAGGCAGTTTGAGATGTTTCTGGGCAACCTTTGCCTGGCCAACGGATTGCATCTGAGCCATTATGCCCCTCAGCGCGCTATCGCCATTGCGCGCCCGTCGGGGATGTCGCCTTTCCCCATGCCCGGGCTCGTCTGATTTCGCCGTTGGCGGGCACGCGCTATTGTCCCTGTTTGCCTTTTCCCGGGCACGCACAGCCAGAAGGCATTGTCTTCCGCCGGGTTTGTGCCTTCGCCTTTCGAGGGATAGGATAAACGAGCCTTTCCCGAGAGACCCCCATGTCTTTTCCGTTCCGCTCTCTCTTCACCAAATACTTCCGCGAGATTCCGCGCGGCGTGTGGGCGCTTGGCCTCGTCAGCATGCTCATGGACACTTCGTCGGAGATGATCTTCAGCCTGCTGCCGGTTTATCTGGTGAGCGTTATGGGCGCGAGCACGCTTGCGCTCGGCTTTATCGAAGGGATCGCCGAAGCCACGGCCTCCATCAGCAAAATTTTCTCAGGCATGCTGAGCGATGCCATCGGCAGGAGAAAACCTCTGGCGGTTGCCGGCTATGGCCTTGCGGCGCTTACGAAACCGGTCTTTGCGCTGGCGCCTGCGGTCGGCTGGATCGTCGGCGCGCGTTTTGCCGACAGGCTGGGGAAGGGCATTCGTGGCGCTCCGCGCGATGCGTTGCTCGGTGAATTGACGCCGCCCGAGGCGCGCGGCGCAAGCTACGGATTGCGGCAGTCATTGGACACGATAGGGGCTTTTCTCGGCCCGCTTGCCGCCATCGGCCTCATGCTCGCCAGCATGAACAATTTCCGGCTCGTGTTCTGGATCGCAGCCGTTCCGGCGGCTGCTTCGGTGGCGCTCCTGCTTTTTGCCGTCAAGGAGCCCGTCAAGCCAAAGGCGGATGAGAGGCAAAACCAAACATTCAAAATCAAAAACCTTATGGCCTTGAGCCCAGCTTTCTGGATCGTTGTAGGGATCGGATCGCTCGGCACGCTGGCGCGGTTTAGCGAGGCGTTTCTGATTTTGCGCGCGCAACACGCGGGTCTCGGCAACGCTTATTTGCCCGTTGTTTTTGTCGTGATGAACATCGTTTATGCGTTGATCGCCTATCCCGCGGGCATTCTTTCCGATCGCATCGGCCGCCGTGGGCTTCTTGGTTGCGAGTATGCCGTTCACATGCTCGCCGACATCGTTCTGGCGCGCGCCGGCAGCCTTTGGGCCGTCTTCGCGGGCATCGTTCTATGGGGCGCGCACATGGGACTGACGCAAGGGCTGTTCTCGGCCATGGTAGCCGACACGGCCAAGGCGGAACAACGTGGCACGGCGTTCGGGCTGTTCTATTTCGTCACGGGCCTTGCTCTTCTCGCCGCCAGCGTCCTGGCCGGATGGCTCTGGAACATCAGCGGACCGGACGCAACGTTTTACGCCGGCGGCCTTTTCGCCGCCGTGACGTTGGGCGGAATGCTGTTTCTGAACCACAGGGATGCGCGGAAAGTATAGAAAGCGGGATGAGGCGCCGGGATACGGGTTAAGTGTTTTTCCTTTCTCCCGTATTCCGCACTTCCCGTGCCCCCAATTTCCTTGACATTGCCCCGGTCTTTCCAATA
>JAQUPC010000165.1 GCA_028716765.1 Alphaproteobacteria bacterium | reverse complement strand
GCCAGACGTAAAAGTTGCGACCATGGATGGCGAAACGACGTCGATGCTGCGCCGCCTCCGATTCCCGTTAAGTCAGGACGTAAGCTTGCCTCAAAACTCGCCTTTCCCCGCTGTCATACTTAACATCGTAACCGGCAAAGCTGATGTGACGTTTACCGATACGCTTACAGCCAGCCAGTTTATTAAAGAAAACCCCGGTAAGCTGAGAGCTGTAAGCTACACCTCGCCGCTTTATTTGATCGCCGTATCCCCCTCCCTCCCCCCCGACATTCGCATGAAGCAAATGGTCGACGTGGCAACTGATCAATTGCTCAATACCGGCATGATCGACGCTATTCTTCGCAAATACGAGACAGGACCGGGCATCTTCCTGCGCGCCGCTCCGCCCTTCCGCAATTAACGCACCATGAAAAAACTTTTCATTCACATTCTTCTAGCGGCTCTCGTCGCGGCCGCAGTTAGCTTTGCCGTTTCATACGGAACGAGAACGAAAGCACTCTCCACTGATAACGGGTCGGAAATGTCTGCGGAATCAGCGTTTGATCGCGCTACGCGCACGAAGACTTTGCGCTGCGGTTATATTCTTTACGATCCAGTTGTGAGGAAGAACCCGAACAACGGCGCCTTGTCCGGCATTCTGGTCGATGCCCTTAATGAAATAGGAAAACGGCTGGAATGGAAAATCGAGTGGACGGAAGAACTTTCTTTCATAACGCAGTTTGAGGGCCTGAGAACAGGCCGTTACGATCTCGTCTGCACGGCGCTGTGGGGATTCCCGGAACAGGCGAAAGCTGGCGAGTTTATCGGGCCTTTCTATTACGAACCCATCGGCATTTGGGCGCGAAGCGGCGACACGCGCTTCGATAAGGATTGGTCAAAGATAAACGATCCGGATGTGATTGTATCCGGCGTTGACGGGACCTTCCCCGCTCAGGAGGCTAAAGCCGTTTTTCCACAGGCAAAGCTGCGCTCCCTGCCCCAATCGTCGGATTACGCTTCGCCGCTTATGGACGTGGCAACCGGCAAGGCCGATGTGACGTTTATCAACAACAGCATGGGGCTGGCGTTTGATAGCAACAATCCGGGGAAAATCCGGAATATCGCAACCGGCACGCCTTTCCGTGTCTTCCCGATTTATGTCATCACGGCAAAGGGAGAGTTCAAGTTGCAATCGTTGATGAACAATATGCTCAACCTGATGCACAACGATCAGAGCATGGCGCGCATTCTTCGCCAATATGAGAAAATTCCGGGTTCTTATTACCCGGTTGCCAAACCTTATGAAGTGGTTCGATAGAATCCTGGGCTATATGTTTCCGGTTTAGGTGGGGTGGGGTGCCGGATAGTCATTGTTAGCACATGCTAACGCCATGACACGCTTCCTGGAATTGAGATTGGATTTTGGCGCCGGTGCACTGTCTACCGGGAATGACGAGGCGCCAAATAACCGGTATAACTGCTTATGATTGCCGCGATTGGGGATTATACCTTGCATGGCATGAGGAGCTTCGGAAACCTTTGGCTGATGAAGGCGGTCGCGAAGCGTTTTTAACGCATTTCCTTCATCGGTGTCGCCGACCTTGGTCAAGAATCTGTCATCTGCATTTCCCGTATTGCGCCAATATTGGGTATCGCAACCAATAAGATCTCTCAATGCCATATCTATCAAATCGGATTTTGTTGCCGGCACGAGCCGGTCATCAGATTTTCTCATAACAAGATAAGATTCGCGCAGATTTACGGGAAGTGAAATATTCTGTTGAACCGAATGTTCGGGCTGCTTTTTAGGGTCCGGTTTTTTCCGAAAGCCGTTTGAGAAACCCGCCAACTGCGTTTGATGGGGTTCGTCATTATCAGGTGGTATTTTATCCGAAAGGGAGCCAACCAAGTCGTCGTATGAGGCCAACATAACCGCCTGATTAGGAGCCCTCTTCCAGTCATCGCGGAAACTGTATAATTGCAGCTGAGCTTCGGCACGGCCGGCGACAAAGACATCATTAAAGTTTACGTCTACTTCGAGCGCTGAAACGATGGCTGTGCTCTTGTTTGCCAAGCCTGCTTCCTTCATTGCATCAACCTGATTATTTCTCAGGGCAAGAGGAACGGAATAATTGTCGAACGGAAGCGGCAAAGAGGCCAAGCGCAACGGCAAAACGGGCTCGCCCTCTTCCTGCAGGACAGCTAAAGGAGGAGGCGTTAAAGGAGGCGTATAATATATTTTCCTTTGAACCATCGCCTTATGCCTCTATCGATCGGTATAAATTTCTAAAGTCGAAATATATATTCAATTTTAGTATTATCATACCTAATTATGTATAATTATCCCTTAAGCTACGGCACGCCGCCGTTCCGGCTGGCTCAATATGGTAAAGGAGTCTTAATGCGGATAGCCACATGGAACGTCAATTCGATTAAGGCCCGGATGCCGAACGTTATCGATTGGCTGAAATCCGCCAAGCCGGATGTACTGCTTTTGCAAGAGCTTAAGTGCGAAACCGGTGAATTCCCGCGCCTTGAATTCGAAGTCCTGGGCTATCAAGCTCTTGTGGTTGGCCAGAAAGCCTATAACGGCGTTGCGATCCTAAGCCTTGAGAAGCCAGAGCATGTGCTGGAACGATTGCCGGGGGATGGGGATAACGCCTCGGCGCGGTATGTCGAAGCGACCATCGGCGGCCTGCGCGTAGCCAGCCTCTATGCGCCGAACGGCAATCCCATCGACAGCGAAAAGTTCACTTACAAGCTGGATTGGCTGGCGCGTCTCAAGGCGCATGCTCAAAAGCTGCTGGAGGATGAAAAGCCCTTCGTGCTTGGCGGGGACTATAACGTCATTCCCGCGGCTGAAGACGTTTACGATCCCGAAGGATGGGAACAGGACGCGCTCTATCATCCCAAATCGCGCGCCGCTTTTCGCGAGCTTTTACATATCGGCCTGACGGACGCTTTTCGCGCGCTTCATCCGCATCAGAAGCACGCCGCGACGTTTTGGAGCTATCGCGCGGGCGCATGGCAAAAGGACAACGGCCTCAGGATCGATCACTTTCTGCTGTCGCCGGAAGCCGTGGATCGCCTCGCCTCCTGCTTCATCGACCGGACGCCACGCGGCGAGGACAACGCTTCGGATCACACGCCGGTGACGATTGTGATGGGGTGAGATTCGAGGCTATAGGCCAGGATTTTCCCGGTTCACGCTGCGAAAGTAAGCGTACAAGGTATTGCCGCCG
>JAQUPC010000164.1 GCA_028716765.1 Alphaproteobacteria bacterium | reverse complement strand
CCTGCGCGTCCAGGCCGATAACGTTGACGGCCCGTTCGACATGAACGAAGGCGTTAAACTGGATCTCGGCTCGACCGCGAAGCTGCGGACGCTGATCACCTATCTCGAAATCGTGGGGGAGCTTTACCGCCGCTATGCCGGTCTCGCGGACGAAGATTTGCAGGACCTGGCTGAGGAAGCCCCGGATGCACTCACCTCATGGGCAACGGCATGGCTCAGGGCTCACCCGGACGCTTCGCTTGACGATATGCTGAACGCCGCCATGGACCGTAAATACGCCGCCAGCCCGTACGAAACATTTTTTACCGGCGGCGGGGTGCATCATTTCGTCAATTTCGAGAAAGAAGACAATGGCCGCATCTTGCCGGTTCGCGACGCGCTGCGCAATTCGGTCAATCTGGTGTTCATCCGCCTGATGCGCGATATCGTGAACTACACCATAGGGCAAGGCCAGCAGACGAAGGAAGAGCTGCTAAGCGATCCTGATCTTCCCGCACGCAAGGAATATCTTGAGCGTTATGCCGACCGTGAGGGCACGACGTTTCTCAACCGCTACCTTAGCGATTACGCCAGCCTGACGCCCGGCGAGAGGCTGGAAAAGATTTCCGGACGCGCCCACAAAGGCGCCACGGCGCGGACTATCCTGTTTCGATCCCTCCGGCCCAAGGCCGGCTTTGGCGATTATGCAACCTATATGAAGCGCTATGCCGAAGCCGGGATCGACGAGGCGCGGCTGCGCAAGCTGTATCAGGAATATCCGCCCGAGCGGTACAATCTTTCCGATCGCAGTTACATCACGGGCCTGAACCCGCTCGAGCTTTGGCTGGTCAGCTATAAGGAAGCCAACCCGGAGGCTTCGCGCCGCACGATACTTTCCGTAAGCCGGCCGGTGCGCATCGAAAGTTACGCCTGGCTGTTTCATCCCCGCAAAATGAATGCGCAAAACACGCGCATCCGCATCCTGCTGGAGCTCGACGCCTTTTCGCATATCCAGAAACGCTGGGCCCGCCTCGGTTATCCTTTCGACAAGCTTGTGCCCAGCTTTGCGACCGCCATCGGCAGCTCGGCGGACCGGCCCGGCGCGCTGGCGGAGCTGGCCGGTATTCTGCTGAACGACGGCGTGAAAAAGCCGACGTTGCGTTTCGAAAAACTTCATTTCGCGAAAGACACGCCCTACGAAACGGTCATGGAGCCCGGCGGCGGCAAAGGCGTTCAGGTTCTTGATCCCGCCATAGCGCGGGTCGTTCGCGCGGGGATGGCGGATGTCGTGGAAAACGGCACGGCCAAGCGTCTGCGCGGCGCGTACGTTGGCGCCGATGGCAAGCCATTGACCATAGGCGGCAAGACGGGCACGGGCGATCACCGTTTCGACGAGTTTGCTCCCGGCGGGCGCTTGATTTCCTCGCGCGTCGTCAATCGCACCGGCACCATCGTGTTTTATATTGGCGACCGGTTCTTCGGTACGGTCACGGCGCACGTTGCCGGCGAAGAAGCCGCGAATTACAAATTCACGAGCGCGCTGTCCGCGCAAATGCTGAAATCGCTCGCGCCGGTTTTGCAGCCGCTCATCGCGCCCGGAGCGCCGCCCGGCGTAGAAGGAGGTGCGCCGGGGGTCAAGACAAAAGCCGTCCCGCGTCCGGCCGCTACCGACAGGCCTGAGCCCGATGAGGGCACGGCCGAAACGGACGATGACGGAGGTAAAGCCGAACACCCCTGAAACTGCTTGAGCCTTTTAGATCATCCAATGCGGCAATCTGAGCCCGTGCCCGGCGAAAAACCGATTTTTCGTGCGGCAACTTCCGGCTTTGCGGCCAAAGTCAGATTCTCTTCGCTTATAAACACAACTTGTGTGCCTTTTTCGACCTTGCGGATTTGCGCGATTTTTCTAACGCTGCCGGGGCCCGCGTCGCGGCTATAATATTTAGAGGTCATGGTTGGAATCGTAAATTTTCTGTACCCATGAATGGAACGCGGGCGCCAGCCCCATTCCCGGGCGTTTGCGGCGGCCGCAACATTTTCAATTTGTTTATCGGAAAGCGTGGCCAATAGCGCCGGCGTAATGTCCACTTCAACGCCATCTTTACAAAAATAAATCAAAGCCGTTTCTTCTACCTCGCCGAGATAGTCTTCGTGGCGCCCGCCTTCCAAAATTTTTGGGTTGTCGCTAATTCGGCTTACGCAAAAGACGATGCCGGTGTCGGCGTTACAAACGGCCGTGGGGCGATACTCCTTGCCAAAACAGACAGTGGAAGAATAAAAGAGATGTTTTTTTGACATTTTCTTTCTCCTCGAAAACAAAGGGAATAATATCGACCCAATCAGCTGCCAGCCTAGCGATTGCCGCCCGGAGTCACAAAAACTTTTTACTTTCTGGTAGGTTTTTTCCTTTAGATTGACAAATTCTCCGTTTAGTTTGCCTCATAAGGGCGCTTCTTCTAAGCTTGCGGCTATGAAAACCTTTTCTCTTGTTATCTTGCTGTTAACCATGTTCTGGGCGCCGCCTGCCCCGGCGGCAGCGGCACGTGAAACGCTGGGCAAGTTCGGCTATTGGACAGCCTTCCGTTTGGCCGAAGGCGGGCAGTCCGTTTGCTATATGTCGCTCACGGCGCATCCGCCGCAGGCCAAGAAGCCGAAGGGCAGGCGCGGCGATGTTGTGCTGATGATCACGCAGCGTCCGGCCGATAGCAGCACGGATGTCGTGAGTTATACGGCGGGGATGAAATTCAAACCCGCCAGCGAGGCGGTGATCACCATCGATTCCAAAAAGTTCAGTTTGTTTACGCAAGGCGACACGGCCTGGTCACGCGACGCTTCCACCGATCATGCGCTGGCCGCCGCCATTCGTAACGGCGCCAGCATGAACGTCACCGGCGTTGCGGCACAAGACGCGCTTATTACAGACACGCTCAACCTGAAAGGGGCCTTCGCGGCCTACGTGGCTGTCAATAAGGCCTGCGGATTGCCTGTGCCCGAAGCGCCGAAAGCGCCAAAAAAGGCAAAGTCTTTACCGAAGTCTTCACCCAAGCCTTCCGCCAAAGCGCACAAAAAGAAGCTGCCCTGAGTCGACTTCAGGCGATATAGCGGCTTTCCGCAAAGGTTAGTGATGCCGGAAGTGGCCTCTGTTGTAATGATGGCCGCGGCCATCAAAATCGCCGAAGAAGAATCCTACGGGGGGCGGGGACACGACGACGGCGGGTGCAGGCTGGTAATAAGGGCCATAATAAGGACCG
>JAQUPC010000163.1 GCA_028716765.1 Alphaproteobacteria bacterium | reverse complement strand
GAGCTGACGGCGCTTGCCCGCGCGGCGGGGCATGAAATGCTTTTGCACATGCCGATGTAGCCAACGGGGTCCGAGAATCCGGGCGCAGGAGCTTTGCTGACAAACCTGCCGCCCGAAGAAAACCGCGCGCGGCTTTTGAAGGCGCTCGACAGTTTTTCCGGTTATGACGGCGTCAACAATCATATGGGCAGCAAGTTTACGGCGGACCGCGAAGACATGAAGATCGTTGCGAGCGTTCTGGCCGAAAAGCGTCTTTTCTTTTTCGACTCGCTCACGACCTCGAAATCCGTGGCTGGCGAGGTTATGCGCGAACAGCATGTGCCTACGGCCTCGCGCGACGTCTTTCTGGATAACAACGTCTCTCCCGCCGCCGTAAAGGAGCGTCTTGAGCAGGCGGAGCAGATCGCGCAGAAAAAAGGTCAGGCCGTGGCCATAGGCCATCCGCACCCGACGTTGATACAGGCGCTTGAGAAATGGATTCCCGAAGCCGAGAAAAAGGGCTTTAAAATCGTGCCGGTACGGGAGCTGGTGCGTTAAGTGTGGCCGCCAAAGTGCGGCCTAGGCAATAAAGGCAAGGTTGTAGAGGTAGCAAGCAGGGTAAACGGCCGCGTCGCCTTTTGGGGCAGGCTTTTCTTCAAGGCACCAATATTGACTTTCGCATAATTCGCCGCTGACTCATGGATGACTTTATGTCCCGGCCCGACAATGCGGAAGATATTTTTAAAGGCGTGGAATAGGACTTTTCCCGTTTTTTGATCTTTGATCTCGTGCTCGGGAAATTGTGCACAACCTCTCTTTTCGTGACCGCCACCTTTGCCCAGACCATAAACGCCAAAAGCCTCCGCAATCTCACCCGCATCCGGCTTGCCGTTTGTTCTTATGCTCAGGCTCACGTTTCCGTCGCGTACGCAACAAAACAGGAAAATACCGGCAGGGTTATATTGAGCCCATTCGCAACCCAGATCCGCGACGAAGCGGCCTCCGGGTTTGCGGATATTCGATTCAACAATCGGCACCCAAACAGGGCCGAAGTCGTGAAAATTTATGGCAGTGTATTTATGGTTTTGGACCAGGTTTTCCGCCAGCTCCATATACTCGGCATGTTTCTCCTTGCCCTTCTTGAGGATTCTGTCGCGTGAGATGCCTTGGAGACAACTGAGACTGGAGAAGGCCACAAGCAATTCCGCGTTTTCCGAATCAACGTAATCATCGATAAAGCTCACAATGGGGCCATAATCCTGAGCGTCGGTGAGACCCATATCGGCCATGCGGACGTAGTCCAGCACATCCGGGCGGGTAATGAGATTTAGTAAATCCGGTCTTTTGGTTATGTCAATCTGCGGGAGGACAATTTTTTCATAAACGATTTCAGCCCCGCACTTCTCGATCGTGAAGTGCAAAATTATATTATGCCATGAAGTATCAGAAGTGCGGACGCGGCCAACCTGGTCAATGTCTTTCGGGTAGTTTTTTATTTCTGTCCAGTGATGGTCACAGATAGTGACTTGTTTATAGAGGCTGGCTAGTTTTAATGTTTTTTCCGGCAGCGGAGAGAAATCAGCAATAAACAGTTCTTTGTCTTTTGAAGATTCTTTAAGAAGTTTGTGCCACTGCTCTTCGTTGATCGGATGGCTGAGCCCGATAAAGATAGCCTCAGGATAAAGCCGATATAACAACCACGCGGCGGTCACGCCGTCGAGGCATCCTTTATCGTAACAAACAACCGGCTTATTACGCATGTATAAAATCCGTGCCGATAAAAAAGGCGGGCAAAAGCCCGCTGAAGTTTCGGAACGCTAGGCCCGTTCCGGCGGCAAATGCAAGCCTCAAAATCGCCACAATTCAAAAATGGATAAAGCGACAGAATATTTCTTGAAATAAAATAACAATTTAAATGAAGAAGTTGTCAAGTAAGCGTGGTTTGTTAAGGGGACTTTTCTGGGCTAACTATTCCACAACTCTTTGATCCGATAGAGAAACTCTAAAGCTTCCTTAGGCGTCAATACATCGGGGTTGAGGGTGCTTATGAGAGATTCAACCTCCGGGTTAATAACGGAGGTTGCTGCGGATGTTGTGGCGTTAAAAAGCGGCAAATCTTCTATGACGTTGTTTGCTCTTTGCTTGTCTTTCCCGTTTTCAAGCCGCTTAAGAACCGCCTCGGCCCTGTCAATCACCGCTTTGGGCAAGCCCGCCATCCGGGCAACGTGAATGCCGTACGAACGGTCGGCGACGCCGGGCGCGGCCTCATGCAAGAAGATAATTTCCTTTTTCCATTCCTTGATGCGCATGGTCGCGCAATGCATCGCGGGAAGTCTTTCCGTAAGACGGGTCAGCTCGTGATAATGCGTCGCGAACAACGTGCGGCACATGTTGACGTCGTGGAGGTTTTCGATCGTCGCCCATGCGATGGAAAGGCCGTCGTATGTCGCCGTGCCCCGTCCGATTTCGTCCAGTATGACAAAGGCGCGTTCGCCTGCTTGATTCAGGATCGCCGCGGTCTCGACCATTTCCACCATGAAGGTGGAACGCCCGCGCGCCAGATCGTCCGCGGCGCCCACGCGGCTGAAAAGCCTGTCCACGATGCCGATGTGCGCGCTTGAGGCGGGAACGAAGCTTCCGGTTTGCGCGAGCAGGGCGATAAGCGCGTTTTGACGCAAGAAAGTCGACTTGCCCGCCATGTTCGGTCCGGTCATGAGCCACAGACGCCTGGCTGGCGCGAGATCGCAATCGTTGGGCACGAAGGAAGCGCCTTCGGTTTTCTTGAGGGATTGCTCAACGACGGGATGCCGCCCGCCCTTGATGTCGAACGTCAGCGAATCATCGACGGCGGGGCGGCAGTAGTTCTGTTCGAGCGCGAGCTCAGCCAAGGCCGTTGTGACATCAAGTTCGGCAAGAGCCGCCGCCGTTTGACGCAATTCGGCCAGCCTCTGCATCACGTCCTGAACAAGATCGTCGAACAGCCGGAGTTCTATGGCCAGCGCTTTGTCGGCGGCTTCGTTGATTTTCCGCTCAAGTTCGCCAAGCTCTACCGTTGAGAACCGCACGGCGCTGGCGAGCGTTTGACGGTGGATGAACAGGTCTTTCTTCGCCAGCAGCTTGTCGGCTTGCGTCGGCGTGGCTTCGATGTAGTAGCCGATCACGTTGTTGTGCCGGATTTTTAGGCTCGCGGCTCCGCTTTGGGCCTCATAGTTCTTTTGCAACCCGGCGATCAGGCGGCGGCTGTTGTCGCGAAGTTCTATCAATTCATCAAGCTGCGG
>JAQUPC010000162.1 GCA_028716765.1 Alphaproteobacteria bacterium | reverse complement strand
CAGTCCAGAAATGACTATGTAACAGACCGGATTGCTTCGTCCCCCGGCTTTCGCCGGGGTTTTCGCAATGACGGCTCTGTTTCTCAACCGCAGCAGCCGAAGCAATTCTTTCCTTAGGATTCTTCTTTATCGGTGAAGGTTTTGGCTTTGCCGGCTTGGATGGCGTCGAGCGCGTCCTGCACGTGGGCGCTGAACACGTATTCCGCCGGGCGCTGGTTGGAAACGTCCAAATCCGGCGCGAACGGACCTTCGGTCTTGGGTCCGCGCAAAGATACAAACAAAGCTTTTAAGGGGTGATGCAGCGCGTCCTCGGCGGCGGTCGGCTCATAACCGCAATGCACCATGCAATCGGCGCATTTCTCGTAGCGGCCCGTGCCGTACTTAACCCATTCGGTCGTTTCCATCAATTCCTTGTATGTTTTTGCAAAGCCTTCGCCGATGAGATAGCAAGGCCGCTGCCAGCCAAAAATGTTATATGTCGGCGTGCCCCACGGCGTGCATTCATAAGTCTGATTACCAGCCAGAAAATCGAGGAACAGCGATGATTGGCTAAAACGCCATTTCGGTTTGCCCTGTTTTCCGCGCTCCTTGCCCAGGCGAAACAGCGAGCGGAACAGGTTTTTGGTGGCGTTGCGGTTGAGAAAGTGTTCCTGATCCGCCGCGCGTTCATAGGCATAGCCCGGCGAGACCATTACAGCGCCTATGCCGATCTTCATGAGGTGATCGAAGAAGGCGGCGGTACGCTCGGGCGAGGCCGTGTTGAATAGCGTGCAGTTGATGTTGACGCGAAAGCCTTTTTGAATTGCAAGACGTATGGCGCGTTCGGCAATGTCATAGATGCCGGCCTTGTTGACCGAGCGGTCGTGATCCTCGCGTCCGCCATCGAGATGCACCGACCACGTGAGATAGGGCGAGGGCTTGTATTGATCCAGTTTCTTTTCCAGAAGCAGCGCGTTGGTGCAGAGATAAACGTATTTTTTGCGCGCCACCAGCTCGTTGACGAGGCGCGGCATGTCGCGGTGAATGAGCGGTTCGCCGCCTGGGATGGAAACGATAGGCGCACCGCATTCCTCCACGGCGCCGAGGCAGTCCTCGACCGTCAGGCGCTCGTTGAGGATTTCGCCGGGGTAGTCGATCTTGCCACAGCCTGTGCAGGCAAGGTTGCAGCGAAACAAAGGCTCCAGCATCAGCACGAGCGGATAGCGCTTGTTGCCTTTCAGCTTCTGCCTGAAGATGTAAAGAGCAATGTCGAATTGCTGGCGAAGGGGGACGGACACGGCAGCCTCACTTTTTCTCAGAACTGTTTTTTAGCATGATCAGTAGCATCTTGAACCTTTGCGCGGCGTAAAGCGCGTGCGGCTCACATGCCGGCATGCGTATCATCTCGTTTTCTCTGACTTTATGTGTTTTGCCGGAGATCGTAATTTCAGCTTCTCCCTCTGTCACAACAACAAGAACATCGAACGGCGCCGTATGCTCGCTTAATCCTTGTTGCTGGTCGAACGCAAAGAAAGTCACAGTTCCGCTATGCGCGCGCACGACTTCTTTGCTGACAACAGCGCCGCTTTGATAATCGATGAAACCTTTGAGCGACGTAGACTCCGCGGCAATTTGAGATGCGTTATTCATGCGGTTCCTCTTTTATTGTGTCGCGGATGTTTCGTCGATGTTTGTGTGCGCCTCCGCTTTTGTCAATGAGATCGGCAGGCGGAAGTGGACGTTTTCCTCGACGCCGGGGAGGACGGAAACTTCCTCGACCGGCTCTATTTTGCGCAGGCGCTCAATCAGCTGTTGCACAAGGTCTTCAGGGGCCGAAGCGCCTGCCGTGATGCCGACGACCTTCTTGCCTTTGACCCATGCCTCATCGAGATGCGAGGTTTCCTCGATCAGATAGGCAGGGACGCCGACTTCCTCCGCGCGCTCGCGCAGCCGGTTCGAGTTTGAGCTGTTGTGCGCGCCGATCACAAGCACGACATCGACATGCTTCGCGAGGTCTTGCACCGCGCCCTGGCGATTCTGCGTCGCGTAGCAGATGTCGCGCGTCTGCGGGCCGACGATGTTCGGAAAACGGGCCTTAAGGGCGTCGATGACGCTCTTAGTGTCGTCGAGGCTGAGCGTCGTCTGGGTTATGTAGGCCAGCATATCGGGATTTTTGATTTTCAGTTTCGCCACGTCCTCGACTTCGGAGATCAGGTGTACAACGCCCGGGATGCGTCCCAGCGTGCCCTCGATCTCCGGATGCCCCTCGTGGCCGATGAGGATGATCTCGCGCTCGTTTTTGGCATAACGTTGGCCTTCAGTATGTACCTTGGACACGAGCGGGCAGGTGGCGTCGATCACCTGAAGCCCGCGTTTACGTGCGTGCTGTTCGATTGCTTGCGCTACGCCGTGGGCGCTGAAGATGATGACGGCACCTTCGGGAACTTCGTCGGTTTCCTCGACGAAAATGACGCCCTTGTCGGCGAGGCGTTTCACCACGTGCGGGTTGTGCACGATTTCATGGCGCACGTAGATCGGCGGCCCAAACTTTTCGAGCGCCATTTCCACAATCGAGATGGCTCGTTCAACGCCGGCGCAAAAACCCCGCGGCTGGGCCAGAATGACTTTCATTTTCTTTCCTTGATGCTTGTTCCGGCCTGAAAAAGCGATACCGCGTGCCATCACAGGCGGTATAGTAATCCAGCGCGCAATGACGGCTAAACCCTTGCCATGGCGAAAATATGGTCTGGATCGCTTCGCTCCCTATGGTCGCTCGCAATGACGGCCAATCTAGGGGTGTCGGGGCGAGTTGTAAACATTGGAAAAAAGGCATAAAAATCTATACAAAATAATAGGTTTTTCAAATATTTTAAGATTATATATGAGTGTTATAGGGAGGAATGATGCTTCAGACAGCGTGCGGCCCTCAGGCTGCGCAGGTTTGAATCGCGCGCGGAAGATTAATGTGGTATTTTCTTATGAGCATACGGTTGTTAATCGCGTAGTCGGGAGTAACTCTCCATGTATTGCTGACAAGCACCCGCGTTACATTTTCCTTGCCGAGCAAACGGCACAGCGCATCGCCTAACGTTTCGTAATCTTTTGTGTATTTCAGGCTTGGGTTCCAGAAAATATGATCCATCCCGTAAAACATAACGAAAGGCCTGCCCGCAACGGCCTCGATCGTTTTTTCGGCGACAAGCACATCGCCCTGTAACCTCTTTTCAATCTTGTCTTTACTTTCGCTCTTGGAATCGCCGAATAAATTATATTGCATGACCATTTCACGTATTTGTTCGGCAGTAAGAG
>JAQUPC010000161.1 GCA_028716765.1 Alphaproteobacteria bacterium | reverse complement strand
ATCACGGTTTATTTCGGTATTGCCAATTCGGGCTCGAATCGGCATAGTCCGGGCCGTTTGAACCAATGCTGGAGAATATGACAACCCCGCCGCCGATGCAGCAAGGAAATAGCACAGGCTGGCCTGAATCAAAACCCGATCAGGCCGATGGGGTACTCGTTCTTTCCGATGGAACTGTCTTTTGGGGCAAAGGCCTGGGCGCCGCCGGGCAGGCGGTGGGCGAGGTGTGCTTCAACACCTCCATGACGGGTTATCAGGAAATTCTGACCGACCCCAGCTACGCCGGCCAGATTATCACGTTCACCTTTCCGCACATCGGCAACGTCGGCGCGAATCCGCAGGACATCGAAACGCTCAAACCTGCCGCGCGCGGCCTTGTGTTGCGCGCTCCCGTCACCGGCCCGGCCAATTGGCGCGCCACGGAGCATCTCGACGCGTGGCTCAAGCGCAACAATCTCATCGGCCTTTCCGGCATCGACACGCGGGCGCTGACGACGCGCATTCGCGACAAGGGCGCGCCTAACGGCGTGATCTGTTACGCGCCGGACGGTAAGTTCGATCTCTCCGCGTTGCATCGCAAAGCCAAGGAATGGCCGGGGCTGGATGGCATGGATCTGGCGCTGGAGGTGACGTGCCCCGCGGCGTATGAGTGGGATGAGCCGCGCATTAGCATTCAGGGATACGGGGTAAGGGGTACGGGATACGGGAAAGAAGAAACTCACACCGATCCCGTGTCCCGAGCCCCGAGCCCCGTGCCCCACGTTGTCGCCATCGACTACGGCGCGAAGCGCAACATTTTGCGCTGCCTGACGAGCGCAGGTTGCCGCGTGACGGTCGTGCCAGCGCAAACGGCGGCGGAGGCGATTTTCGCCCTGAAGCCAGACGGCGTGTTTCTTTCGAACGGGCCGGGCGATCCGGCGGCCACGGGCGTTTATGCTGTGCCTGTCATCAAGGCGGTATTGGAAAAGGGCATTCCGGTTTTCGGGATTTGCCTTGGGCACCAGATGCTCGGGCTGGCGCTTGGTGGGCGCACAACGAAAATGCCGCGCGGCCATCGCGGGGCCAATCACCCCGTAAAGGATCTGCAAACCGGCAAGGTCGAGATCACGAGCCAGAACCACGGCTTTATGGTCATACCCGAAACGCTGCCCCCGAACGCCGAGGTGACGTATGTCAGCCTGTTCGACGGTTCAAACGAAGGTTTAAGATTAAAGGACAAGCCCGCGTTTTCTGTACAATATCACCCCGAAGCTTCGCCGGGGCCGCACGATAGCCATTATCTGTTTCAGCGGTTCGTTGACATGATCAAGGAGCACAAGTCCAAGAGGAGGGCGGCGTGAGTTTTGCTGCAACCAAAAGGGCGTCATCCCGCACGGAGCGCGAAGCGCGGAGATGCGGGACCCAGTTTAGTTTGTTCTTCGGAGGCTTCACGTGGAAAAACGTTATTGGGTCTATATTGTTACGAACAAACCTTATGGGACGCTTTATATCGGCATTACCAACAGCCTGGCCCGAAGAATTTATGAGCATCGAGAGGGTTTATATAAAGGGTTTTCAAAAGATCATGGACTTAAGACTCTGGTTTGGTTCACGGAGTTTAAATCGGCAGATGAAGCCATTTCCTATGAGAAAAGAATTAAGAAATGGCGGCGGGATTGGAAGAAGCAACTTATTGAGAAAGTTAATCCGAAGTGGCGCGATCTATATGAAGATTTGCCGAAATAAATGTGTGAACGTTGTGGGGCATTATCCCGCACGGGGTGTGAAGCGCGAAGATGCGGGATTCAGTTTTATTTCTATAGGAGTAAAAAATAAAACTGGGTCCCGGATCAATTTTCTCTCGACTCCTTTGGAGCCGAAGAGAAAATTGTCCGGGATGACACCCGTGGGGTGTTGGAGGGCGGCGTGAGATGACGCAGGCCGCATCGATTTCGCCGCGACGGCCAGCTCTCGATCCCCTCGTCATTCTTTTTTCCGTAACATTGTTTTTGTCGGCGGCGCTTATGTTCGCCGTTCAGCCTATGGCCGGCAAAATGCTGTTGCCGCTGGTGGGCGGCGCGCCGAGCGGCTGGCTTGTGGCTATGGCTTTTTTCCAGTTGGCGCTTTTGGCCGGCTATTATCTTGCCCATAAACTTTCGGTTTTACCGGCGCGCTGGCAGGGCGCGGCGCTTCTTCTTTTGCTGGCGGTGGGCTGGATGATGCAGCCGGTGCGCTTTCCCGCGTCGTTGCCCGGCCTTGACCAGATTCCGGAATCCTTCCGCGTATTACTGATCCTTGTTTTCCGGATGGCCGTTCCGTTCCTGGCGTTGGCTCTGCTCAGCCCGACCTTGCAACGTCTGTTTGCGGCAAGTGCTTCGCCTTCGGCGAAGGACCCCTATTTCCTTTTCGCGGCAAGCAATCTCGGAAGCTTTGCCGGGCTTTTTCTTTATCCCTTGTGGATGGAGCGGATGATGGGGCTTGCCGCCCAATCCGTATGGTGGCGGGGAGCTTTTACGGCTCTTGGCGTTCTGTGCCTCTTGTGCTGGGCCGTGGCCGCGGCAAGAACTCCCGGGCAGCACGAACGAGCTGCCCCGGAAAGAGAAAAACCGTTTGAATGGCGTCTTCGTCTTCAATGGATGGCGTTAGCCTTCGTTCCTTCGAGCTTGATGCTTGGCCTGACCGCGTTCGTTACGCTCGATGTAGGTGCCGTTCCTCTTTTTTGGGTTCTCCCTTTGGCGCTTTATCTTGTGACGTTTGTTTTGGCTTTCGCCCGCAAGGACAGGAAGGAGCCGCTATGGCTCACTTATTTGCAGCCCGTGACGGTGGTGAGTTTTGTCACGGCCTCCCTGTTTCATTTCGGGGCGATCGGGACCATAAACTTCAGCCGCGTTTTTTTGCCGCTTGCGGCGTTCTTTGCTACGGCCTTGCGAGCGCATTTTGCGCTGGCCTCGTCGCGCCCCGATGCCGGGCGGTTGACGGAATTTTATCTTTATGTCGCCCTTGGCGGCGCAATGGGCGGGGTGTTCAACGCTTTTTTGGCACCCGTTCTGTTTCCCGAATCCGTGGAGTTTTATGTGGTGGCCGCGGCGAGTTTGCTTGTGTTCCCGCCGGTGAAGGTCTGGCCGTTCGCTAAACGGCCCTATGCGCTGCCTGTGGCGATCTTGATTGCTTTCGTATTGACGGCCGGCTTGCCGTTCGCGCGTAAGCAAATACCCTTCGCCGCGACCTATCTTCTGCTTCCTCCGTTCTATTTGTCTTTAGCCGCGCTTGTTCCCCGGCCAAAGGCGTTTGTGCCGGTTGCCTTCGTTCTCGGTCTGATGACCGTCGTGCTGATTAGCCGCGTC
>JAQUPC010000160.1 GCA_028716765.1 Alphaproteobacteria bacterium | reverse complement strand
GCTGGCGCTGGAGCTGGATCAGGAAGCCGTCGCTCTCATGATCGAGTCCAACGAAGTGCTCCAGGAAGGCGATTGCGGCGGCCTTAGGATCGTGCCGCAGGGTTTCGTCGATAAATGGCTCGGCGACCGCAATCTGGAGCTAGCCGAGCAAACGGAAGCCGCGTCCGATCTGTTTGGGGACAAGGGTGAAAACGCGCGTTCTCGTGCGTTGCTGAGGCTGTGTATTCACCCGGACTTCCCGGCCGGGCTACTGGCGCTTGGGCATAGCGATCCTATGTACTACTCGACCGGCCTTGCCGCCGAGCAGGTCGAGTTTCTTGGCGCTGTCATTGAGCGCTGTTTCCAGAAGTGGATTCACGCCGCGCCATGAAGGCCGCGCCAAAGCCTGCGAAAAGCGAGAAACCAGCCGTTGATCTCCTTCCTGTTGCCGCGGATCTCCGCGCGGCGATGGCGGAATGGGAAAAATGGCTTAAGGACGAACGCCGGGCCTCCAGGCACACCCTTGCATCCTATCAATTCGATCTCGTCAATCTTCTGAAGTTTATAAGCGGCTATCGCGGGGGAAAGGTCAGCCTCTCCTCGTTAGGCGGTCTGAGCCTTACCGATTTTCGCGCATGGCTTGCGTATAATGCCTCCGAGGGCCGCGAGGCCTCTTCGCGCGCACGGGAGGTTGCGGGCGTGCGTAATTTTTTCCGCTGGCTGGATCGCACGGGTCGGTTGCATAACGCGGCCATCGATCTTTTGAAAAGCCCGAAAACGGCGCGCCGGCTGCCGCGGCCCGTATCCGAGGTCAGCGCCGGAGAGATTGTGGCGCTGGCTAAAAACGAGCCGGAAGAAGGCTGGATAGGCCTCCGGGACGAAGCCTTGTTTACGTTACTTTACGGGGCTGGCCTGCGCATCAGCGAGGCGCTTGGCCTGCGTTATGACGATCTCGTGCAGAAAGACAGGGTAACCGTTACGGGAAAAGGCGATAAACAGCGCAACGTTCCGTTGCTGCCGGTCGTGCAGGAATCCATCGGGAAATATCTTAAGGCCTGTCCGTATCCGGTTAAGGGGAAGGATTATATCTTTCTCGGGGCGCGGGGCGAGGTTCTGAACCCCGGGGTAGCCCAGCGGCAATTGCGCCGCCTGCGCCGCGATCTAAACCTCCCGGACAACGTGACGCCCCATGCCCTGCGGCATAGCTTTGCTACGCATTTGCTGGCCTCAGGGGCCGATTTGCGGAGCCTGCAGGAGCTTTTGGGGCATAGTTCCCTGTCCACCACCCAGCTTTATACGCAGGTCGACGCCGGGCATCTGGCCGAAGTTTACCGGGCGGCTCACCCGAGGGCGAAGGGGAAATAGGACTAAAATTAGTAAAAAAAACACGCGCCGAAGGAACAATGATCACAGGTTGTAAAAAAGAACGCTGAATCGTGTCATGAAATTGATTTAACCATAGAATCAGGTTGAGGAATCACCCCGCCATAATTATAAACTCGCGAAATTGCTTATTTTCCTTGGCTTTATCTATGGGTGGTTTGTATGTCCACGGCGCATAAGTACAAGTATTTCCCGGCAGCAAATAATATATTTTGGCACCAGAGTTGCGATGCGCATGATTTAATTCAGAGAGTTGAATGGGAAAGTCAGTATAGTGTTACCGAGCAAGGTCACTTCGCGCTGACTGACGTTCATCATGATGAATTCGTGTGTTCCTCAGACGGCATTTCTTTGGTGAGCAAGCCGAGGACGCCCCATCCAGTCGTAAGCGTGTATTTTGATACTCAGGCCCACGATCTTAATGCTCTGTTCGAGGGACAGGGGGTTGATTTCAGGTTCCGTTATAGTGGCGGCGGGTTTCCTGATCAGGCCGGAATCAAGGTGCATCTTGCGGCACTGTTTCCGGATTTTAAGAGATTAACTGCAAGCGCGAAAGACTTAAGCGCCGCGATGGTAGGGCGCGTTGAACATGAAGAAGCGGTCAATCCCAAGCATTTTGATCCTTCCGTTTATCCTTTGGCGATCAAATACACTTATTTGAGAAACCGGATCAGGAATGCCGTGAAGGATAAACCTATCGAACCCCGTTTCGTCGTGGCGTCCAAGAGAAAGCTGCTCATGTTTAATGTGGCAGTTCCCGCGAGAGACGAGGTTGTCAATGTGGGCTTGGAAGTGTCACTCGACAAATATCGTTACTATGAACTTCCTCCAAACAGGAAGGTTTATGTTGCGAATCCGGCGGAAAGCGAACGCGCCATTGTCCGGGACCAGAACAACGTCAATGTCAAAGACATCCGCGGCCGGTTCCTGAAAATAGCCTATGGACTTGAGGTTGAGTATAAACCTGAAGTTTCAGATGCAAATGTGCGTTCGCGCCATATTCTTCATGCTGAGAAACTTATCATGAAGAGAGCGCATGCAATTTTGTGCTCCCGGTTTAAAGAAACTTCGCCGGACGCCATGATATTGCAGGATCCTCAGAGCAAGGCGAAAAAAGGCTTCGCTTTTCTGCAAGCCGGCATTAAATAGTTCCGGACAAGGGCCCTAACCCGCTGCGTCCCTGAAAATCTTCCCACCCTGCATCATAAGCGCCGTTTGCTGATCGACGAGCGTCCGCGTCTGGCCTATGCGCTTTTCGCGAATACAGGCGCGGAAGGGCGAGGCGGGATTGAACGGTTCGGTAATGTAAAACTGGGTTTGCAGGCCCCGGGGCCCAAGAGTTTGGTGAATGACGGCCGTTATGCCCGTGGCCAGGAGTATGGCGGCGCGGTCGCCAATGGACTGCACGCCGAGTTGCAAAAGGCCCTCAAGCGCTTCTTCGATCGTGCCCGAGTGAACCGTTGTGATGACAAGGTGGCCTGTATTGGCCGCGCGTAAAAGCTGGTTGGCGGCATCCGGCGTGCGGATTTCGCCGACAAAAATGTAACGCGGATGCCAGCGCAGGCTGCGCTTGAGCATCATGGCCCATTCCTCGTCTTCCTTTACCTCGACCTGATAGCAGAAGCCGCTTTTTCCGTGTCTGCCCTCAAGGGAGTATTCGACAGGATCTTCAATCGTAAAGGCTACGCCCCCGAGATGGCTGAGATATTCGTTTAGCAGCGAACTGGCGGTTGTCGTCTTTCCCTGGCCGGTCGAGCCGCAGATGAGAACCAGGCCGTCGCGTTTTCCCAGATTCCGCAAGTGCGGAACAAGCTGCGGCGTAAATCCGAGCCCGTCGACGGGGAGGGGGAGGGCGTTGATTTTGCGCAGGGAGACCCAAAGCTGGCCGCTGGCGGTGCGTGCCTTGGAGGCGCGCAATCTCGTGCCTTCATAGGTCAGCCCCATTTCGTCTTCGTTCAACTTGGCCTGAAGCAGGGCGGTCAGATTGTTGACGGACTGTTTA
>JAQUPC010000159.1 GCA_028716765.1 Alphaproteobacteria bacterium | reverse complement strand
GAATCACCGGTTTCCGATGTCGCCGTGCCGGACGCCATTCTCATTCGCCCCACCTTGCTGGCCATCTTCGATCAGATCGAGAACTGCTTCACGCTGGTCACGCCTGCGTGGTTCGACGCCGAACAAAGCCCCGAGGCCGCCTACGAAAACGCTATGGAGCGTTTGCGGCGCGCGCTTCAGGATCTTGACCGCACCCTGCCGCTCCAACCTGCGGCGGCGGCGCAAGTTGCCGACGCCGGCGAGGCAACAAGCAACATGACCGAAGCCGGTTTCGTGGCGATGGTCGAACATGCCAAGGAATACATCCGCGCGGGAGACGCCTTTCAGGTCGTTTTGTCGCAGCGCTACCGGCTGCCGTTCGAACTCCAGCCGTTCTCCCTTTACCGCGCCGTGCGGCGGCTCGATCCTTCGCCCTTTCTTTTCTTTTTCGATTTCAAGGATTTCTCGGTCGTCGGCACCAGCCCGGAAATTCTCGTGCGCGTGCGCGACGGCAAGGTAACCATTCGGCCCATCGCCGGAACGCGGCCGCGCGGGCTGGGCAACCGTACCGACGCCGAACTCGCGGCCGAACTTCTGGCCGATCCGAAAGAATTAGCGGAGCATTTGATGCTGGTCGATCTCGGCCGCAACGACGTCGGCCGTGTCGCCAAAACAGGAAGCGTGCGCGTGACCGAGCGGAACATCATCGAATATTACCGGCACGTGATGCACATCGTCTCGAACGTCGAAGGCGAACTTGCGCCGGAACATACGTCGCTCGATGCCCTTATGGCCGGCTTTCCGGCAGGTACGGTCAGCGGCGCGCCGAAAATCCGCGCGATGGAGATCATCGCGGAACTGGAGCCCGACCGCCGCGGGGTCTATGCGGGCTGCATCGGTTATTTCGGGGCCAACGGCAACATGGATACCTGCATCGCCATCCGCACCGCCGTCGTAAAGGACGGCTTTGTGCATGTTCAGGCGGGCGCGGGCATCGTCTATGACAGCGATCCCTATTCCGAGTGCCGCGAATCAGCTGCCAAAGCCAAAGGCCTGTTACGCGCCGCAAAGGCAGCCCTGCAGCAACGGTAACTTCCTGTTAACAAGATAGTTTTAGATATCATATCCATGCGATTGGCCCTTTTCCTGTTTTTATTGTACGCCCTCTTCGGAACAACGGAGGTTTTTGCAGCTGCCGCGGAAGCCCGCGAGGTCGCGCGCATCAACAACTGCCCGCCTAAAAAAATCGAAGTGTATCAACAGACTCTTGGCAACGAAGGAAAGACTATATACCGTGTCGAATGCAATCTGCCGAAAGCCAAGGATGAGAACGCCGTCCAGACAGCGGATGCGCTCCTCGTCCAATGCAACGGCAGCCTGTGCTCTCTTCTTCGTCCCGTTGAAAGCGCGAACAAATAGCAATAATAATGAGATGGTAGCAGGAATATGGCGGAATCCGGCACTTTAACCAACGTTGACCAGGCCGAGCTCGACAACATTATTGCTCGTCATGAGGCCTTCCGTAGAGGGCGTTCCAACGGCGCGCGGGCGGTGTTGGCGCATCATGACTTGTCGCATCTTTCTTTTCGCGGCCGGGATATGTCGCATGCGGATTTTACGGGATCGGTCCTTCTTGAAACCGATTTTGAAAACGCCAAGCTTGATTTTTGCCTTTTGTACGCCTGCGACCTGCGCAAGGCCAATTTCCGCAACGCCAGCCTCGTGCGCGCCGATCTACGCGGATCATGCCTGCGCGGCGCGGTTATGACAGGTGCGGATCTGAGCAGCGCCGATTTACGCGAAGGCTCTTTTGCCAAATTCGACCCGGAAAAAGGCCTGTCCTTCATCAGCGAGGGCGAAGCATGGAAAGGCGGAACGGGCGGCGTCGATATGCGCGGCGCCAATCTCGGCTCCGTCAAGCTGTCGGGCGCCATAGCGACGAATTCGAATTTCCAGGACGCCAACCTAAGCAAATCCATAATCATTAAGGGAAATCTTTCGGGGGCAAATCTGACGGGCGCCAATCTGGCGGGGGCCGACCTCAGCCAATGCGAATTGCGCGACGTCAAATTGCGGGACGCCAATCTCACGGGCGCGTTGATCGATTTTACGGGCCTTGTGAATGTCGATTTAAAAGGAGCGCTGACGGACAAGCCGATGGGGCTGACCACCGACCAGCTTCCCATGACTTTCGACGAAATGCTCAAGTTGCATCAGGTTTGGCTGAAATCCAAAGGAGCCGAAGGCCAGCAGCTTAACCTGACAGGATACGATCTCAGAAACGCGCCTTCTCTTGTGGGCGCGAATTTGACCATGCTGGCCGGCGAAAAAGCCATCTGGTACGGGCTCGATCTGTCGCAATGCAATTTACAGGCAGCCCAGCTTTCGGGCGGCGACTTCCGCAATTGTAATTTTACCTCGGCCGATTTGCGGGGAAGCGCCTTCCGGAAGTGCAATATGGTGTCCGCCAAGTTCATGCGCGCGCGGTTTGAGCCGTTGGTGCTCGAGGGGAATCGTGCGCTAAAAACCTCTTTTGCGGGCTCATCTCTTCGTTACGCCGACTTCAATCAGGCCGACGTGCGCGATGTCGATTTTTCGGAAGCGGATCTCAGCTATGCGAACTTCCTGGAAGCGAAGATCGCGGGCGCCAATTTCACGAACGCCAAGATGCACGAGACAAAGATTAACCGGGCACACAGCTAATAGCGGCGGCTAACGTCCTATTTTTTCCGCTTTTTAAAAGCCGCGGCCAACTGGTGCATGACGGAGGCCTGCCGCACCGATGATTTAGGCGGCGGCACGACGGGTGAGCGCTTATCGCCCACGGGACGCGTCGCGATTATCTTATCGATTTCTTCCTTGGAAAAATGGACGTCCTTGTTCTGGCTTCCGTTTTTCCTGGGCGAACGCATAGCGTTATCCACCCACGAGGACACGATTGCCTTCAGATGCGGTTTTGTGAGGCCGATAAGAAGCGGTTGATCGCGCACGGCCCACGTAATGAGCAATTTTTGCGCATCGCGCTTGTCGCCGCCGGTGGCCGTCAAAGCCTCCTTAATTTTGGCGCTAACGTATTCGTCAGTCATAACAAATCCTTTCCGGTCCGGATTGGCGCATTATGGCTATGAGTCCGGCCCTTTCGTCAAGTTATCTCGCCAGTTCAATAAGTTCCGCCAAAATAGCCTTCAGGTTTTCATGACGCCGTTCGAGACTGTCCCATGCGCGCACAAGAACCAGCTTTTGGTCGGGGCGTACTTTGGCCGTTCCCGCCTGCTTCGTGATCCATGCTATCAGTCTGCCGGGATGCGCGAATTTGTCCTGATAGAACCCGATAACGGCGCCTTTCGGTCCGGCGTCAAGCCTTGCCACCCCGGCCTGGCGGCAAAGGTTTT
>JAQUPC010000158.1 GCA_028716765.1 Alphaproteobacteria bacterium | reverse complement strand
GGCCAGACCATTTGGCATCAGCCTGAAGAGGGCCTGACGATCCAGCTTGGCGATGGCGGCTATCTTGCCCGGCAGACAGGCATTCCCGTGATCAATGATTTCCGCTCGGCGGATATTCGGGCTGGAGGGCAGGGCGCGCCGCTCGTGCCGCTTTATCATCGCGCGCTGGCGGCCAATCTGCCTAAGCCTGTTGCCATCATCAACATCGGCGGCGTTTCGAACATCACGTGGATAGGCGGCGATGATGAGGATGACATCCTCGCCTTTGACATGGGGCCGGGCAACGCCTTGATTGACGACTGGATGTTGCGCCATACCGGTCAGCCTTATGATAAAGATGGCAAATTAGCCGCTTTGGGGTTTGCGGAAGAGGCGCGTGTCGATCGTTTTCTGCAACATCCGTTTTTTGGCAAAAAACCTCCCAAATCGCTCGACCGCAATGCGTTCAACGAATTTATTCCGCAAGGAATGAGCACAACTGACGGCGTAGCGACGCTGACGATGATGACGGTTCGTGCAGTGGTGTCTGGGCTCGATCTTTTGCCTCGCAAACCTTTAACCGTTTATCTCACTGGCGGTGGACGGCATAACGCGACGATGATGCGATGGATTGCGGAACAATCCGGATCGCCTGTTGAAACCGTAGAAGCACTTGGCTGGAACGGCGATAGTTTGGAGGCGGAAACGTTCGCCTATCTCGCTGTGCGGTCCAAGCTTGGCTTGCCGCTCAGCCTGCCGGGAACAACCGGCGTATCACGCCCTGCGACAGGCGGGATTTTGCACGATGCCGAAAGGCGTCATCCGGCCATCGCCAATTGGACGGGCCGCTGATGCAGGGCAAGATCGAGGTAATCCTCGACGTGATCGAGTACATCATGCAGATGATCGCCGAAAAAGTGGCTGGCTCCGGGGATCACGCGATAATCGATCTTGATTCCGCGTTGGTGAGATAGCTTGTTGACCAGTTTGGCGACAAACGGCTCCGGCACGATTTCGTCGGCTTCGCCATGAATGACCAGGCCCGAGGAAGGGCAGGGCGCCAAGAAGCTGAAATCCAGCATGTTGGCGGGCGGCGCGACGGAAATGAACGACTCTGTTTCCGGGCGGCGCATCAACAACTGCATACCAATCCATGCACCAAAAGAAAAACCTGCAACCCATACGCTACGAGCATTCGGGTTGATCGCCTGCAGCCAATCAAGAGCGGCTGCGGCATCGCTTAATTCACCTTCGCCACGGTCATAGGTTCCCTGGCTGCGGCCGACGCCACGGAAATTGAAACGAAGCGTTGAAAAATCCCGTTCGACAAAAGCATTATAAAGCCCGAACACCACTTTGTTGTTCATCGTGCCCCCGTGCTGGGGGTGGGGATGAAGAATAATGGCGACTGGAGCGGTCGGGGATTTGCCCGGACTGTAACGGCCTTCCAAACGACCGGCTGGACCGGCGATCAAAACCTCAGGCATTTTTTCCGAACCTTTAAGATATCGTTACGATATCGTTGCAATTAACCGAATAATCGGTTATGGTTAATGGGTATTAATAATTGAACTCTTACTGGTGCATATTAGCACGGTCAGTGGGTAAACTTACAAGAAAGAAACGCATAAGCTACAATAAGAATTATTATAAAAAAACAGTAGGTTACATAAAGCAGCATCTTTGTCCTATGCGATCAGGGAGAATCGGAGTAATAATTAGTACCTGTCTTATCCTATTAACAAATCAGCAAAGAAAGGAAAGGCATAACATGCGCATCAGCACAAAAGGACGTCATGCCGTTATGGCGATGGTCGATCTGGCACGCAATGGCCAGAATGGCCCTGTTTCGTTGGCCGAAGTTGCCCAACGTCAGGATATTTCCCTATCTTATCTTGAACAGCTCGTGGCACGGCTAAAAAGCGCGGGGCTTGTTAAGAGCATCCGTGGTCCGGGCGGCGGTTACAGGCTTGCCGAGTCATCCGACAGCATTACGGCTTATCAGATCGTACGCGCGGTCGACGATTCGTCATCACGGGTTCAGATTGATGATCCTTCGAACGTCAAAGACAGGCATCTGACCGATCTTTTATGGCAATCCATAAGCGATGAAGTTAACGCCTATCTGAAAACGATTACCTTGGAGGATGTGGCCAATTGCACATTGTGTCCAAGCGAAGCGAGCAAGCTGGACGAACTGCCGGAGGAAGCGCCCGTTATCAACCTTCCGGATCTTTCAGGCGAATCGTTGACTCACGCCGTCTAGAACCTGATGGGAAAATCCGGCGTCTTTCCGGCTAAGAAATATTTTTGCCGTAACGAGCGGTGATCTTCAGGTTGGGTGTGGATTGAAGGCTTTGATTCGGCTTTAAATCGGTGAAAAGCCTCACACTTATAGAGCATAATAAGATATAATGGATCCTTTGCATGAGTGGGGGGAGAGCATCCCCCCATTCCAGCTATGTGAAGGGCGCTTATGAATAATATCATCGAGTTCATTACATCTTCGGATGGCGCACTGGATGGCGTGCATTGCTGGCTATGCCAAAAGCCCATATCAGTGCGCGCCTTGTTCTGCCATCAGTGCGGCACGATCCAGCCCGTGCGTCAACTCGATCATTTTGCGCGTCTTGGCCTTGACCGGAACATAGATCTTGATTTCGAAGCGCTTGAAAAACAGCACACGGGGCTAAAGCGCGCGCTTGACCCCAATCGTTTTTCCATCCGTGGCGCCGGAGAAAAAGGCCATGCCTCAAAGCATCTTGAGGCTCTTGAGGAAGCCTATGAGACTTTGCGCGATCCTCTTCGGCGGGGACGTTATTGGCTCATTTTACACGAACATGCCACGGAGAAAGCACTCGAACCGAACCAAACGGTTGCCGATCTCCGCCATGAAATGGAAACGGCAAACGAAGCCGAGCAATGCGATCGCGTAGCCCGCAAGGCCGGACAAGCAATGGAGGAGGGAATACTGGTTTTGATGCAATCCCTTCGCAACCAGAACTGGCGGCAGGCAAGCGCTATGCTTTTTGAATTGGAGGGCCTTGAAAGCATCCTGAACGGCGTTCGAGAGTGCCGGAGGCAACTGACCTCATCATGTGGTATGGAAAGCGATATACGGCCAAAAACGTAACGACTATTCTTTTAGGATCATTTCAACCTAATCGGCAAATATCCTAATCTTCGGGTATGTCCGGCTTCTCATCGCCGGTGGGATCCTGGCCGGTCTTTTCGCCATGATCCACGAAACGCTGCACACCATCGCGCCAGTCTTCGGGAGTTTGAAAGCGGCTTGTCCAGATGCCGTGGCGCTTGAAATGTGCCTCATCCTGGTCGGGCGCATACAGGCCTTCGGATTCTTCGTCCTGATTTAGAGCCCAACCGCGTTTGACG
>JAQUPC010000157.1 GCA_028716765.1 Alphaproteobacteria bacterium | reverse complement strand
CCGATCTAACCATGGCGTACGACCTTCTCCTTACGATCGAAAAGCTGGCGAAAATCCAGGACGAGATCGCCAAGGCCGTTTCCAGTCACGATGAGCGCCTGCAACGCGCCATGGGACGTCTCGACTCCATCAATTTCGGCGAGATGCAGTAACCAACAGTCGGCATTCAGTTTCTTCTTCTCTGAATGCTCTTTTTTTATCTCCGTTCCATTGCCCACTGATTCCGGAACCACGTCACCTGGCGCTTGGCGTAATTGCGCGTAGCCTGCCGGGCTTTGGCGATGGCTTCTTCGCGCGATATCTCATCACGCAGAAAAGCGGCGATTTCACGTACGCCGAGAATTTTCATGGCCGGCAGATCCGGATCAAGCTTACGCGCAAGAAGATCGTGCACTTCCTCGATAGCCCCGCGTTCCATCATATTCAGAAAGCGCTTGTCGCAGGCGGCGTAAAGTTTCTCGCGCGGGGGCAGGAGAAGGTGGGAGCGTAAAGCAAAATCCTCCGCTATTGCCGTAGATGACGACGCAACCTGCCAATGCCCAATCGGCTTTCCCGTGTGTTTGGCCACTTCATAAGCGCGGATAAGGCGCTGTTTGTCGTTTGGTTTAAGATGCGCGGCGCTTTCGGGATCGAGTTTTGCAAGTTCGGCGCGAAACGCGTCCGGGCCAAGACTGGCGTATAGTTTCTGTGCCGCGTTTCGCACATCTTCCGGAACGGGCGGAATTTCCGCAAGCCCTTCCAGCAGAGCTTTGAAATACAAACCCGTTCCGCCCACCAAAATTGGCGTGCGGCTTGCCTCAACGGCACGCCGGATGGCGTTTTCTGCCAGCGTCAGCCATTTCCCGACCGACGATCGCTCGGCAGGATCGAAAACCTCATATAGTTCGTGCGGGATTTCTTTTTTGTCTTGAGGCTCCGGCTGTGCCGTAAGGATCGGAAGCCCCGCGTAGGCCTGCATGGCGTCAGCGTTGATGACCGTGCCGCGCTCGCGCCGTGCGATTTCAAGCGCCAGCGCCGATTTGCCCGAGGCCGTTGGTCCGGCGATGAGGTGGATAGTCAGTTTGGTCATGCATCTCAAGTCTAGCAAGTTGTAAGAACAAGCAAAATGCCCGTTTGTCGAGGGCGGGCGTATTTGTTAGGCTGTCTCGTTTTAGCAAGGAGGACCGACATGGGCTTAAGCATTTGGCATATCCTGATCGTGCTGCTGGTGGTGCTGATCGTTTTCGGCGCGGGACGGCTGCCGCACGTGATGGGCGATCTTGGCAAAGGCCTTCGTAATTTTAAGGCCGGGCTTAATGACGACAGTCCGTGCTGCAAACCGGATCCTGAAAAACGGTCTTTGCCGCCTGCGGACAAAAAAGCCGGCACGAACGACAAAACGCCGTCTTAAGTATGCTGGACATCGCCTGGCCCGAACTCATCGTGATCGGCGCGGTCGCTCTTGTGGCTGTCGGGCCGAAAGACCTGCCCAAGGTGATGCACGCGCTCGGCCGTTTGGCGGGCAAGGCGCGCAACACGATGCATGATCTACGCGTGTGCATCGAGCAGGTCAGCTACGAAGCCGAAATGGCGGAGAAGAAGGAAAAAGAAAAAGAGGAAAAAACGCCGCCGGAGCCGACCGATGGACAAACTTGAGTCCCAGCCGCTTCTGGCGCACCTGATCGACTTGCGGCAGCGGCTTATCTATTCGCTGCTCGCCATTCTTGTGGCGTTTGTGGTTTGCTATTTTTTTGCTCCGGAGATTTATACGTTTCTCGTCCGGCCGTTGGCCAAAGCCACCGGGGATGAGTCGCGCCGTCTCATCTACACAGGCCTGACCGAAGCGTTTATTACCTATATCAAGCTGGCGCTTTGGGCGGGATGCTTTCTGGCCTTTCCGGTGATCGCCGCGCAAATATGGCTGTTTGTGGCGCCTGGCCTTTACAAGAGCGAACGCCGGGCGTTTCTGCCTTTTCTGATCGCCTCGCCGCTATTGTTTATGATGGGCGCCGCGATGGCCTACTATGCCGTCTTTCCCATGGCGTGGAAGTTTTTTCTGAGCTTCGAGGTGCCGGCGGCGCCGGGTTCTCTGCCCATCCAGCTTGAAGCGCGGGTCAGCGAATATCTGTCGCTTTCCATGACGATCATTTTCGCCTTCGGGCTGGCGTTTCAGTTGCCGGTGATTCTCGTGCTGTTGACTCGCATCGGGCTTTTGTCGGCGGCCAAACTGTCACAATTCCGCCGTTATGCCATCGTAATTATCTTCGTCGTGGCCGCCGTCATCACCCCGCCGGACGTTATCAGCCAGATAAGCCTTGCGGTGCCGATGCTGCTGCTCTACGAGGTGTCGATTCTGGCGGCAAGGTGGGTGGAGAAAGGGCGTCTGGAATCGCCGTCTTCGTCTGGACCGGAGGATGAAGCTTCTGTATAGTCTCGCTCTTTCACCCCTTTGAGACTCGCGCCATGCACGACATAAGATCGATCCGCGAAAATCCCGAAACCTTCGACAAGGCGCTGAAGCGCCGCAGTCTGCCGCCCGCTTCAACGGAAATTCTGCGGCTCGATCAGGAATTCCGCGCCACGCAAACAACGATGCAAGAGGTACAGGCGCGCCGTAACGACCTGTCGCGCCAGGTCGGCGAGGTCAAGCGCACAGGCGGTAATGCGGACGGCCTTATGCTTGAGGTGGCGTCGCTTAAGGACAAACTGGCCGAACTTGAGAACCGCGCGCGCCTCGAGGAAGAGGAACTGCGCGAGATTCTTTCCTCACTTCCCAATCGTCTGGCGGACGATGTGCCCGATGGCAAGGACGATCGCGACAGCAAGGAAGTCCGCCGCGTCGGCACGCCGCCGGTTATTAAAAATCCCAAACAGCACTTCGAGTTGGGCGAGGCGCTCGGCTTGATGGACTTCACGACCGCGGCCAAGCTGTCGGGAGCGCGCTTCACGATACTGCGCGGCGCGTTGGCGCGCATGGAGCGAGCGCTGGGCATGTTTATGCTCGATATCCACACCAAAGAAAACGGCTATACGGAATTTTCGCCGCCGTTGATGGTGCGCGACGAGACGGCTTACGGTACCGCCAATCTGCCCAAGTTCGCTGAAGACTTGTTCCGGACGACGACGGGACTTTGGCTTATTCCGACGGCGGAAGTGCCCTTAACGAACATCGTGGCGGGCGACATCGTCAACCGTGAGGAACTGCCGTTCCGCTTTACGGCCATGACGCCGTGCTTCCGTTCGGAAGCGGGCTCGGCTGGAAAAGATACGCGCGGCATGTTGCGCCAGCATCAGTTTTACAAGGTTGAACTGGTCAGCATCACCGCACCCGATCAGTCCTGGGCCGAGCATGAACGCATGGTCTCATGCGCCGAAACGGTTCTCAAGCGGCTCGAATTGCCGTTCCGCACCGTCGTAC
>JAQUPC010000156.1 GCA_028716765.1 Alphaproteobacteria bacterium | reverse complement strand
CCACCAGCAGCATATCGGTATGCGGATCGAGCAACCGCGCCATCGGCGCCGTGTAGGCCGTCAGGCAAACCAGCGGCTCACCGCCCTTACGCGCCGTAAAGGCAGGGACCGTCATGCGTTTGGTTTCCGTTAGAAGCGTCATGCCAGCCCATCTGAAAGCCGGGATTCCACAGCCTTCTTCAGACCTTTTAGCGCCAAGCCTGTGTGAACGCCAAGCCGGATAAGTCCGGGCAACTGAATGGGGTTATGAACAAGGCCCCTCAAAACGCAACGCAGGTTCACGCGGCCGTCGTCGCGGAGCGGCACCAGCGCTGCCGGAGGCAAATCCATATCCGCCGTGTCGGCTATAACGCGCAAAACCGCGTATGGTATTCCTGCATTAATGGCAGCGCGCGCCACAGCCTGACTTTCCATGTCCGCGCAAAGACAACCTGATTGCAAAAAGAGCGTATGCTTGTCACGAGCCCTTTCAAGAATCGTTCCCGAAGCCCAGACAGGCCCGGCTACCGCCTGCGGCAATTTCTTTTTGAGCCCCGCAATTAAATTGGCATCGCATTCCAGGCATGTTTCTACGGCGCAAACCGAGGAACCGATGATAAGCGTCCCCGAGGAAAGCCCGGACTTTAAACCGCCCGCGAGACCGAAGCTGAGCAGTTGCGTCGCGCCCTGATTGACAAGCCTTTGCGCTTCTTCCTGCGCTATGTCCGGCCGGGCGGCCGAGCAAATCACCTTCGCGCCTTTTATTTTGCGCGCTACGACCGCTTCCGCTTCAAGACCGCAAAGTATTCCCAACATGAAAAGGCCGGAGGCTAAAAGTTAAAGGCTTACATGCCATGAATTACCTGCAACGCGTTGCTTTGCTGCAGGTTGCGATAGCGGGCAACGGCCCACAAGGGGAAAAAGGCCTTGTAGCCGTGATAACTCAAATAGAAAACGCGCGGAAAACCGACAGCCGTGAAATGCTCTTCGTCCCATTCGCCGTTTTCGTCCTGTGTCTCAAGAAGATGCGCTATGCCTTTGGCAACCGAGGAATGATCGACCTCACCCGCCGCCATAAGGCCTAGGATCGCCCAAGCCGTTTGCGCGGGCGTGCTCACGGGCCCCTCGCCTTTAGGCTTGTCTTCCCAATAGCTCGCGCCGTCTTCGCCCCAGCCGCCATCGGCGCGCTGTTTCGCGAGCAGCCAATCGGCGGCGCGGCGAACCATCTCGTCCTTGGAATCGATGCCGATAACGTTCAACGCGCACAGCACTGACCACGTGCCATAAATGTAATTCGTGCCCCAACGCCCGAACCAGCATCCTTCCGGCTCCTGCTCGCGGCGCAGATAGGCGATGGCCGCCTTCACGGCCGGATGCTCTTTGCGATAGCCAAGCTGGCCCAGCATTGAAAGACAGCGCGCCGTCACATCGGCGCTCGGCGGATCGAGAAGCGCGCCATGATCGGCAAAAGGAATGTAATTCAGGTAATGATAGGTGTTGTCGGCATCGAACGCTCCCCAGCCGCCATTTTTCGATTGCAGGCCCAGCACCCATTCGACGGCGCGGTCAATCGCCGCGCGGTATTTATCGCGATCGAGGCGGTCGAGCGCCATCACGACCATCGCCGTGTCGTCAAGATCGGGATAATGCGCGTTGTTATATTGAAACGCCCATCCGCCCGGCCTCACCTTCGGCCGCCATGCCGCCCAGTCGCCAACAACGTCCAAAACCTGTTTGCCGATAAGCCAGTCGCACCCCTTTGCAACGGCTTCTTCGTTGCCGCCCGTTTCCAAAAGGGCATGACATGTCAGGCCTGTATCCCACACCGGCGAAAGGCACGGCTGGCAATAGGCTCGATGCGGCCCATCGACGACCATTTTATCGATGGCAAGACGCGCGACAGCGGCATCGGGATGATCCGGCGCATAACCAAGGCAATCGAACATCATCACCGCGTTCGCCATGGCGGGATAGATAGCGCCTAGACCATCCTCGCCGTTCAGGCGCTCCTTGACCCAAGCCACAGCGCGGTTGATCGCAATATGCCGGAAAAACTTCGGCATATAGGGCTCGCACACGCGCAGAACGGCATCCACGGCGCGGAATGCGGGATTCAAAATAGCTCGCGACTTATTGGTGTGCCAGTGCTTCACTTTTCCGGGCGGTGTAACGAAAAGCTCTTGCACCGTAATGCCGCGCGGATTGCGCGCTTGCGGCTTTTTGGCCATCAGCACCAAAAGCGGCACGATCACCGTGCGCGACCAATAGGCCATCTTGCTGAGATGGAACGGAAACCAGCGCGGCAGCAGCATGATCTCGACCGGCATGACCGGCACCGCGCGCCACGGCACGGCGCCGAACAGAGCCAGCTGGATGCGCGTGAATACGTTACTCGTTTCCGCTCCGCCGTTTTCCAATATAGCGCGGCGCGCGCGAACCATATGCGGGGCTTGGATATCGTCGCCCACGCATTTCAGCGCGTAATAAGCCTTGACGCTGGCGCTCATGTCAAACACGCCGCGATGGAACAACGGCCAGCCACCGTGACTTTCCTGAATGGAACGAAGATAAACGGCCATGCGTTCGTGCAACGGCTGGTTGACGGTATCCATAAAATGGTCGAGCAGGATGTATTCCGCCGGAATCGTGGCATCGGCTTCCAGCTCGAACGCCCAGTGGCCATCGGCCCGCTGGAGATCGAGCAAGGCCCCGGAGCCAAGGCGAACGGAACGGTCAAGCGCATCGGCGCTGTTGGCCAACGGCTGTTGCGCCCTGTGCGCGAGATTTTGTGGTGTATGCAGCATGTTCATGTTCCGGCGGCGCAGAATGCCGCAAATAGTATGGTTAATTCAAGGATTTTGGGGATAATTAGTTTCAGCAAGAAAGCGTCCGTATTGCATTCCCGATGTAGGGGGATGAACGCTAACACCTTGATATAAATGGATGTCTTTATTCCTGCTTATGCAAGAACATCGGCTTTATTTGCAACGTAAGCCGACAAAGTATGTCATGCCATGGAAACGGTTATTTCATTTTCTGACGCAAAGGCACCGTAGATCACCCGATTCCGTCTATTCCTGTAAAACATCGGAAATAGAAATCCCCCGCCGCGTCCGGGTCATTTCGATGAGGCCGAGCTTGGTTAAACCGAACACCTGAACGCCAGCCGGATCGTTCGCCGTGGCCTTGGCCAGCGCGTTCAGGACCTTCGCCTTGTCGGGGCGCTGTTTCATTTTCAGGGCGTCGATGACGATGATGCCCGACAGATTGCGCCATCTGATCTGGCGCGCGATTTCTTTCACCGCCTGCAAGTTCACCGCCAAGACGTTTTGTGTCTCGCCGCCGTTCACGTCGATGGCAACAAGCGCCTCAGTCTGTTCAATGATAATGCTGCCGCCTCCCGGCAATTCGACGGTCGACTGACCCAAACCGTCAATAATGTCGTCAAGCC
>JAQUPC010000155.1 GCA_028716765.1 Alphaproteobacteria bacterium | reverse complement strand
CCGCCTCTCTCGGCGGTCGGCACTATAACGGCCAATGGAACGGCCTATCCCTGCGGCCAAAGCATCAACGTCGGAAACAGCAGAGGCTTCGGCATCGAGTTTCAGGTCAAGGGCAGTCATGAACTGGGGTTCCGCTGGGATGCCAGTTATAGCTACACGAACATCAGCGACAGCGACGGCGTCTTTGAAAACGTCAATTATGAGAAATCGGCGCCGCAACATCATTACCGCCTACTCTTGGGCTACACGACCGGCCCTTGGGAAATTGACGGCAATGGCCAGTTGGTGTCATCGACAAAGATGCAACGCAGCGCGGACGGCGGCTGGAACATCAGCAACACGCCCACGGACGGTTACGCCAGCCTCGCCGGACGGATTGGCTACAAGATCACCGAGCGCTTCACGGCCGCCCTTTCCGGCACGAACCTGAACCGCCGCATCACGGGAACGAGCCCGTTCCCGGCGGTGGAGCGTCAGGGCTTTTTGACGGTCACCGGCAGGCTTTAAAAGGCCCCGATCATTACAAGGCGGCGCACCGTTCCTCGAAATAGCTTGGCTATCATCGGTAGATGATGCACATTATCGCCTTATTTCGGCGTGCTTTGCGAACGTCGGATGCTACGATTTTCATGGAGAATCCAATATGCTCGGCGTTGGACAAAAGTTTCCTGATTTCAATCTTAAGGCTGTCGTATCTTCGGATATCAAGACGGCCTTTACGACGGTCGACAGTGCAAGTCTCAAAGGCAAGTGGTTCGTCGTCTTCTTCTGGCCGAAGGATTTCACCTTCGTGTGCCCGACCGAAATCGCCGAGTTCGGCATGCTTTACAAGGATTTCAAGGACAGAAAGGCGGAGGTTCTTGGCGCCAGTATCGACACCGAGTTCGTCCATCTGGCCTGGCGGCAGCAAAAGAATGAACTCAACCAACTGCCCTTTCCGATGCTTGCCGACGTCAAGCGTGAACTGAGCACCGCGCTCGGCATCATCGATCAGCACGAAGGCGTATCGCAACGTGCGACCTATATCGTCGATCCTGAAGGTATCGTCCGTTTTGTTATGGTGACCGATCTCAACGTCGGCCGCAATGTAGCCGAGGTTCTTCGCGTGCTGGACGCTCTACAAACCGGCGGCCTGACGCCATGCATGTGGCAACCGGGGCAGAATACGATTCAGGTTAGCTGAAGACGGAATTGGGGAGTTTCTTTGTCCTTATTACCTCAACAATCTAATGACGGTTCCGCATTCCCAAGCGGCATAGGTCTGCATTTAAGCGTCAAGGACGCGCCCAGCAGCTCCCTTACGCTTATCCGCCGCCTTTTGCGTGGGTACGTTCGCCCTCACCTGTTCAGTTTCGTGTCGTCCTTTCTTTTTATGGGCGTCGCGGCGGCGGCGACGGGCGGCATGGCCAAAACGATTGAGCCGCTCATCAATCAGCTCGGCGCCGGAAAAACGGCCTCCTTCGCCGTGGGTCTTGGCGGCCTGGTCATGGGCCTTTTTGTCACGCGCGGCATCGCCACCTATTTCCACACCGTCATCATGAACAAGATTGGCCAGCGCATCGTCACCGACGTGCAACAGGAGATGCACAGGCATCTTTTGGAAGCCGATCTGGCTTTTTTTCATGCCAACTCGTCGGGGAACCTTATCTCGCGCATCACGAACGACGTGACGGTCATGCGCTCGGCTGTGAGCGAATGCCTGACGAACGCCTTTAAAGGCAGCCTGACGCTCGCGTTTCTGATCGGCGTCATGTTTTATCAGGACTGGCGACTCGCGACGGCGGCCTTCTTCGTATTCCCTCTCTCGGCCCTGTTCGTCACGTACGCCGGACGGCATGTGCGCCGCTATGCCACGAAAACGCAGGAGGAAATGGGCCGCTTTACCTCCCTCCTCAGCCAGATCTTTCAGGGCATCCGTCAGGTCAAAGGCTATGGCATGGAGGCTCAGGAACATGCCCGCGTGCAGGGTGTGACCGAAAGCATTTACAAAATCGCCCTGAAGAATTTTCGCATAAGCGCCCTTTACGACCCCTTGGCCGAGCTAATGAGCGGACTCGCCATTACGACCGTCCTTCTCTATGGCAATTGGCGGATCGAAGAAGGTCTCACGACGGCGGGGGCCCTGTTTTCCTTTATCACCGCCTTCATCCTTGCCTTCGACCCCATGCGGCGCACCGCCAAGGTCAATTCCCAGCTTCAGGCGGGCCTTGCCGCCGCCGAGCGCGTTTTCCGGCTGCTCGATACGCGCCCTTCCATCGTGGACAGTCCCGGCGCGGCGCCGCTCATGACAAAAGACTTCGGCGTCGCCATTCATGACGTGATCTTCCGTTATCCAGACGGTACGCTGGCGCTCGATCATATTTCCATAAAAGTGCCCCACGGCAAGACCGTTGCCATCGTCGGGCCATCCGGAGCCGGGAAATCGACGATCATCAACCTTATGCCGCGCTTTTATGACGTGGACGAAGGCAGCATTTCCATCGGCGGCAAGGACATCAGGTCAATCACTCTTAAAAGCCTGCGCAGCCATATCGCCCTTGTCAGTCAGGAAACGACGCTGTTCGACGATACCGTGCGCGCCAATATCGCCTACGGGCGGCAAAACGCCTCGGATAGCGAAATCGCGGCGGCGGCCGAGGCCGCTTCGGCGGGGGTGTTCATCCGTTCGCTGCCGGACGGCTACGACACGATCGTGGGTGAGCATGGCGTCAAACTTTCGGGCGGCCAGAGGCAGCGCATCGCCATCGCCCGCGCCATGCTGCGCAACGCCCCGGTGCTGCTTCTTGACGAAGCCACGTCGTCGCTCGACAACGAATCCGAACGCGCCGTGCAGGAAGCGCTTAAGCGCCTTCAGGCCGGGCGCACGACGATCGTGGTGGCGCACCGGCTGTCGACGATCGTCGACGCCGACAAAATCGTCGTCATTGAAAAGGGACGCATTGTCGAGGAAGGCCGTCATGCCGAGCTGCTGGCGCTCGGCGGCGTTTACGCCCGCCTTTACGGCATGCAGTCTTCATTCCCGGCGTAGAACTTTATTCGTCAGCCATTCGGCCCAGCTGAAGATTTTGTGGGAGGCGATGACGGCATCACGGTCGTAATGGTGCCGCGCCCACGTCATAAAATCGGTTTTGTTCTTTTTGGAAAACTCCTGAAACGTTTCGAGGAATTTATCCAGAACGCCCGTTTTCGCATGGCGAACGTGGCCGTAACGAAACGAAAGCTGCTTCATCGCCTTTTCGACAGGCTGCTTCTCGGCGATAAG
Source organism: Alphaproteobacteria bacterium (assembly GCA_028716765.1). Next base: position 382 of record JAQUPC010000155.1, on the reverse strand, counting down.
GAGATAAAGCGCGCTCATGATGCCCACGCGGTCCGATCCCGCCTTGCAATGCATGAGAGCCGGGTATTCGATCTCCGCAAAAAGCTTTTCAAGCTGTTCAAGAATTTCAAGCTTTGGCGGCTGGCGCGAATTGACCGGGAAATTGACGAGCGTAATGCCGTGTTTTTTGCAGGCTTTATCCTCGAGGTAGTAAGAGGCGCAGTCACGCGCGCCGCGCAGATTGATAATCGTGCGAATTCCGCTTTTTGACAGCCCGCGAATTTGCAGAAAATGCGGCTGGCTCGACCGCCACATCCTTTCCGATATGCGATAACGGTTGGGAAACAGATAACTTAAAAACAAATCGTCAATAAAAAAGGATTCAATATGGCCGACAATGACC
>JAQUPC010000154.1 GCA_028716765.1 Alphaproteobacteria bacterium | reverse complement strand
GCCACGGAGGAATGCCATGAAACCGTTACGCACGTTGCTCAAAATACTTGTTGTGATCGCCGTTGTGGCGGCGGTTGCGATCGGGGTTTTTCTGGCCACGTTCGACGCGGACAGATATCGCATGCTCATCGCGGACACGTTGACCAGGCAGCTCGATCGCGAGGTGAAGCTTGCCGGGCCTATTTCTCTCAGCTTCTCCCTGAGTCAAGGACTGAACCTTACGGTTCGTGACGTCAGCGTGGCGAATACGTCGTGGGCGAGCCGTCAGCCTATGGCCAAAATCGGCAGCATGGAACTCGGCGTCGAATTGATGCCTTTGCTGGACAACAGGCTGGACGTAAAGTCATTCGCCTTAAAGGACGCCGACATTCAATTGGAGCGAAACGGCGTAGGCCAGCCGAACTGGGCCTTTGGCCCGAAAATATCGGCGCCGCCGGAAAAGGCCGCGCCGGAAGAAAAAGAGAAAAAGACGCTTACGTTTTCCATCGGCAAAGTCGAAATCGATAACTCGAAGTTCGCCTATCGTCAGGAAGGCGGCAAAACTAGCTCATTGAACGTCACCAAACTGACTTACGCGCCCATGCCGATGAACAAAGGCATAGAAGTTCAATTTGACGGGGAAGCGGACGGCGCGCCCGTCAAACTCGCGATGCAGGGGGAAACAACCCTTGAAACCTTGCTGAACAGCAAGTGGCCCTTTACAGCAAGCATTAAATACGATCCCTATGATATTCAAATGCAAGGCGTTTTTAATCCGCCGTCTACGGAGATCGTGTTAAATCCGGCAACATTGACGGCCGGGGAAACGAAGATCGTCAATCAGCTTACGATCGCTTATGGCGGCTCACGGCCTTTTATTCAAGGAAGCCTGACAAGCGATAAACTCGATCCGGCCGATTTAAAACCGGCTTCTTCGGGCGAGGCCGAAAAATCCGCGAAAGAAGAAGGGGAAGGAAAGGGCGGCGAAGGGCAGAAGCGGATTTTCAGCAGCGAACCGCTTAAACTCGATGGCCTCAAGGCGGCCGATGTCCGGCTGGATATAGCCATCGGCGAGCTTCCTCTTGGCGTTTCATCCGTCAAGGATTTGAAAGCCAAGCTCGATCTTCGCGCCGGGCGATTGTTGTTGTCGCCCGTAAGCATGCAGATAGGGGGCAGCAAGGTTGAAGGGCAGATCAAGCTTGATGCCGAAAAAGCTCCGGCACAGTTTAGTTCCGTTCTCAAGGCGTATCAGATCGACCTGATGAAATTCGTCAGCTTAAGCGGCCTGAAATCCTTCCTTGAAAGCAAGGGCGACGCCGACATGGACATTACGACGTCCGGCAACAGCCTGCACGATTTCGCCAGCAACGCGAACGGCCAGATCAACATGGTCATGGCGGGCGGAAGCGTCTCGCAGGATGTATTGGGAGATATTGGCAACGAACTGCTCAACATCTTCGCTCCCGGAACCGGGCAACTGGCGAAATCAGGCCTGAACTGCATGGCCGCGCATTTCAAGATCACGAATGGCATAATGCGGACCGACGGGCTTTTGCTTGATACCGGGCAAGCAACGATCGCCGGAAAAGGCGACGTCAATTTGCGTGACGAGACGATCAATATGCTGCTTTATTCCCGCCCGAAGCTTGCCGAAGTCAGCTCAACGCTCGATCAATATGCCTCCTTGGCTCCGCCTTTGCACATTAGCGGACCGCTCATGCATCCGCGTTATGCGCCTGACGCCACAGCGGCTATGGAAAAAGCAAAGGATGTGCTGCAAGGCGCGGTCCTTGGCACCGGAGGGGCCAGCGTGCCGGATATCATTCAGCAGGCGGGTCAAAACGCGTGTCAATATACGCTTGCGCATCCGCAAGCCAGCAAGCCTGCCGTTCTTCCGGCCCCGGTTGAAAAAGCCGTGGAGAAGGCCCGCGACAAGGCCAAGGACCTCGGCGGCAAACTGCTGGACGGCCTCGGCGGAGGCCTGTTCGGGAAATAATCATGGCGGTGAAAAAGGCTTCCGAGATTCTGGCCGGGCTGCATATCGTGCCCGAGGGAAAGAACTTCACCGTTTATAACGGCGACAAGCCTTTGCTGACTCCGGCCCAAAAGCCTTATTGCCTTCCGTCGGCAGCGTTAGCCGGAGCCATTGTTGCCGAATGGCGAGCCCAGACGGACAAAATCGTTCCGCCGACCATGCCGCTTACCCAGCTTGCGGCCACGGCGATTGATCTTGTCGCCAAAGACCGCGAGCGCATCGTGCAGCAGGTTCTGGCGCATGCCGCAACGGAACTCTTGTGTCATCGTACCGACAAGCCCGAATCTTTAGCGGCGCGGCAGCAGGAAGTCTGGCAGCCCTTGCTTGAGTGGTGCGCCCTGCGCTTCGGCGCGATGCTATGCCCTGTGCAAGGCGTTATGCCCCTTGCCCAGAAGCCTGACGCCATAAGCGCCCTGCATAAAGCCATCGAAGCCTATGGCGATTTCGTTCTGACCGGGCTTAGTCATGCCGTGGATGTGTCGGGATCGCTAGTTCTCGGTCTTGCCTTAACGGAAAAAGAGCGTAGCGCCGATGAAATCTTCGAGGCTGCTGAACTTGATACCGGATTTCAGGCCGCCAAATGGGGCATAGACCCCGTAACCGAGGCCCGCTTCAACTCCGTCCGTCGCGATCTGGATGTTTGCGAACGGTGGTTTGGGCTTTTGGGATCGTCATAACAAACCATCCCGTATGATTCAGGCAAAGAAAAACCCGCTTTCCGTTTCCACGAAAAGCGGGTTTTTATTATTATCCTTGTAGCGGACTAATGAACAATCGGCGTTGTTTTTTCGATGTCGAAGTCCTCATAGGCAGGCATGGTGTTTTCCATGGGCATCCCCAATTGCTTGGCGCGGTGCTGGCGATAGACGCTGCGCAGCTGCGCGTAGAAATCGAGAGAGCCTTCCCTCAAAGCATCGATCGCTTCGATGTTTTCTTCACGCCTGACGATACCGCCGCCAACGAAATCAGCAGCCATAAAGCGGTTTTCAGTGCCGTTGCCGTCAATGGCCGCGAGGTATTTCCAGGGCGACATGACGGAATCGACGCCAAGGCCGATAGCGTCACGTACGTTGGACGGCCCAAAGAAGGGCAGAACCAGGTACGGTCCCGAATTGAAGCCCCAAACGTAAAGTGTCTGGCCGAAATCGCCCGTCTGACGGTGCAATCCGGCGTCGTTCGCGACATCGAACATACCGGCGCCACCCGCCGTGGTGTTGACGATGAAGCGTCCGAACGTCGTGCCGGCCTTGTTGACTTCACCCTGCAACAGGTTGTTGGCGAAGATAACGGGCTCCGACATGTTCTTCACGACGCCCGCGACCCGGTCGCGCAGATAAGGCGGCACGGTAACGCGGTACAATTCGGCAAGCGGGCGGAACAACAGCCGGTCAAGGAAGTCGTTCACGTCGAAAATATGGCGATTGACCGTTTCAAACGGGTCATTCGTTGCCTTGTATTCCGCTTTTTCCTCAGGAGTTTGCGGTACAGAGGCGCAGCCTGCAAACGCGATGGTCGCAGTCAACGCAAAGGCGATGGCTATACGGCGGGTATTTATCATGGTGTCCTCTATGCAGGCAGGGAAAGGGTTAGAATCGCGTCTCTTTTTTTCTACTCAAGTCCGGCGTGCCTAGCAAGGCTGGAAGGACCAGAAATGTGCAGAGAACGCAATATAACAGAGCAACAGTTAATAATTTACCCATACTGGACGTGCCGGGATGTGTTG
>JAQUPC010000153.1 GCA_028716765.1 Alphaproteobacteria bacterium | reverse complement strand
GAGCGGCACGGTGATTTTGGCGTTCGCCAGCACGATGTAATCGTTGATAAGCCCGGTGCGCTCCGGCCCGAACATGACCCCTACCTTTTGCCCGCCGCCGATGCGTTCCTGCATGTCGGGAACGGCCGCGCGCGGGGTCAGAATCCGGTTCACCATGTCGTGCGAGCGCCCCGCCGTGGCGTAGACGTAATTCAGATCGGCGATGGCTTCCTCGACCGTTTCGAAGACGTGTGCGGCCTTTAGAATATGATCCGCGCCGGAGGCCGCGCCTTCCATGCGTTGCTGATGAATGGGGCCGAGCGGCCAGGGATCGCGCGGGCGGACGAGGCGAAGCTCCGAAAGCGCGCAATTGGCCATGGCGCGCGCCGTCATGCCGATGTTTTCGACAAGCTGGGGATGGACGAGGATGATGACCGGTTGGGACATGCGGCTGAAATATCAGATAATGGAGCCGTTTGCAGGCCTTTTTTTAGGCTATTTTCAGTTCCTCTCTGGCCTCTAAAGCGCGTTTCGGCGTGCTTTGAGAAAGCTGATTACAGGCAAGCCTGTAATTGTAGGCGTCGACCAGCGCCATAAGCGAAGCGCCGATGATATCTTGCGAAATGCCGGTGGTCGTCCAGCGTTTTTTCGTGCGCTTATCCATGACGTCGAGCACAACGCAAGTCGTTGCGCCTGCCGCTTCTTTGGGGTTGAGAATGGCCACGTTGTAATCGACAAGGCAGAGATTTTCCATTTCGGGATAGTTGCCGTTCATGGCCTTGCGCATGGCGCGGTCGAGAGCAAAAACGGGACCATCCCCTTCGGCCTCGCCTGTGACGTCGAGGCGCGGCGCCTCGGCCGTCATTTCCTTGCCCGCAATCTTCATCATGACGGTAGCGTGGGCGATATTGTGCAACTTTCCTTCGTCGTCAAACTCGCCCTCGTCGAGGATCCGGTATTTTTTGACTTCGAAGGGCCGTTTCATGCGTCCAAGCTTGCGCAAGGCCAGCACGGCAAAACTCGCTTCGGCCAGTTCGTACGAATATCCTTCGTCTTCGCGTTTTTTCACCGACGCGAGAAGTTCTTTCAGCTTGGGATCTTTAGGGTCGACGCCGATGCCGTGCGCTTCAAGGTTGATCAGGAGATTGGCCATGCCGGATTGGTCAGAGACAAGAATTTGCCGTTCGTTGCCGACATCTTCAGGGTTGATGTGCTCATAAAGTTTTGGATTTTTCCTGACTGCTTGGCCGTGGACGCCGCCCTTGTGGGCAAAGGCATCTTTGCCGACGTAAGGCGCGCGCGGGTTGCGCTTGAGGCGCAGAAGATCGGCAAAGTCATCGGCCAGTTTTTTGAGGCCGCGCAAGTTTTCTTTTTCAAAGCTGAGGGTATAACCCATTTTCAGCACGAGATTGGCCATAATCGTGTTAAGATTTGCGTTGCCGCAACGCTCGCCAAGGCCGTTTAGCGTGCCTTGCACCATGCGGCATCCGGCGCGGACGGCTTCCTGACTGTTGGCATCGGCCAAGCCGCTATCGTTATGGCAATGGATGCCCAAACGCGCTTGGGGCATTGCTTCTTTCACGGCTGTGACGATTTCGAAAACTTCGTTTGTCATTGTGTGGCCGCGCGTATCGCACATCACAAGCCAATCGGCGCCCGCTTCCTGGGCGGCACGTAAACAGGCAAGAGCATACTCAGGATTGTCATTGTAGCCGTCGAAGAAATGCTCGGCGTCAAACACGACTTCTTTGCCGAGACTCTTGGCATAGGCGACGCTGTTGCGGATCATGCCAAGGTTTTCTTCGTCCGTTGCCCCCAAGGCTTCGGTCACATGGGCCATCCATGTTTTACCGAAAAGGCAGATGGTATCCGCGTTGCTGTGGACGACTTTATGAAAACCGGTATCCGTTTCGGGCGTGAGACCCTTTTTGAGCGTCATGCCAAAGGCCGTGAAACGCGCCTTTTTCAGATGCGGCGGATTCCTGAATAATTCGATATCCGTTTCATTGGCTCCGGGCCAACCGCCTTCGATGTAGTCAACGCCAAAAAGGTCGAGCCACCGTGCAACGGTTTTCTTGAGCTTAGAGGAATATTTTACGCCCGGCGTCTGCCCGCCGTCCCGCAGCGTCGTATCGAAAACATAAACCTTGTTTGGATCGTAAAACATAACAGCCTCATAATATTTTCCGGCCGCGGCTGCGACGCGCGCATGCCTATGACCCGAAGGTTAATTAAAAAGAACAAATTGTAGGGTGAGGTCGCGTGTTTTTCCTGCTTACGCAGGAATAATAATGGCGATAATGATCGCAATAGGCGCAACGAGGCCGGCCGCCAGGAAGGCGTCCATAAGCATCGTATCAGAAAGGGCGTAAGCATTGCGCATGAAGGGCAGTGTATCATGCGAAATGCGAAAGTAAAAAGAGGAATTTCGCGGGAGCTGCTGAATCGCGGATCTCCGTTGAAATGCCGAATTTTCTTGCATTGGTGATGTAAAAGTGTTACACGTTAACCAATTCTACAGGAGGTTGATGTGCCGACGACACACCCACGTTTAAACGTTTCCTTTCTTCCGGAAACAGCCGCGCTTTTGACGAGCCTCGCGAAACGCGAGGGGAAGACCGCTTCCGGACTTGCGCGGGAACTAATTCTGGATGCGTTGGAGCGGCGCGAAGACATTGCCCTTTCGCATCTGGCGGAAGAGCGCGAGCGCGAACACAAGGGCAAGAAGAATATATCACATGACGCTGCGTGGTCATGACGTACGCGATTGAGTATTTCGAGCGCGTCGTTAACCGCGATATTCCCTCTTTGCCCAAAACGATGAGGACGCGGATCAAGAATGCCATCGAAACGCGGTTAGCCGTTGATCCCGTCGGTTTCGGAAAACCTTTGCAAAACACGCTTAAGGGGTATCGACGGTTGCGCATCGGCGACTATCGCGTTGTGTTTCGCATCGAAGCCTCGCGCCGTTGCGTCGTGATCGTAGCGATCGCGCATCGCAAAAGTATTTACGGGATGCTGAACGGGATTCTCGGGAACTAAATTATCCCCTCCGCCACGTGGTTCCCGCCGTGCTGTCTTCGAGGAGGATGCCTTGGGCGGCAAGCTCGTCGCGGATGCGATCGGCCTCGGCGAAGTTTTTGGCCTTGCGCGCGGCAAGGCGGGCGGCGATTTGCGCCTCGATTTTGGCGTCCGCAAAGCCGCCTTGTTCCGCAGGCTGCCCTTTGAACCACGCTTCCGGATTCTTCTGCAGCAGCCCGAGCGCGCCGCCGCAGGCGAGAAGCTGTGCTTTAAGCAAAGTCTGATCCGCCGGGGTTCCGGCGCGGTTCAGTTCGCCGACAAGTTCGTGGATATGCGCGATGGCCAGCGGCGTGTTGAGATCGTCGAGCAGCGCGGCTTCGAACGCGGGCGGCGCCGGCGCCTTTTCTGCATGCAGAGACGCCAAAGGGCGCAGCGCGCCGTACCACCGGTCGAGCGTCGCCTTGCAGCGCGTAAGAAGTTCCTTGGTAAAGTCGAGCGGCTGGCGGTAATGCGCGGAAAGGAGGGCAAGGCGCAAAGCTTCCCCGGAATGCCAGTCTTCGGTCACCAGATCGCGGATGGTGAAGAAGTTGCCGAGCGATTTCGACATTTTCTCGCCGTTGACGATGAGAAAACCGTTATGCACCCAGTATTTCGCCAGAGGCGCGCTGTCGTTGGCGCAGCGGCTTTGCGCAATCTCGTTTTCATGATGCGGGAAAATAAGGTCAAGTCCGCCGCCGTGAATATCGAACGTGACGCCGAGGTTTTCCTTCGACATCGCCGAGCATTCGAGATGCCAGCCGGGGCGGCCCCGGCCCCACGGGCTGTCCCATCCCG
>JAQUPC010000152.1 GCA_028716765.1 Alphaproteobacteria bacterium | reverse complement strand
CATCGACAACCAGCTGCGCGGCCGCTCGGGCCGCCAGGGCGATCCCGGCACGTCCATGTTCTATCTGTCGCTCGAAGACGATTTGATGCGCATCTTCGGCTCGAACCGCATGGAAGGCATTCTCACCAAGCTGGGGCTGCGCGGCGGCGAGAAAATCTCGCAGCCGTGGATCAGCACCGCCCTTCAGAAGGCGCAGGAAAAGGTCGAGGCGCGCAACTTCGACATCCGCAAAAACCTGCTCAAGTTCGACAACGTGATGAACGCCCAGCGCAAGGTCATCTACGAACAGCGCCGCGACATCATGGCTGCCGGCGACGTTTCGGAAAGCATCCGCGACTTGCGCCATGAAGTCATCCACGCCCTCGTCTCCCGCGCCATCCCGGCGCATTCCTATTCCGATCAATGGGATCTTGAGGGATTGCAGGAACGCGCGAGCGAACTTCTGGCGCTCAACCTGCCCATCGTCGACTGGGGCAAGGAAGACGGCATCGCCGAAGAGGAAATGGAAGAGCGCCTGCGCAAGGCCGCCGACGAGAAGATGGCGTCCAAGGCGGCGACGATCGGCCTCGAGAACCTGCAGCGCGCCGAGAAAGCCGCTCTGCTCGGCCTTCTCGATCAGGCGTGGAAAGATCACCTTTTGGCGCTCGACCAGCTGCGGCAGGGCATTCATTTGCGCGGCTACGGCCAACGCGATCCGTTCAACGAATACAACCGCGAGGCTTTCGGCCTGTTCCAGATCATGCTCGATTCTATCCGCGAGCAGGTGACGAAAGTCCTGATGCACGCCGAAATCCGCCTGCCGACGCTGGACGAATACATGGCGCGGCGGCAACAGGAGCTGCAGGAGTTGCACGGCGCGCCGCCCGACGTTCTCGGCGGCAGCGAGCCCTTGCCCGACGGTATGGCGCGCCGCGTGGCGCATTTGCGTCCCGTGCAAAACCGGTTCGATCAGCAAAATCCGGATACGTGGCACAACACGCCGCGCAACGCCCCCTGTCCCTGCGGCTCCGGCAAGAAATACAAGCACTGCCACGGCGCGGCGGACTGAAGCGTTTTCTGTTTCCTAAACGGGTTTGAGCGAGGAAACGCCGATTGTTCTGCGGCGATAATCCGCGGCCCGGCGATAGAAGGCGTCGGCCAGCAACGGCAATTCCTCCGGCTTCGCGGTCATCTTGCGCGCGGTGGCCAGAAAATCCGTAAGATGCTGGTGCGGACGGAACCCCTGCTTCCTTCTCTGATAGCCCGACAAAAGTTCCTCCGGCCTCGCTTCGCCGAAACAGTTGGGAACGATCAACTCGGAACCGTTGCCGTCTTTCATATAAACGGAAACTTGTCCCGGCGCGGCCCGCAGACTGGAAAAAACGACGGCGCCGCCGGATTCCGTCGCCCCGGCAAGGCCTGCCAGAAGCGATGCGTCGCCTTCCTCGCTGCGGGCGATTTCATCGAACAAATATTTACCCTGGAAAACATCCCGCGATGCAACCTTGGGGCCGAGAGAAAGGGCCGTTTGCAAGGTTTGCCTTCGGCGAGCCGCATCGCCCCGGCTGCCTTCAAGCAAGACTTCTATTAAAGTGCGGACAAGCGCCGGATACGTTTTATCCGGGACGTTCTCGTGCCTGATTTTGAAAGTTATGTCGCCGGACGGCGGCACCACGGCCAGATGCCTGACCGGTTTTCTTGCGCTGGGCAACGTAATCGCCGTGAGGGAGGGCACCACAAATTCTTCGGGATCGAGAGAGGAAACGTAGGACAATACGGCATCGAAGCACACGTCCCTTAATCCGCCGTCCTTGCCGCATGCCTCGAGAAGCATACGGATATACTTTTTTCTTTCCTTGCCGGTCCATTCGCCGGTGATCGACAGCTTCGACGACAAATCTTTCATGCACCGGCTTTTCAGTTCCCGGTCATTGCCGCAGGCCTCAAACAATTGTTTGGCGAGGTAACACCCGTCGTTGCAGCACCGTCTCGCAACCTCTGGAAAAACGGCCAGTCCCTTTTCTACGATACGCCGTCTTTTCCGGGGAAAATTATGGCAGAAGACCGCAAGATCCTGGCTTATCCTCCGGCCCTTTTCAAAATTCTTCTGAAACGCCAGCGCAAGATTCGAGATTTTCCATTCCAGCAATTTCTCGAAAAAAATATGCTTGGCCCATCTATATAACAGCATTACCCGCATTCTTCGCTCCTGAAATACCAACGGTCCGTTTTATAATTGTAAACACAAGGATGCTTTCTTGTATCATTCTGGCTTTGGCCGGGCAATCGGGCGATTACTTTCGCTGCAAGGACCGCATCACGCTCCGCATTAAAGTTAATTTCCTGCGCTACGGCGTTTCGAGCTTGCCCTGCAGCTCATTTTTCCCGGCGGACGTTATGCGCACAAGCCGTTCCTGACCGATCAAGTCAACGGGCGCCTGCGCCAAAACCGCCTGCATGAACGGCGTGCGCCCGAACAGGCAGCCCTTGCGCTTCGCGGCGTTCTCGAACAGCACCGGCAACGTTTGGCCGATGCTGTTACGGTTGAAGGCCTCCTGTTGTTCGTTCAAGAGCGCTTGCAATTCCTGAAGCCGCGCGTTTTTGACGGTGGGCGCGATCTGGCCCGCCAACTCGGCGCCGGGCGTTCCCGGACGCCGGCTATATTTAAACGAATAGGCCTGCGCAAAACCGATGTCGCGCACGAGACGCAGCGTCGCCTCGAAATCCGCGTCCGTCTCGCCCGGAAAACCGGCGATGAAATCGGAGGAAAGCGCGATATCGGGCCGCGCGGCGCGCAACCTGTCCACGATCCGGCGGTAATCGTCCGCCGTATGCTTGCGGTTCATGGCGGCAAGCACGGCGTCCGATCCGCTTTGCACCGGCAGGTGCAAAAAGGGCATAAGCTGCGGCACGTCGCGATGCGCCGTCATCAAATCGCCGTCCATATCGCGCGGGTGCGACGTGGTGTAGCGCAAACGGAGCAAGCCGGGAATTTCGGCCAACCGCCGGATCAGGAATCCAAGACGGCGATCCCCGTCGTGCCAGCCGTTCACGTTCTGGCCAAGCAGCGTGATTTCCTTCACGCCGTGCCGGACGAGCGCGTTTGCCTCGGCTTCGATCGCCTGCAAGGGCCGCGAATACTCCGCGCCGCGCGTGTACGGCACGACGCAATAGCTGCAAAATTTATCACAGCCTTCCTGCACCGTCAGGAACGCGCTTATGCCCGGATTGTTTTGGGCCAAAGGCAAATGATCGAATTTCGGCTCAGGCGGAAACGCGACGTTGAGAACCCCGCCTTCGCGCCGCGCGGCGCGGGCGATCATCTCCGGCAATTGATGATAGGTTTGCGGGCCGAAGACCATATCCACGTAAGGCATCCGGCGCCGGATTTCCCCGCCTTCCGCCTGCGCCACGCATCCCGCCACGGCGATCAGCATAGCCCGGCCCGAGGCCGCGCGTCTTTCCTTGACGGGACGCAGGCGCCCGAGTTCGGAGAAAAGCTTCTCGCTCGCCTTCTCGCGGATGTGGCAGGTGTTGAAGATAACGAGATCGGCTTCGGCCACATCGTCCGTACGTGCATAGCCAAGCGACGCAACGACGTCGGCCATGCGCGCCGAGTCGTACACGTTCATCTGGCAACCCCAGGTCTTTATGAATAGTTTTTTGGGCGCGGCGGCGCCGCGTTTTTCCTCGGTCATAACAACGGGTTTGTGCCAAATCCGCTCAGGACGAAGCAAGCTGTTTTTTTTCCGGCGAAGACGGCAAGGCCAAAGACGCGGGATCAAGCCTTCCCGTAAGGCACTGCTCGACGCCGCCGGCGATGATGTCCCGGCAATGCAGCGCCAGAGCCTTGCGGTCGGCAAAGTCGCCGATCGTCACGGGCGGGAAGAACATGACGTCGATCGTAAACCGGCCCAGCTTGAGAACGCGCCAGAAATGGGGAACGAACGTCATATCCCCGAACCACGCGTAGTACGGCCGCCCGGCGCGCCCCATCGGCAAGCCGCCGAGTTCCGTGCAAAGAACGGCGACGGGCTGGACGGCGACGGGCCGGCCGGCCGGCCTGTTCTCGGCAAGGCT
>JAQUPC010000151.1 GCA_028716765.1 Alphaproteobacteria bacterium | reverse complement strand
TTGGGCGTGAAGCCCCGGCTTTTGATGCTGCCGGCAAGTGTGCTGCAATACGGGTTCCGGCTGGCGACGCGCCTGGGCCTCGTGCGCGAAAAAGCCTTCGGCTTCGGCGTGTTCAAGCGCATGAACGAAGATCTTGTGTACGACACCGAGGAAGGTCTGCAACTGCTTGGCTATGCGCCGCGCAAGTTCGAGCCGGAACTCAAGGTATCCTGATTATTCAGCCCTGCAAAAGACGGCGCAACAGCTCCACATCCTCGCGGAACGTCGGATCGTAAGCCGACAGCTCCTCGATTTTGCGCACGGCATGGATCACCGTGGTGTGGTCGCGGCCGCCGAATTTGCGGCCGATTTCCGGCAGGCTGCGCGGGGTCAGCTGCTTGGCGAGATACATGGCCACCTGACGGGGGCGGGCCACGGCGCGGGCGCGGCGGGCTGAATGCATGTCGGCCACGCGAATGTTGAAATGCTCGGCCACGCGCTTCTGGATTTCATCGATCGTCACGCGGCGTTCCGTCGAGCGCAGCAAATCCGCTAAAACCTCTTGCGTCATTTCGAGCGTGATCGTGCGTCCGACCAACTGGGCGTGGGCTACGATGCGGTTAAGCGCGCCCTCGAGTTCGCGGACGTTGGAGGTAATCTTGTGCGCGAGGAATTCCATCACCTTGTCCGGCACTGCGCAGCCGAGTTTCTCGGCTTTCGCGTGAAGGATGCCGAGACGCAGTTCATAATTCGCCGGATGCAGGTCGGCCACGAGCCCCCAGCCCAGACGCGAGCGCAAACGCTCCTCCATCCTGTCGAGATCTTGCGGCGACTTGTCGGCGGAAACGATGACCTGCCGGTTGCGGTCGACGAGCGCGTTGAAGGTATGAAAGAACTCTTCCTGCGTCGTATCCTTGCCGCCGATGAACTGAACGTCGTCGATCATGAGAACGTCGACGGAGCGGAATTGCTCCTTAAAGGAAACCGTGTCCTTGAACCGGAGCGCGCGCACGAACTGATACATGAACTTTTCCGCCGACATATATATGACCTGCCGGTGCGGATAGTTGTTGCGGATGTGCCAGGCGATAGCGTGCATCAAATGCGTCTTGCCGAGCCCGACGCCGCCGTAAAGGAACAAGGGATTAAAAGACGGGTTCTCGGTATCGGCGACGCGGCGCGCCGCGGCGTAAGCCAGTTCGTTCGGCTTGCCGACCACGAAGTTTTCGAACGTAAAGCGTGGGTCGAGCGGCGCTTCCATGGCGGCCGACGGCCGCGAAAATGCCGTGTCGGGCGCCATTGCAGTCGCCATATAGGCCGGAATAGCAGGCGCTTCGGTTTTTCCGGTTTGCTCGACGGAAGAAACGGCGGGCGCAACAGGCTTCGCCAGAGGCGACACGACGGCAAGCTCGACAGCGCCATGTCCGGCCAATTGCCGCCACAGGGTGCGAATGGTGTCGCCGTAATGCGCTTCAACCCAATCGCGCATAAAGCGCGTCGGCAAATTAAGGCGGAGCGTCGCCGCGCCGTCGGAAGAAGAAAGGGTCATGCCCTCGACGGGCTCCAGCCACCTGCGAAAAGCCGTTTCGCCCAATTGAAGGCGGAGACGTTCGCGAAGTTCTACCCATGCGGATTCCGGCAAAAGAGTTTTGTTCCCTGATATCAATGCGGCTTCCTTTTCATTTTGTGCGCTTTCGACTTTTTGTGTAGCGGCCGTTATCGACACCATGAACTCCTCGTCTTACCAAAAAAAGAAACCGCCAGGGCACAACAACCTCGCAGCGGCGCAAAAAACTTTGCGCCCGCGAAAGACGGGCAGAACTAACTACCGGTAGAACAAAAAAGGATTGCTATGTGGCGGGGAAGAAGGACCATCTGCTTTTTTTCCTGTGTCGGACGCATGATCCCAACCGCCACTGCCAAGGTTTGAACGATCTGTTGAAGGCACCATAGAACGAATGCGATGCGTTTGACAACTGGTCTGAAGCGGGAACATGAAAAAAGAAAAAATCGTGCGCGCCGCAGACGATTTGTTTAACCAAAATATTTTTTCGCGAAGATGAATTAAGATGGATGAAGAAACGATCCGAAGCCGCATACCGTTTTTTCCGCGCTCCGCAACGGCGCAGCAATCTTGCCCGTTACGCGCAAGTCCGGAACAGCGGATCGATTAACGCTCTTTTTGTGCTGATTTTACAGGAACACACAACTTGTTGTGTATGTCAGGCCTTGCCGCTTTTTTGCTGTGCCGATTTGACGCGCCTGGCAAGACGTGACGTCTTCCGCGCGGCGGTTTTCCAGTGCACCGTGCCGCGATTTGAAGCGCGCGCCAACCCCGACTCCGCGGCGCGCATCGCCTTTTTGGCGGCGCTGTCATCCTTACCGGCAATGGCCGTTTCGACGGCTTTCACGAGCGTGTGCACCTTCGAGCGGCGGGCACGATTGAGCGTGTTGCGCTTAAGCGATTGACGCGCGCGTTTGGCGGCGGATTTATGATTGGCCATGCCTGATTTCCTTAGCTTGTCTTCTCTGTTTTTGGCTCAAGAGCGCGGAGTAATACGCGGGCTCCGGCAACGGGTCAAGAGGCAAATAGGACTGTCGCAACTTTTGCGTGTGTCCTTCATCTTCAGATATTCGTTTAACTTTCGGTGGTATGGTAAAGAAATATCGTTCATTCCCGTTTTTCTTGTTTTTCGGGCCGGAAACGCTTAAATTCGGAAACGTTGTAAAGAGTGAGGCACGGATGCTTTCGCGAGAATTACAAAGCGCACATGACAGCCGTCATATTCAAGGGTGGATCGTTAGCGATCTTTCGCCCCGCAGGCCGCTCAATACGATCCGTTTTCCCGATCAAACCCCCCAGCCGACCTTAGACGGCTACAGCATCGTCGCCTTGACGGAAGCCGCTCCCAATCCTGCGGAACTCCAGGTGCGCCGCTATATGGTATTGCGCGCGGCCATAGAAAATTTGCTGGCGCGGCACAGCAAGGGAAGCCTGAAGCTGAACCGCACCGCGCTGGACAGGCTTCCGGCCTTAAAGCGGGAATTGGGAAAAAGAAACTCCTTCGTTTCCATGCCTAAAATGCTGGCTGTATGGAACTTGCTTACTCCAAGGCAGCAAAAAGCGCTTGTTCCCGATCAGGATGTGCGCCGTTTGATCGACAGTCCGAAATCTTTTGTCCATCAGCCCCAATCCCGCATGCGGCGGAAACCGCGTTACTTCGGATCCCTGCGCCTTTCCCCAGCCGCTCCGCAAAAAGAATTAATCCATATAAGGGGTGTCGCCGCCATGAATATGCATGAAGCGATGGGAGCCCCCATCCGGCCATCCGCGCCGAGGAGACGCCGGGATCCTTTGCTCGAACTGAGAGCCGCCTGACGTTAAGACCGTCTTTTACGGTTAATAACGGCTAAATCCTCTTTTTTTCCGCTTTTCCGGAGTTGCGCTCATTTACACGCGCGCATTTGGCTGATATATGCACGCCGTGCTTTCGCCTCATAAAAGAAGCCCCTCGGCGCAGGTTTAACAATGCCCAATAACATCAAACTGATTTCGGGTAATAGCAACCGGCCCCTGGCCGTGGCTATGGCCAAACATCTTAACGTCAATCTGACCCAAACCAACATCCGCCGTTTTGCGGACATGGAAATTTTCGTCGAAATTCTGGAAAACGTCCGCGGCGAAGATGCCTTCGTGATCCAGCCGACGTGTTTTCCGGCCAACGACAGCCTGATGGAACTTCTTATCACCATCGACACCCTGCGCCGCGCCTCGGCCCGCAGGATCACGGCGGTCATTCCCTATTACGGCTATGCCCGGCAGGATCGCAAAACGAGCCCGCGCTCGCCCATCACGGCCAAGCTCGTCGCCAATCTTATTACGAACGCCGGCGCCGATCGCGTGCTGACGATCGATTTGCACGCCAGCCAGATTCAGGGCTTTTTCGACATCCCTCTCGACAATCTTTACGCCGTGCCGGTGTTCGTGCGCGATATATGCGATACGATGAAGACGCGGGGGAAATTGCCGGAAGGCTTGACCATCGTTTCTCCGGATGTCGGCGGCGTGGTGCGCGCCCGCGCGCTTGCCAAGCGGCTGGAAGCCGATCTCGCCATCATCGACAAGCGGCGAGAACGGGACGGCGAATCCGAAGTCATGAACATC
>JAQUPC010000150.1 GCA_028716765.1 Alphaproteobacteria bacterium | reverse complement strand
GTTGCCGTGCATGGGGTCCGAGCACCACACCACGCGTTTTCCGGCGCTTTTAACGGTGCGCAATAGAGGCGGCAGGAACTTCTGTATCTTCTCGTCGCCCATACGCGCCACGAGCGTAATGCGCCCACGTTCATTGGCCGGATTAAGGATGTCGATGAGACGCAGCAATTCGTCCGGCATAATCGAAGGGCCGCACTTCAGGCCGAGCGGGTTTTTCACGCCGCGAAGGAACTCGATATGCGCGCCTTCCGGTTGCCGCGTGCGGTCGCCGATCCAGAGCAGATGCGCCGAAACGTCGTACCAATCGCCGGTCGTGCTATCAATGCGCGTCATGGCTTGTTCGTAGGGCAACAACAACGCTTCGTGCGACGTGAAAAAGTCCGTCTCGCGGATAGCGCTCGTCGTTTCGCCCGTGATGCCGCATGCCGCCATGAACTCAAGCGACTCGCCGATGCGCCGGGCCAAATCGGCAAAACGCTCGCCTTGCAGGCTGCTCTCGACGAAACCGAGGTTCCAGCGATGCACGTCGTTAAGATCGGCATAACCGCCTTGCGCGAACGCGCGCAGGAGGTTGAGCGTCGCCGCCGACTGGTTATAGACCCTCATCATCCGCATGGGGTCCGGCACGCGGGCTTCCGTCGTGAAATCCAGCCCGTTGATGATGTCGCCGCGGTAGCTCGGAAGCGTTACGCCGTCACGGGTCTCGTCGTCGGTTGACCGCGGTTTGGCGAATTGTCCGGCGATGCGCCCGACCTTAACGACCGGCGTCGCGCCGCCGAACGTCAGAACCACGGCGATTTGCAGGATGATGCGGAACGTGTCGCGGATGTTGTTGGCGCTGAACTCGGCGAAGCTTTCGGCGCAATCGCCGCCCTGAAAAAGAAAGGCGTGGCCCGCTTCGACCCTCGCCAGCGCTTTTTTCAGTTTGCGCGCTTCGCCCGCGAACACTAACGGCGGTTGTTTGGCGAGCCTTTCCTCGATTTCGCGCAGCTTGCTCATATCGGGATAGGTGGGCTGCTGCCATGCTTTCTTTGAGCGCCAGCTGTCGGGAGTCCATTCGTCTTTCTTCGCCGGTTTCCCGGCTTCGTTGTTCGTCATGTCCGTGACCTTTGAGTCTGTTTAGCCGGCCGGGGCCGGTGCGTTTTGTTATTGTTCAGCAGTAAGGGGAAAAAGCGTGTGTGTGATCCGGTGTTACCGGAACCAGTAATAATAAAAGGCAAAACGGTACGCGCCGCCGGAAAGGGCGGGGCATAAGCCGGTAACGTTGTGCGAATAACTCGTCTTCATAGGGCCAAGTCTAACAGGGTCGTAGGATGAAGGCAAATTTTCAGAAACGCCTTTTAATCCCTCTTTGTTCCTGCACCCACGCCTGTTTTCGAACTGCCGCGCCTGAGGCTGGTGGCCCTAGTAGTGGCCCTGGGTTTCGCGGTGCGCGGCGCCATATGGGACGTTGTGCTGGTGCGCGGCATCATGGGGGCAGGGGCGCGCATGACAGGTTTCGGCATGGCGGGTTTTTGCCTCAAAATTTTGCCGTGAAGTTTTGACGCCGCGGCCCTCAAGCCGTGACGGGCGAGCGTGGCGGAGCCCTCAAAATACAGGCTCATGCTCTTAAGCCCTTGCCGCCAGCCGGAAAGCAGGATGGCCGAACGCTCTTTCTGGCTGGTTTGCGCGGGCAGGGACAAGACAAGATTGACGTCGCCCGTGATAAAGCCTTGCGCCGCAGCCGCCATGCGAATGCGGGCTTTGGTCGAGGCGTTTTCCGGCGCAAAAAGCTTTTCCGCCTTTTCGGTCAGCCCGGCCGCGCCGGACACCGTGCCATAGCCGCAGCAATAGGCGTTCGCCGCCGCGATATCGGCTTCGGAAAAACCGAGATGGTGCAGCACATTGAAACAAAGATCGTTCAGGTTGCGTTCGTTGACCTTGAGAACATAGCGGCAGAAATACTCGCCCAATATCCACGGCGTAAAAAGGGTGCGGATGTCGTTGACGTTCGGCAGATAGTTTTCGACGCGCGCCAGCGCTTCGGTGTCGAAGCCGCGTTCGCGAAGGCGGGTGTGGTTGACGCCCGGCGCGGCCTTGAGCGTGCCATAGCCGACGGCATGCGTGACGATGGCCTTGATAGCACCGGGCTCGCAGCCCGCTTTTTCAAGCGCAAGCGGTACAGCCGGATGAATCGTGCGCCGGAAAGTATGGCCGTCTTCGTTCAGCACGGCGTATTGCCGCACCAAGTGCGTTTCGGGCTCGATCCCCTGCGCCGAGCACTCAAGAAAAACCGCGAGGGAAGGCGTCTCGAAAAGCGCCGTCAATTGCATGTGGCGCAGGCCGTGCTGTCCGGCCAGTTCAAGCGCGTTGTCCCACGCGTGGCGCGCGGCCGCCACAAGCACGAGATCGGCGCCGTCTTCCACGTTCAGCGAAAGAGGCAAAACCGAAAGACGTTCGTAATCGTTGCGTTCGCCATACGAAGCGCGGCGGTAATTGCGCAAGGCGCGAAGGCTGATTTCGCGCGCTTTCGAAAAGGCGGGGCAGGGGCCAAGCTGTTCCGCAAGGCGCGCCGAGGCGCTGGCGGCTTCGGCCGTGATGATCGCGCTTATGGCTGCCGCCGTACTGCGCCCTTCGCGGCTGTCGTAGGCAAGCCCGAGCGACATGAGCAACGCGGCCATGTTGCCGTAACCGATCGCCAATGGCATTGCCTCGGCGGAAGAGCCGTCCAGTTGGCCGTAATGAATCTCAAGCAACACCACGGCAAGCCGGACGGCCTGACGAAGCGCGGGCAAGTCCATCGTTCCGTCTTCACGGCGGAAGCGGAACAGATCGATCATCAGGTGCGGCGCGGTCTTTTGCTCCGGTTCCAGCCCCCATTCGGCGACAGTGTCCGCAAATCGCAAGGACAGCGCGTTCCGTTCCCTGCCGCCGCGCAAAAATCTTTGCCACCGCGTACGGATCAGGGGATCGGCGCTGCTTAAAATGGCGTCGACGGTTGCGTTCTGAACGGCGGCGACGCCCGATTTGTTTTCGGGAGACAGCGACTCCACGTTCTCAAGGGCCGGGGACGTTTCAAGATGGCTTTCGGCTACAAGCTGCTCGCCATAGGCCCAATCGGTACCCAGCCCCGCCATTCTCTCCGGCTCAAGAGTGAAATAACGGCGCGCCAGCAAAAAGCAAATCTCGTCACGGAAGGCGCGTGCCTCGCCCTCGTTGTCCCATAACCCTTTTTTCCAGCCTGCATAGGCGGCTGATCCGGCTATGCGGTTGAACACCTGTTCCGCGCTCGTCTCGGTTGCGTAGCCTTGTCCTGCGGCGCGGCGTTTCCATAGCCATGAAGGGAGCGTGTTTTCTTCGAGCGCCCGCCGTTCAAGCGGCGCGCGGGCATAAAGCGTTGCGGCAAAGGCGCTGGCCGCTTCCAGACTCCAATCGTCAGGAACGTCGATAGTCGCTACTTCGCCTTTTGGCGTTTCGACGGGTCGCGCGACAAAGCGGCAGGAATCAAAGGGATCGATCATGCCGATCGTGAACAAGCGCTTAGCGAACATAGAAAATCCGAAAGTTATCCACAAGATGTAGTGTGTAGCTATGGTCATGCCACAAAATGTGGTTTGAGAAAAGAAAAACTTACTCACAGATTCAGAGGCCAGGGGTTAGAGGCTGGAGGCTAGTGTTTTGAACTTTCAATTCTCAGCATCCGGAGATCCTGGATACTGTGACCAGTTAGGGATATTTAAATCCCGGTATCCGCGATTTTATAATTCCGAACCTTGGCCTCTAACCCCTGGCCTCTAATCTGAAGCCTTGACGTTCCGGTTCTTTTGCACAAGTCTGACGGCGCATCTCTTTCGGATTCTTCTTTTCATGGTTGCACGCTTTTCGTGGATTCGCCGGTTGTCACAGCTTGGCACGAGGCTTGATACGTGGCTAAGTGGCGTTGCCGTTGGCCGTGATTCGGCTGGCAACAGCTATTATCGCGCGCGCCGGAAGAGAGCGGGGCAACGCAAACGGCGCTGGGTGATTTACGCCGGAGAGCCGGAGGCAAGCGCCGTTCCGCCGGAATGGCATGTTTGGCTGCATCATCTTGCGGATTCGCCTTTGCCGGGGCAAAGTAGGTTTCATCAGCCTTGGCAAAAGCCTCATCAGCCGGACCTCACCGGTACGGCG
>JAQUPC010000149.1 GCA_028716765.1 Alphaproteobacteria bacterium | reverse complement strand
CAAAACGGTTTCCTTGTCTTCAGCCAGTATTTGCGTGCCGACAGGCACCTTCAGGAGCAGATCGCCGCCATCCGCGCCGGTTTTGTTGCGGCCGGAACCGGGGCGGCCGTTTTTGGCTTCGTGATGTTGCTGATAACGGTAATCGATCAGCGTATTGAGGTTGGAGGCAGCTTCGAAAATGATGTCGCCGCCCTTGCCGCCGTTGCCGCCGTCAGGGCCGCCGTACTCGACATACTTTTCGCGCCGGAAACTTACGCATCCTGCGCCGCCATGTCCGCTTTTGACGATAATTTTTGCCTGATCAAGAAATTTCATGAGCGAAGCATAGCAGGAAGCCGGAGAAATATCTCGAGTTCTGAACCCTGTTTCGGCAGAAAATGTTAAGAAAGCCTTAACGTGCGCGCCGTGAGATGCGCAAAGTTTACGAACCGTTAACCACTTTTGTTACATTTGCGAAATTCGCAATTCGTATTCGCATGAATCATTGATGTCCTGCGAGTATAATAGGAACGTCAAACGAGGGCTCCATCCCGTAAGGTTCTTATGTCGTCAATAACGGCTTCTTTTTTCGACGATGCTTCCGTCAACTCGTTTTCGTTGGGCGGAGCGGTACTTTATCAGCGGAATGCGACGAACGCATTGAACGCGACGCTGGCCGATGCGGTCAATATTGGCACTCTTAAGACGGATGAATCCCAACTCGATGTTCTGGGTCAAATCTCAAGAACGAACAGTACGAACTTTTATAAACTTACGCTCGACGGCAACAATATGAAAATGTCGTTGACGACCAGTTCGTCGCTGGTGAGGGCGCAGGTACTCAACAGTTCAGGGACGGTCATTGCGGACAATTCCACTTCCGCTACCTCCGATTTGCAGACGGCTTTCGCCAATCTGGCTTCCAGCAATGGCCTAAGCGCCGAAGCCGGCGATTACTTCGTCAAGGTTACCTATGACGCGACGGCGACGCGATCCGCATCCTATACCTATTTGCTGTCGCTTTACTCCGGCACCGTTTTCTCCAAAAGTTTCCAAACCACGGCCAAATCCCAGACATCGGAAAAACAGGCCGTGACGATCGACAACACGATGGTGTTTTCGACGAGCGACGCACTGGAATATTCAGTGAACAATATTCATCTCGCCAATGAGACGGCGACGACCGGCCTGAATATCGGCTGGATTTATGAAAACAAGGCGGCTCTTTCCGTCACAAGCCAGCTGACGGAAACGGTCGAGGACCAGTATTATACTTTTTCATTCCAAAAAGGCGACAACCTCAAATTGGCGTTTAACAACCACACCGATACGGCAACGGCGCGAGTCCAGCTTCTGGATATGTCCGGAAAATATGTGATTGCCGACAGCGACGGAACGGATGCGCAAAAAGAAGCATATGCGGCGCTTACGTCGTCCGATGGGATGAGCGCTCGTGTGGGCCAATATGTGCTCAAGATATCGTTTGCCGAAGGCGAAAGCCGGAGCAAAAATCAAATCTATGACTTCAAGCTTTATTCAGGCACGTCCTATACGGCGCTTTATGAAACGACGGCGACCACCGAAACGGCAGCTACGGCCGTTTTCAGCGGACACCTTTCTCCCGGCTACAGCCCCCTGTCTTCGATGGCCGCCTACTTGACGGCGGAAGCGAACGGCGAGGAAACCAACATTATGGATACGTTGATGGAGACGATATAGCCGTCTCGCTTTTTTATTTCTGTCCGCTTTCGACGGACACGTACATCCGGCTCTTGACTTCGCGGAACTTCACCTTGCCGTCGATCTTGGCGAAGATGGTATGGTCGCGCCCCATGCCGGTGTTCTCGCCGGGATAATACTTCGTGCCGCGCTGGCGGATGATGATCGCGCCTGCTCCGGCCTTTTGGCCGCCCGACAGCTTCACGCCCAAACGGCGTCCGGCGGTGTCGCGTCCGTTGCGGGATGAACCGCCTGCCTTTTTATGTGCCATGGCAAATCTCCTCTAGGCTCAGGCCTTGATCGTCTTGATTCTCAGCGCTGTGAAAAACTGGCGCTGATGCTTCTTGCGGCGGTAGTTCTGCCGGCGCTTTTTCTTGAATACGATCAGGCTTCCGGTGCGGCCCTGCGCCACGACTTCGGCCGTGACTTTGGCACCAGCAACCAGAGGCGCGCCCATCGTGACCTTGCCGTTGTCGCACAGCATAAGCACTTCGCCCAGATCGACCGTTTTACCGGCCTCAACGGGCAGCTTCTCAACTTGAATAACATCACCTTCGGCAACTTTGTATTGCTTGCCGCCGGTTTTCACGACTGCGAACATCGTTCAATCCTGTTTCGAGCTAAATGTGAGCGGCTTGCACCGCTTGCCCTCCAAAGCCATAGCGAAGGAGGGCGAAGGCGGCTTTATCGGGGAAAAGGTTCCGATTTGTCAAGGGAAAGCCGCGAAATGGCCGTTAACCAATATCTTCGCGGCCGCGTTCGGGGGCAGGGGTTCTGGTTACAAGCCAAATAACGCCCAAAAGATCGAAAAAGCCCCTTACGGCGCGCCCCAAAAAGTCCGACTTGGTTTGGCCGACCCGGCGGGGACGATCGTTTACGGGCGTAAAAATGACTTCGTGCCCGTATAGCCTGAAAAGTGCGGGCATAAAGCGATGCAGGCCCTTGAAGAAAGGCAGTTCAAGATAGGCGTCCCGCTGAAAAATTTTGAGGCTGCAGCCCGTGTCGGGGCAATCGTCATTGAGGAAGAACTTGCGAATGACGTTGGCGAAGCGGCTGGCGAGTCGCTTGGCCATCGTATCGCGGCGGTTTACGCGAATGCCTGCCACGAGAATGTCGCGCTCTTTGCCTTTGTTCCATGCCAGATCGCACAGCAGGGGAATGTCCGCCGGATCGTTCTGGCGGTCGCCGTCGATCGTCAAAATCCAGATTGTGCGGGCGCGGCGGATTCCGTTGCGCAGAGCGGCGCTCATGCCAAGGCGGCGCGGATGCCGGATAAGCCTGACCTGCGGCGTTGTGCTGCGCATTTGCCGGACTTCGGCGGCCGTGGCATCCGTGCTGCCATCGTCCACGCAAAGGATTTCAAAGTCTTCGCCAACCGGCGGATAGGCCCGAAGCGTTGAAGCGATCTCGGCGATCAAGGGGCTGATATTTCCAGCCTCGTTCATAAGGGGAATGACGACGGAAAGAACCGGAACGGAAGGGGAAGACATGACAAATTCTCGAATAAGTTAACGATATTGATAAGGACTTTTAGCAGGTTGCGGGGCCGGAAGGTAGATCGAAGCGGCCGGAAGCAAAAAAGAGGAAAACCCGTTGCACTTGTGCCGAAAAACATCTAGTTTGCCGCACCTTGGACAGGCGGATATTCTTATACGCACCCATGAAAACAAGCGCCCGTAGCTCAACTGGATAGAGCATCTGACTACGGATCAGAAGGTTGGGAGTTCGAATCTCTCCGGGCGCGCCACGCTCCGCTAAATCTTTGGGCGGAAGCAATTTTCTTACCCCTCTGCCGGGTTTGAAAAATCTTCAAAAAACACCCAAAAAGCCACACTTTTGTCTTGGTTCGGATGCTGAATCGTCATAGGGCGCAAAGACCCCGTGCCCTTCTCGAACGGAGATAAACCATGAAAAGACTAGCTTCGCTTTTCCTCCTCGCGGCTCTTTTGGCGCCGGTTGTATCGTCTCCAGCTAAAGCCGAGCCTCGTCACAAACAAGGCTACGGTCGTGAGCACAGGCCGATCAGGTACGCGCATCGGGATAACGATATTCACTTTGGCATGCGGTGGGCGCCCAGAAGGCCCGCGCCGTATTATGCTTACTATCCCGCCCCGGCCTATTACCCGGCTCCTGTGCCCGTGGTCCTGGCTCCGCCACCGCCGCCCGCTTCTATGTTCTGGTTCTCTTTCTAGGAACGCTTCATCGATTCCATAGCGCGAAACGCGTGAGGTAAACCGGAAGGGAGTTGAACAAACTCCCTTTTTGGCATAAACGATTACGTAACTTTATTGCGATATGTTTTGTGTTCCTTTGGCTTGCGGGGAAGAGATTCATTAATGCGGGGAATGGATTTATTTACGGGGGCCAGAAGCGAAAAAGGTCCCCTGAAACATGAGCGTAGCCAATTGGCGATATGTTTCCTCCGGCAAAGAAGCGCGGCTCGATGAAAAATATGTGGCTAAAATCGTTACTTGCCTTTCTTGTTCTGCTTGCCATAGCGGCAGGC
>JAQUPC010000148.1 GCA_028716765.1 Alphaproteobacteria bacterium | reverse complement strand
GACATCCAGCCGACATAGGCCTCCGCCGACGTAATGCCGCCGAAATCGGCCGTCGCGCCGACGACAGCGTCATATCCGTTGGATTGATGCGCATGGAAGTTGTCGTAAGTGCGCCAGTTGTAGTTACCCTCGACAAACGGCTTCAGGTTTTCCGTGAGTTCGTAGCTGACTCGGGGGCCCAGCTTCTGCTCGGTGCGGTCGCGGAAGCTTTGATCGATCTCGCCCGTCGCCGTCGGCGTGTTGTTGTAGAAATAACGCCTCAAGTCGTAATTGCCCGCGGCCTTCACCTTGCCGACGCCACGGTAAGCCGTAAGGCCGCCGTTCGCGGCGTTGAACGTCGTGGGGTTGATCCCGTTGACCGCGTCCGGTGACGAGCGGGGCTCAGCCAGATGCTGATAGCCGAAACGCGAGGCAACCCACGTTTGCGGCATGATGTCGTAACGCCCTTCGACGCTGCTCACGAAATCGGCGTAATTTTCGTCCTCTTTATCCGTGTAGAAGTTCAGATCGCCGAACACCGTCGTCGACACCGCATGACGGCTCCAGTTGGAGAACGCGCTCACCGCCGGACGGAGACCGATGATTACGTCCGAAGTCGTGTCGTCGGGCTGGGCGTAGATGTTGGAATCGTAATAAGCGCCCATCTCGGCCGAGGGGAAAAACTCAAACCCTCCGAGCGTTATCGGCACCGGGTCGAAATCGGGACGCGGGTGCTGCAAAACGGACTGGGCCCGCTGAGGCCTGTCTTCGGGCAGCACGGGATTGTCGAGCACGATCACGTCGTCGGGACGCGGCCTGCCGCCGAACATTCCCTCGGGCCCATAAGCCTGCGCCGGGCTTGCCAGACCGGCGAGCAAAGCAACAGCCACTAAACCTGCGAGACCAAGTCCCAAATCTTTTGCATTCATAGCAAACCCCTAACGTTTGTGAGTTTAACCAGACAGAATCTGGCCGTGAGTCTGAACAAAAACCGTTTCGAATGTGTTAACGCCCGCGTCTCCCCTTTTAATCCGGGCTGGCCGGATGCTGGGGGGTGACGGGATTTTGCAGATGCGGAAGAATCGTCTGCCGCCTGAACATGGGGCGCTGCGCCAAAAGCGCTTCCTCACCCGTTTCGCACTGAGCGCTTAGAGCCTGTATCTGATTGAACAGATCAGGATCAACGGCCACGATCGCGGGCGTCTGGGCAATCGCCAGAGCCGAATCCAGAATCGAAACAATGGCTTGCTCGTCGGCAATCTTCCTGGGATCCGTTGCCGCCTCAATCTTGCTGGTGTCGGCATCCGCCTCCGGATTGCAAACAAGGAGCTTTTTGTCGGCGATGGCTTTCACGATCTTTTTGAGATCTTCCGTAACGGATTTGGCGTTCTTCGGCGCGATGCCCGAAGCCAGAGCCGCCGCAACCGTCATCGACTGCGCCGCGTCTTGCGGTTTAGGAGTCAGTTTGCCGTACACATCCTTCAGCAAGGCGCCTTCGGCATGGCCGGTTGCATCGGCGTTGCCGCTTGCCAGCACCTGAACGGTTTTGTAATCGCCTTTTGCCAGCGCACTTGTTATTTGAGCGGCAATGCTTGCGGCCTGCGCCGGAATTCCGGCAAGCGCCAAAAAGGTAGCAACAACTAGAAATTTATATATTCTGCACATGAATGCCTCCGATCCCGTCGGTTAAATTGGCCAATTGCGATTCTTATACGTCAGGATTACGCGCATTTCCAAGCTTTTTCTCATGAATTCAAGCGATTGGTTAATATCCCCACGCCTTTTTTTCAAGACAATTCATGGAATTGAGGAAACGCCAGACGGAATATGGTTTACGCGCAAATAATGAGCGGCAAGTGTGACTTTTTAGCCCTACTTTTGAGCTGTTGCGTTGCGGGTTTGGGAGCGGGGAAAAGTGCTAACGCAGCGAAAACACCCAAAATATTTGAGTACATCCAGAAAACGGGCGCGTATCGGTGGCAAGGCGGTAACCAAGGTGGGTGCCGGGGAAAGAATATATTTCATGGCCGATGGTGTCCGTTGCTAGGCCCGGTATTGCATTACTTCCCACGGTACGAGGTCCTATAGCCGCACAATCTTCCGTAGGCATCCCATTGATGAAGATATAAAAATTCTGCCTATGCATCGGACCACTCATAATTGTCAGCACGCTGGAACCGAGACCAATATCGAATCCGGATGCTGCATTTCCACCATGGGGGGTCATGTCCGAAGGGATGAGACCCGCATTAAATAATTCAAGACTTAATGACATCCCCGTCGAGGCAAATGGACGGCTTGTTGCATAGTACGATTTAATGTTTTGGGAGAGGGTTGTGATTTGCTGGACAACTTTTCCCACACGATGGTTTTTATAAACCTGGCTTGCGGCAACCCATATAGCGCCCAAAACCATGCCCGCCACGCCAAGAACTATGGCCGCCTCAGTCAGCGTAAATCCTCGGCGGTGACGGCCGCCAAGGTTACGGATATGGGGCTTAATCATTGCTGGTCGCTTGTTGCTTAAGGGGCTTGCGAACGGAAAGAGAATTCAAGGCCGGCCGTTCTGGTTACAGCAGCGGCAACCGGACACGCCATGCTTCCATCAACCGTTGTGGGATTTATCCATCCTGTGGTTATTCGTACTCTTGTTAGATCCGGAGAATCCAGAAAGCGATGGAATAACTGGATGCACTCGGCGGAAGGGATGTTGTCCATTTGAATTTTGAAGGACTGCGTGTTTTGGCCTCCCACAATTGTAATGTTTCCGTTCCATGGATTACGAGCCGGGAGAGCCCCGGCTGTCAGCACACTTGCCGGAAACACACCTGCAGTAAATGCCTTTGGAGTAATGGGCTGGTCTTCGCCGCCGCCAGTCGGGGTCGTCAGTTGAGCCGTAGACGTCATCCCCATGCCGATGGAATGCATGTTGTCGACGATGAGCCTGATCTCTTCGTAGGCGTTGTTGACCCTGACTTTTTGGTAGACGGAACCCGCCGCGACCCAGATGCCGCCAAGAACGATTCCCACAACGCCGAGAACGATGGCGGTTTCGGTGAGCGTAAAGGCGCGGCGCGCCTTTTTTTCATGTCCGGATCGTTTCAAGATCATGTCCTCCGCCCTGCGTTTGTGGCACCGGCCTTTTGATAACCGCCAAACGGCGGGTGCAGCCGCGCCAATCCGCGCGAAATCATGCCGCGGCGGATTGGCAAAGTTTTGCCTCCCAAAAGTTACCATTAGCTTAATGACGCCCCTAAACGCTTATCTCTGCGCCAAAAGGGTGGTGGCGGGACGTTCGGGACAGCTTGAGACGCGCTCGACCCAGGCCACGTTGACGAACGGGGAATGATCGTTTTGTTCGAGCCAGCGGTTCTGAAGAGTATACGCCAGCGTTTCCTTGGCTTGCGAACAGGGCCAAACCTTATCCCTCATGAACATCTGGGCGTGATGCACCAGTTCATGAACGAGAAGGCTCAATTGCGTCGAATCTTCGGGATCCCAGCTCAGGCTGTCCATATAGACCGTTCCCGGAATATAGACCGATTGCGGCCGTCCGGCGAACCGGTTGCCCATGCGGGCCAGAACCTTGTCGAAATGGCTGCGGCTGGCGATGACCCGGGGCATGACGGGCACCTGAACGCCCAGTTCGTTTTCAACCCATTGCATAAGGGGGGCAATGAAGGCCGGGTCAATATGGGTTCCGTCCTCGACTTCGGCCTGGGCTGGCAGGGGGAAATCCAGTATGAGAGCGAAAAACCAGAAAATGCGTAAATACTGTTTCATCGAAATCACCGCGAACTCTCGCAATGATTTCAGGGTAACCGATTAGGCCTAATGGCTGTTTAATTATTGATATAATTAGGTATTTTCGATTTTAGGACAAATTTTACGGATCGCGCTTTTGCGCCATTTCAGGGACAATTACTTTCAAGCGCCTATTACTTTCACAAAAAAATTTTACCGGCGCTTCGCGGGCGGAAGGAAAACGTGCCATATCCGCCAAAGCAACAGGAAAGCGGCGGCGGCGATTGCCCCATACCCGATGCCGGCCAAACCGGCGAAGGGAACGAAAAGCGCGTTGCAGCCAACAGCAGGTATTAAAAACATAAGATTCCCGAGCCAGATGGCGCGGTCCTGATGGCGCGCGAAGAGCACCAGATAAAACGTGTCGGCGTTCGCCCGCAACCACGTCCCCGCCAGCATGAGCCAGAGAACATAGGCGTAGTCCACATAGACGGGATGGTCGAGATAGCGCGCGAGCATCGGCACGGCAAAACCGAGGCCGAGCGCAATGACCGCCGCGCCCAGAGCGATTTGAGCCGCCGTGCGGATGGCTTCCTTCCGGAAATGATCTTTCTTGCCGTCGCGATGAAAAAGTATGAGCCGCG
>JAQUPC010000147.1 GCA_028716765.1 Alphaproteobacteria bacterium | reverse complement strand
TTTGTGATGGAAAACACTTTGTTGAACAATCTATGCCTTACCCGCAAAAGCTCGATCATGCATTGCCGGGAGTAAACTGTTTGCCTCGTTCTCAATTTCGGCATGCGCGGCTCTTATAATACTGGCTTTGTGCAGAAGGTCGTTGAACCAATGATGGGCATCAAGAGAAGGAAGCGGGGCTTGAATTCTTGGGAGCAGTCAGTCCCTGAACATTCCGAAGCACGCTTTTCTTAATAACATCATTAGGATGATGGCGTTCCAGCTCGTTCAAAGATGGCCAGCCAATATTTGGCTGTGAAACATGAGAATCTACAAGAACCTTTTCCGTGCTTCTTTGGCGGCTTTCTTGACAAGTTGTGGCGCCGTGCCACCAGAGCTTATGCGGCTTTCGGCCGCAACCTTGGGAGAAAGAACGGAATAGATGCCTTTTGTGATGCGCGGCTCGGCGCGCTGCATATCGGATAGGGTCAACTGATCGAGTTGGCATCCTTTTTCTTCCGCCATTCTGACGATATTGCCGGTTACGTGATGGGCTTGCCTGAACGGAAGCCCGAGCACACGAACGAGCCAATCCGCCAGATCGGTCGCCGTTATGAATCCCTCCTGCAAAGCTGCATCAAGCGCTTTTTCGTTGGCTCTCATGTCGCGCACCATACCGGCTGTGGCCGCAATCATAAGATGCAAGGTGTCGACGGCGTCGAACACAGGCTCTTTATCCTCCTGCATGTCCTTGGCGTAGGTCAGCGCTAGACCCTTCAGCACAACGAACAACGTGTTAAAAGCACCCAGCAACCGCCCGGTCTTGCCGCGCACAAGCTCGGCGGCATCAGGGTTGCGTTTTTGTGGCATGATGGAACTACCGGTCGTGAAGGCTTCGGAAAGCTTCACGAACCCGAAACGCGGATTGCACCAGATGACAATCTCCTCGGCGAGGCGCGAAAGATGCATGCCCAGGATGCTGGCCGATGACAGAAACTCCAGCGCAAAATCCCTAGACGCCACGGCGTCCATTGAGTTTGCCATGGGGCGATCAAAACCCAGCTCTTTCGAGGTCATGCGACGGTCAATTGGGAATGACGTTCCGGCAAGTGCCGCCGAACCAAGCGGCATTTCGTTCACGCGCTTGCGGCAATCGGCGAGCCGGGCGCGGTCCCGCCCGATCATCTCCACATAGGCCAGAAAGTGGTGGCCCATCGTAACCGGCTGGGCGGGCTGCATATGTGTAAAGCCTGGCATCAGAAGCGCGGCGTATTCGTCGGCCCTGTCAATCAAGGCCTCTTGTAAATCGCGTGCGGCAAGGTCGAGGCCATCAATGGCGTCACGCAGCCAAAGGCGAAAATCGGTCGCCACCTGATCATTGCGCGAGCGTGCAGTATGAAGCCTTTTCGCCGGTTCGCCGATCAGCTCAAAAAGCCTCGCCTCGATGTTCATATGCACGTCTTCAAGCGCCTGCGAAAGTTTGAACTTACCACTCTCGATTTCTTTCAGGATTTTATCCAGCCCTTTTACGATGGCGGCTGCGTCCTTTTTGGCAATAATTCCGCATTGGGCGAGCATACGGGCATGAGCCTTTGATGCCCGGATATCATGAGCATAAAGCCTTTTATCGACATCAATCGAAGCATTGATTTTCGCCATGATCGCGGACGGCCCTTGCGCGTAATGCCCGCCCCACAGCGGGTTTGCAGCAGACTTCTTCCCTGTTTTTGGCTTGTCCCGTTTCATCTTTCGCCTATCCGTTAGTAAAGGTCTGAATAACGTTTCTGTAGACGGTAATGGCCTTCCTAATCGACGACAAGCTGGCATATTCGTCGGCAATGTGTGCGACCTTAAGGCTTCCCGGGCCCAGAATAATGCTCGGGGCCTTCGAAAAGGCCATATCGCAGCTTCCGTTGAAGACGCACTCGGGGCTGTCGGGGTAGTGTTCCCGAAACGCACTGACGATTTTCGAGTCCGGCGGGTTATGCATCGGACGGCGGCGATCAAACAGAACCTCAGTTTTCACCCCCGCTTTCTTAAGAGCCCGCACAATCCATTCATTGTTCTTTTCCGGCGTCGTGCGGACGTCGAGCGTTGTTTCAATAAGAGATGGTATCTGATTGGCGCTTTTCCCGCCCTGAACAACGGTCGGTTCAATTGTCGCCCCGCCCCAGGGAGATTTATCTTTCAGGTCGATTTTCCTGATGGCGCGCATGTCCTGTACGAACTTATCAATCGCATTCTTGCCTTCCCAAGGGGTCGAGGCGTGACAACCGATGCCACGTGAGACGATACGGATCGTCATGCCTCCCCGCATGCTTGAAGCCATATTCAGATCAGTCGGCTCCCCAAAAATTGCGGCGTCATAGTGGGGGATGTCCGGCTCAATCTTGACAAAACCGTTAGGCCCGGTCTCTTCCTCGGCTACGAGGCAAAGGAGAATTCTACCATGTTCAAGCGGGAGCATCAGGCGGGTCGCTGCGATAAGGCTGACGAGAGAAGCTCCGGCGTCATTCGAGCCAAGGCCGTAAATCTTGTCGCCATCGATTTCTGCGCCGAACGGATCACGCGTCCAGTTATCGAGAACCTGAACCGTGTCGATATGGCTGCAAAGCAGGAGCGTCGGGCCTTCGGCTTGTCCCTTGATCTCGACGATCAGGTTATTTCCGATTCGCGAAACGCAGTCCGGAAACCACCCCCGCAATAGACTTTGAATGTAATCCGCAGCCTTTTCCTCCTCTTTGGAAAATGAGGGAATGGCGATGAGCGATTGAAGCGTCGTAACGGCTTCCTGATAGACTTGTTCCGTGTCCATTTTTCCTCCTTGTAAACCCAACCGCCATTCCCTTTTTCGGCGCCTAATCCGACATAACGCCCATATAGACGTTGCCAGTCTTTTCCTTGCCCAGAGCGTTGTAGAGTTTTTGCTCGAACCCGTGGAGCAATGCGCTTCCGGCCGCGTCGGCTCCCGTGTAGGCCTTGGAAAACTCGCCGTAGACCGCGCCGTCGGCTCCCAGCAGGTCATAGGGACTCTTTACCAGCACGGCCTTGATCCTGCCGGGCGCAAGGATGACACGGCAGCTGCCGGTAACCCTGCACTGCGAACTGACGAGGAAGGCCATCAGGTCGTCCATGTACGGATCGTACATCTTGGCCTCGTGCAGCAGGATCCCGAATGTCTCCGCGATCTGCTTTTTCCCGGTTATCTGATATTGCGTCATGACGATGGCCTCCAGCCGCCTATGAGCCTCGTAAATCAAATCGGCTGCTGGCGATTCAAAGGCAATGCGTCCCTTTTTCCCCGGCGTGGTTGTGCTGAGATAATAATTCCGGCCATAACCGAATTGATTTCCGATCTCAGCAATGCGCCGGATAATGGCAACGCCTCCCCTCGTTTTCTGGCCCTCATAGGCAAGCTCAACGATCTCACCTTTCTCGAAAGTGAGATCAAGGACCGCTTCCGTGGCTTCGGGATCCGGCTTGCTGTACCACGCCTCTTCGGGAATAAGGCCATCGGCCTTGTGCGTCTCGCCGCCGCCGATGGATACGCCCCATAGTCCGACGTTGTACGAGTACGTGGTTTTCTTTTCGCTCACGGATATGCCATGCTTGCGCAGATAATCAGCGGAAAAGGCCCGCGTAATATCAAACTCGCGGACGGGTGATTTGCCGATGACATCGCCGCCGCCCAGAACTTGCGTGGCGACATCGAAACGGTATTGATCGTTTCCCGCCCCCGTCGATCCGTTGATGAAGAACTCGGCTTTTTCCTTTTCGCAGACGTCAAGAACCTCCTTGGCGATGACGGGGCGTTCCGCGCTGACGCAGAGCGGATAGCCGTCGCGCGTGACGTTTCCGTAAATCAGATACTTGATGATGTGTTCGTAAAACTTGTCAGCCGCCTCGACATAAATGTGCTTGTCCGCCCCCACTTCCTTGCTTCTTTCAGCTATGGCTATGGCTTCTTCAGTACCAAACCCGCCCGTGTTGACGGTGCAGGTGATGACCTTATCGATGCCGTAAGCTTCCCGGCAATAGGGGACGAGGAACGAGGTATCGAGGCCTCCGGAAAACGCGATGACCGCAGTTGACATTTTTCTCTCCTTTAATGGAAATGGTTTCGATTATAGGCCACAGATCTGGGGACGTTCAATGATGGGCAGATAGATCCCGTTGTTGCGAGTCACCGAATAAGGCGGCGCAATAACATAGCTCTTGCCTTGTTTTATGCCCTCTTGCATGCGGTGCTTTGCGGCAATGTCATGGGAATTGAGCCAAAAAGTAGGCGTCATCGGATGCTCCGAAGCACCGATATCTCCGGCGCTATAGCTCACGTTCATCTTGAGAACGAACGTCATGTCCTTGCCCGGATGAAGAAGCACCATGGGCTGCTCGATCTCCATGGACTTCGTGATGCGGCCATGAACTTTCAGTG
>JAQUPC010000146.1 GCA_028716765.1 Alphaproteobacteria bacterium | reverse complement strand
CGCTTCGAAAAGCGCGTCGATCCGCGCATTGAAAAAGGAAAACTTTTCGAGCCCCTGCATTTCGCCTGAGGGCGCGGGCGAACGTCCCTCGGGCAAGGCCGTTTTAAGGGCGGCGCAAGCCTGACGCTGCTTGTCGTCCGCCACGCCCCAAAACAGGCGCTCATAGCCTTGCCGTTCGCGGATAATGTGCTTGAGGCGATTTGCAAAATCCTCGTCGTGCATCCATTCCTGCCCCGCGAGCTGCGTGACCATTTCCCGCTCGCGGGCAAGCCGTTCCATCCAATGCAAAAGGTAGAGAAAAGCGCTGACCCTGCCGGGTATATGCTGCGGATCGCGGACGATCATGTCGTTGATGAGGCCGATAACCGGCATGACGAGTGCTTGCGTGTATTGCTCGATAACGTCATTGGCCCAAATGTGCTGCGCCATGATGTTGGCGCGCAGGGACGGCAATGCCTGAACGGAGCGGAGCAGGGGGTCGCAAACAATCCCGCAAGATCGCAACGGCTCCTGAATTTTGGCAGCGTAATCGTCGTTCAAGGCGAACTGGCCGTTCAGTTCCTCGCCGCCGCGTTTTCCTCTGCTGCAAAGGTAAAGCGCAGCGAGCCCGCGCTCTTTCTGAACGCCGTGCATGAAGTCAAGGCAAGGGGCGATGGCGCTTATCACGGGAGAAACGGTTTTAATGGTGGAAACCTGCCTATCTTGATATAGATCAAATTTGCGGTTGCCTCACCATGTTTTTTTGGCAAAATCCGGCGCAATGTAATAGCCTGTGTTTGTTCGTAATTTTTCGGGATTTCGGTGAAGAAATATGCCGCAGGAAGGCTTGCCCGTACCGCTCGCCAAAGGCGCCATGCGAATTCTGCCGCCGCGTCTTCTGGCGCATCTCATTGGCGTGTTGATGCAGCGGATAAAGCGGCGTCACCCGCAGGTGTTCCGTAACCTCGCGCGGCTGGATAAGGCGGTGGTTCATGTCGAGCTCACCGATGTGCCACACCGGTTCGCCTTGACCCTCGGCGTGCCGGAGCCGGAACTCGCGTTGATCGAGGGCGCGGCGGAAAAACCGGATGCCACGATTGGCGGAAGCCTCGAGAATCTTCTGGATATGCTCGAAGGCCGCTCCGACGGCGATACGCTGTTCTTCGCGCGCGGCATCACGGTGACCGGCGACACGTCCGTTATCGTGGCGTTGCGCAACACTTTGGACCGGGAGGAGATCAACCTGCTCGACGACGTGATGTCCTTCTGTGGTCCGTTTGCGTTGCCCGCCACGAAGGCGGTGTCGCTTTTGGACAGGTTGGCGCGCAAGGCGCGTGAAAGGATAACAGCTTTGCATGATGAAGTATCTTGAACTCGTTTGTCCCGCCGGGACTCCGGCGGCGTTGCGCGCGGCCATCGAGGCGGGGGCGGATACGGTCTATTGCGGCTTTCGCGATTGCACCAACGCGCGCAATTACCCCGGCCTGAATTTCGACGTGGACGAGATGGCCGAGGGTGTCGCTTACGCGCACGCGCGGGGCCGCAAGGTGCTTATCGCCATCAACACTTTTCCGCGCGCGGGCGATCCGAAGCCGTGGCAACAGGCGGTTGATCATGCGGCGGCCGCCGGGGCCGACGCCATTATTCTGGCCGACATCGGCGTTCTGGACTACGCCACGCGCAAACACCCCAAGCTGCGCCGCCATCTTTCGGTGCAAGCCGCCGCGTCCAACCCTTTGTCGATCGCCTTTTACCGCGAGCGCTTCGGCGTCAAGCGCGTGGTGCTGCCGCGTATTCTGGCGGTGGAAGAGGTTGCGGCGCTGGTTAAGGAGATCAAGATTGAAACGGAGGTCTTCGCCTTCGGCAGCGTCGGCACGATGTCCGAAGGGCGTTGCTTTCTCTCGTCCTATATGACGGGCATGTCGCCGAGCAGCGACGGCGTTTGCGCGCCCGCCAGCCATGTGAGTTACCGCGAGGAGGGCGGCCAGGTCGTTTCCTGTCTCGGCGGCGTTACGCTCAACTGTTTCGCCAAAGGCGAACCGGCGGCCTATCCCACGCCCTGCAAGGGCCGCTATGTGGCGAACGGCAAGGCTTCGTATCTGTTCGAGGAGCCGATCGGCCTGAACGCCATCGACATTCTGCCGGAGCTTAAGGCGGCGGGCGTGACGGCGTTGAAGATCGAAGGGCGGCAGCGCAGCCGCGCCTATGTGACGCAGGTCGTTGGCGCGTTCCGCAAGGCGCTCGATGCGCTGGCGCGCGGCGAAAAGATGGCGGCAAACGAACTTGGAAGCCTCACCGAAGGCGGTCGCGAAACTACGGGCGCGTACGAAAAGGGCTGGCGATGAAATCAGGGATCAGGGATCAGGGATCAGGAATCAGGAAGAAGGGCGCAAAAAAAACTTTGCGTCCGGTAAAAGCGCACCAGCGCATAAAGGCGCGGCGGAATTCCTCCCCCCTCGCGGGGGAGGTTAGGAGGGGGGGAGAACGGCCGGGTAAAGCCGTTGTTCAGAAAAAACAAAAAGCTTCATCCCGCGGCGCTCCCCCCTCCCTAACCCTCCCCTCGAGGGGGAGGGAATCCGGTTCCCGCCTCACCCTCGGGCCGTTGTTCTTTCATTGGGATTCCGAAAAACGTCGCGATTTTTATTTCCGCATCGCCGACGAGGCCGACGTAGACGCCGTTTATCTTGGCGAAGTTGCTTGCTCCAAGCGCGAGCCATTGTTCGAAAAATACGAAAAAGAGGTCATCAAGCGCCTGCAAAAGGCCGGCAAGCAGGTCGTGCTTTCCACGCTGGCGATGGTCACGACGCCGCGCGAAATGGAATCCATAAAGCGCAAAGCCAAAAGCGGTTTCCTGATCGAGGCCAACGACGTCGCGGCGGTTCAGGCGCTCGCGGGCAAGCCGTTCGTGGCCGGGCCGTTTATCAATGTGTTGAATGAAGGCACGCGGGATTACCTCTTAGGCCTCGGCGCGAAACGCATCGTCTTCGCGTCCGAGCTGTCGGGGGGGGCGATAGGGCGGCTGGTTTCTTCACCAAGCGTCATCCCCGTGCAAACGGGGATCCAGCGGCCCGCGTCTGCTGGCCGAAAGATTCAAGCGTCGCATCGACATGCGACGCTGGATTCCCGCTTTCGCGGGAATGACGCAAAGCTGGAAACTGAAGTTCAGGTCTTCGGGCGGCAGCCGCTTTCGGTTTCTATGCGTTGCTATGCCGCGCGCGCCTACGGGCGGAACAAGGACGGCTGCCGCTTTGCTTGCAGCGACGACCCCGACGGCATTCCGGTGGATACGGTCGACGGCCAGCCGATTCTGACCGTCTTCGGAACCGGTACCATGTCGCACGGCTATGTCGTTTTGTTGCGCGAGTTGAAAAAATTGCAGAAACAGGGCGTTAGCCACTTCCGTCTGTCGCCCCAAAGCGTTGATATGGTCAAGGTCGCGGCGCTTTATCGCGCTGTTCTAAACGGCAAAAAAGACCCCGAGTCGGCGCTGGATTCCCTTAGGAAAATCACGGGTTCCGTGCCGTTCATCAACGGTTATTTCCACGCGCGGGAGGGACTCAGGTGGGTGAAATAGGATGTGGAAAAGAGTCAATAGGGCGTATGAAAAATTTATTTTTCGTGCTAATTTTCTTTCCCCTTCGATCCGTACGCGAACCGATGGGCAATTAAGCTGATGGAGTCGCTCAAAGAGGGGGCCGGACGTTAATTATGGTATCCAACTTGTTAACCCTTCTTTTTGCCGTTTCTTGATCTGGATCAAACGCTAACACTACATTTTGTGGTTATATGCCTATGTCTCACCCGTATGTAGTAAAATCTCGCAGATACGGAAACCCGTATACCAAGGAATCTTTGGAGGATTTCATGCTTGATACCGCCACCGCCACGGCCGAAGTCATTGACTTTGAAAAGCATCGCAGCGCCGTGCCGAACCGTGAATCGGAGGTTCAAGAGAGCGGGACGCGGATCAATTGTTCGGACACGATCGACGAGTATCTGTCCAAGGCCGACTGGCGCATCAATGCGAATGCGAACGTAGGCTACAGCCATGCGGGCCTGATCAACAACATCGCCGGCAAGGTCATCGCCAATTTCTGGCTCGACGAGGTGTACGACGCCGAAGAGGGGCGCGCGCACCGCGAGGGCGACTATCACATCCACGATCTCGACAGCCTGTCCGGTTATTGCGCCGGATGGAGCCTGCGCCAGCTTTTGAGTGAGGGCTTCAACGGCGTCACGGGCCGCGTGTCCAGCCGCCCGCCGCGCCACTTCCGTGAGGCGCTGGGCCAGATGGCCAACTTCCTCGGCATTCTTCAGTCCGAATGGGCGGGCGCGCAGGCGTTCTCCTCGTTCGACACCTATCTCGCACCCTACGTCTTTCGCGACCAGCTCAGCGACGCCGAGATGCGCAAGGCCATCCGCCAGTTCGTCTATAACCTCAACGTGCCCGCGCG
>JAQUPC010000145.1 GCA_028716765.1 Alphaproteobacteria bacterium | reverse complement strand
GGCTTTATTCGCGCCCGGCATACCGCAATATCACACCCTCCAAGCCGATACGTTCATGGACGGAACGCATACGTTTGATTTGAATGGGAGTATATTAAATGGAATCACTGATGGTGGTTCCATTACGCTTAATACATTACTTCACGCTGCATCAACTGCACCAACTGCTCCCCTCACGGTTACAGGGCCGTGTGTCGATTCATCAGCCCCCGCTACCTGCACTCCTGCCGTCCAAGTTAACGGCAATGAAACTATAACAGGACTTTTATGGGCCAAGTCACTGTATGCAGATTATTTTATCTACAACACCTCTGACGCGCGGCTTAAACACGACATCAAACCCATTGAAAGCCCGCTTGAAGATTTGAGCAAAATTAGAGCCCTTTCATTCTCTATGAATGGCAGCAACGAAAAGAAACTCGGTGTTATTGCCCAGGAAGTTGAAAAGGTTTATCCGGAATTAATTCAACGGCTTGGGAACGGCTATATGAGCGTCGATTATTTTGGGCTCATCGGTCCCCTTATTGGGGCCGTTCAAGAACTGAAGGCACAAAACGATGTCTTGAAAAAGACAACTGAAGAGCAAGCGAAAGCCATTAAGCAATTACAGGAGCAGGCCCGGCGCAAGTGAAGGCGGTGTCGTTTTATCTTACGTTGCGCAGATCACACCTAAGCTGACAATTATCGCCGCTTGAAGGCGTAACGCAGCAATGTGGAGTGAGCGTACCACCTGTCGCGGACTTCGGCATCGCCTCGCTTGCTAGACAGCCGTTTGAATCAAGTCCCCTCTCGCTCTTAAAATAGCTATTGCTTCCTCCCAAACCGAAAAATCGGCCCACGCAAGAGTTGGCTTGAGAAATTAAGCCAGTTATTTTGGGGTCGCCGCTCATAAGCCCTGCATATGCAGCACAAGAAAAAGGCTGGCTGCAAGTTGCAAAACTAACGGCGGGTGCGTCGCCAATATTTGCGGCCACAGCGGGACCGGCGATCAATACGGTAGCAGCAAGAAGAAGAGCAGAGCGGCGCATAGGATTCTCCTGTTAGCGAAAAAGATTCGCTATACTATGCTGCGTTTTTAAGCGGGGCAAGATGGCGAATGCACATTTCAGAATTTCCGTGACAATCGGGCACGAGGCCGGACGGCTCGACAGGGCGCTTGTGGCGGCGTTGGGGGTGTCCGGCGGAATTTCCTCCCCCTCAAGGGGGGGGGGCATCTTTCTATCCCGTGCCCGGGTGCAACAACTAATCAAGGAAGGGCACGTAACGCGCGGGGGAAAGCCGGTTCGTGACCCGAATCACAAAGCCCGCGAGGGCGAGGTTTACGTTCTCACGTTACCGCCGCCGGAGAAAGCCAAGCCGGAGGCCCAGGCCATTCCTTTGGACATCATCCATGAAGACGCCGACTTGCTGGTGATCAACAAGCCGCCGGGCATGGTCGTGCATCCCGCCGCCGGAAACCGCGACAAAACGCTCGTCAACGCGCTTTTGGCGCATTGCGGGGCCAGTTTGAGCGGGATAGGCGGCGTGGCGCGTCCGGGCATCGTGCACAGGCTCGACAAGGACACAAGCGGCCTCATGGTCGTGGCCAAGCATGACGCCGCGCATCAAGCGTTAACGCGCCAGTTCGCCGACAGGAGCCTCAGCCGCGTATATCAAGCGCTCGTCTGGGGCTTGCCAAGCCCGGCTGCCGGACAGATCGAGGGGGCGATAGGCCGCCATCCGCGCGCGCGCCAGAAAATGGCGGTGGTTGCGCGCGGCGGCAAGGCAGCGTTGACGCATTACAAGGTGCTTGAAAATTACGGAACCGTAACGAGCCTTGTCGAATGCCGTCTTGAAACGGGCCGGACGCACCAGATAAGGGTTCATATGGCGCATATCCGGCACCCTGTCGTTGGCGATCCCGTGTACGGGCGGCGGCGTTCCGGCACGAATGTTTCCGGCACAACAGAAAAGGGGATCGTTGCCCGGCTGCAAGCCTTTCCACGCCAAGCCCTGCATGCCGCCGAACTGAAGTTTCTTCATCCGTGCTCCGGCAAGCCGATGAGGTTCAAGGCCCCCTTGCCAGGCGACATGGCGCAGCTGCTGAAAACCTTACGGCGGGAAAGGTTATAGGGCATTGTTTTGATTGATGTATTTCTCTATTTTCCTGCCACAATATTGCCGTTTGGCAAGGCTGTCTTATAACTGTTAATGTGTTGCCGTGAGCGCCCCCATTTCCAATCTCCCGGTTCTCAAAGGCGAGGGAAATCTTGCGTTTTATCTGCGCGAGATACGGAAATTCCCCCTCCTTGAGGCCAACGAAGAATTCATGCTTGCCAAGGCCTGGCGCGAGCACGGCGACCTTGAGGCCGCGCATAAGCTGGTGACGAGCCACCTGCGCCTCGTGGCCAAGATCGCGGTGGGCTACCGGGGCTATGGCCTTCCTCTGTCGGACCTTATCGCCGAAGGCAACGTCGGCATGATGCAAGCGGTCAAGCGCTTCGATCCGGACCGGGGCTTTCGCCTGTCCACGTACGCCATGTGGTGGATCAAGGCCGCCATGCAGGAATACATCCTGCATTCATGGTCGCTCGTGAAAATCGGCACGACGGCGGCCCAGAAAAAGCTGTTCTTCAACCTGCGCCGCCTGAAACGCGACATGAAAGCTATCAACGACGGCGATTTGTCGCCGGAGCAGGTCGGGCACATCGCGGACAGCCTGTCGGTATCGAAAGAAGAGGTTATCGCCATGAACCGCCGGATGGCGGGCGGCGATCAATCGCTCAACGCGCCTATTCGCATGGACGGCGACAGCGAATGGCAGGACTGGCTGGCGGATGAAACGGAGAGTCAGGAAACGCGTTTCGGCGCGGCCGAGGAACTTCACCTGAGGCAAAAACTGCTCGGCAAGGCCATGCATCGCTTAAACCCGCGTGAGCGTGAAATTATCGTTGCCCGCCGTCTGACCGATCCGCCCGCCACGCTCGACGACCTTTCGAAACGGCATCACGTCAGCCGCGAGCGCATCCGTCAGATCGAGGTGCGCGCTTTCGAAAAGCTGCAGGAAAACAT
This sequence comes from Alphaproteobacteria bacterium, assembly GCA_028716765.1. Next base: position 1,451 of record JAQUPC010000145.1, on the reverse strand, counting down.
CAAGCACGCCGCGGCCCGGGAAGGCTTGCTGCCGCCGCAATAGGGCCGCCAGAACGCCTATCGGCTGTGGCCATCCTCGAAGGTCAGGGAATAATTCCGCTGGTTGGGGCCGATATCGACTTCCCGGAATCCTTTTTCCTTATAACCCCGGACATCGCAGTTTCCGTCCCCCTCGATGCGGAACGCCTTGTCGTCGATGCAAAAGCGGTATTTTCCGGCCCATGTCAGCGGCGGCTTGCCGTCGGCGGGGGCCGACGCAACCGGAATATGAGCGTAGTAAAAATAGAACCGCTGCGTCAGTGGACGGTTGAAGACGCGCGCACATTGCCCGGGCTGAATCTGCCACCATCCTTCGGAAATCCACACGACCTCTTCGCGATAGCCAAAAGCGGCTTCGATCGGCATCTGGGTGCGATTGCAGAACAAAAAGGCCGCTTTTGCGGGGGCGGGCAGCAGAAGGACCATGCCCAACAGGACGGATAGTGTTGTGAAACGCATTGCCATCATGGAACGGAAGCCGGAACACCAACGGTAAGGGGTGGAAATCAAAACAGAATCGCCTCGCAGTCTATCCCACTCTTGCCAAAAGCGCCAAACCGTTCTTCTATGGATCGAAGATTTTCCTCCTCCTTTGTGGACGGTTCATGACAGCCTCAAAGTTTGCCATCGGCGACGCGGAACTCGATCCGCTTATCCATCGCTACACCCGGGATTTTACGGCCGAGGATCGCGCCGGACGCTTCGATCCGATTTCGGGGCGCGAACGCGAACTGGATCAGCTCACGCTGATTCTTTTACAGCGGCTGCGCAAAAACGCCATGCTGCTCGGTCCGGCGGGCGTCGGCAAGACGGCCCTTTTCGTCGGGCTGGCGCAGCGGATCAATCAGGGGCGCGTGCCGAAACTGCTTCAGGGCTCGCGGCTTCTCGAGCTCAACATGTCCATGATGGGCGCGGGATCGACGTCGCGCGCCGATCTGGAAGGCCGCCTTATCCCCGTCGTCAAGGGCATAGCCGAGCGCAACGCCGCCGGCACGCCGCCGCTCACCATTTTCTGCATCGACGAAATTCACCAGCTTATGATTTCGTTCAAGGCTTCAAGCTACAGCGGCCTTGCCGATCTGCTGAAACCCTATTTGACGACAGGCGATCTTTACGTCGTCGGCGCGACGACGCGCGAGGAATACGACGATTACGTCAAGGGCGAGCCGGCGATCGACCGCCGCTTCCAAAGAATTGAACTGTCGGTCCCCGATCTGGCGACCACGTTCCAGATTCTTAAAAACCTGCGCGGCAATTTCGAAAAGCATTACAACCTTTCCATTTCCGACAACTGCTGCGAACGCGTCGTGCGCCTGACGGACCGCTTCATACGCAACCGCAACAACCCGGACAAGTCGATCCTTGTGCTTGATCTGGCTTGCGCCTACGCCCTCACGAACGGCGTGACGGAC
>JAQUPC010000144.1 GCA_028716765.1 Alphaproteobacteria bacterium | reverse complement strand
GCCGATCCCGATGACGCTCGCGGCGCTCGGCGGTGAGGTCGAGGTGCCGGTTATCGACGGCACGACGGCGGAGGTTAAGGTGCCGTCCGGCACGCAGTCCGGCCATCAGGCGCGGCTTAGGCACAAGGGCATGTCCGTTTTGCGCAGCGCGGCGCGCGGCGACCTGTACGTTGAACTTGCCGTCGAAACGCCCGCGCATCTGACCAAGAGGCAAAAGGAATTGTTGCAGGAATTTGCCACTGAAGCCGAGCATCATAAAACGCATCCGGCGAGCGAAAGTTTTTTCAGGAAGGTGAAGGAAGCCCTTGCGCGCTGAACGGCATCTTTCATGGCCGCGCAAGCCTGTGCTGCTGTGGGCCGAGATGGTCGCGCTGTTCGGCGTGTTTCCGGCTCTGGCAAGCCTTGAGCATCTTCCCCGCTGGGGCATTCATCTTTCGCTTTGGATCGTGACTGCCTATGCCCTTTTTCACTTAAGCCGCGCAAAGGATTTTTCATGGCGCGGGCTGTGGAAGGGAACCGGATGGACGGCGGAGCAAAAAAGTTTTGCCGTCATACGATTTCTTATTTTGGCGCCGTTTCTGGCTGCGTTTACGTTCTATATCGTTCCGGACCGTTTCCTGAGTTTCCCGAAAGAGCGGCCCCTGCTGTGGGCGGTTGTGATGGTGCTTTATCCTTTGCTGTCCGCTCTGCCGCAGGAAGTTGTTTTCCGCGCGTTCTTTTTCGAGCGCTATCGTCCGATTCTACCGAAGTTTATAGCCATGATCGCCATGAGCGCCCTCAGTTTCGGGTTCGTGCACGTCATGTTCCACAATTGGATCGCGCCGGTTTTCGCCGCGGGCGGCGGCGCGATTTTCGCGTACAGCTACGCGCAGCACCGCTCGCTGAAATGGGCGGCTATCGAGCACGCCGTTTACGGCTGCTTTATCTTCACGCTTGGCCTCGGCTGGTATTTCTACGGCGCGGCGGGGCGGTAGCTGGTTCTACAAAACGAGGTCTTCGCTCCATTTTTTGCGGCGGTAACCGTAGTAAAAACCGCCTCTTGCCCCGGGGCGCGGCGGTGGCATGAATATAAGCTCACAGACGCGGGAAAATGCTTCGCCGGTCTTCTCTAAAAGCTTCGCTCCTTTTCCTGAAGCCTTGGATCCGGAACTTTTTGGCGCGGGAGCTGTGGGCATAAGATCGGGAAGGCGCAGTTTTTCCATGCGAGGCCGCCATCCGAAAGCCGGCCGAGCCACTTTCACTTTCACGTCTCTGTTAAAATCAGGCGCATCGCGCGTATCGGCGGACAACAAACCAAGATGACGCAACAGATCATAATGCTGGCGGCGGTGCTTGAGGATCATCAGGCCATTGGCGGCTTGTGAAAAGGATGGCAAACGCTCATGAAGCGTCAATACGGCATAACGCTGCCGCGGTCTGAGGGCCATTGGACGTATGAATCCGGCTTGGGCCATGAACATACCCCTTATCTAATATGGTTCTGATAATATCTCTTTATTAGCCTTCCATCAATGCTTTCACGTGAGCGCCAGCGCTGGCGGCGAGGGCGGTGACGTTATATCCACCTTCCAGTGTGCTGATTACGCGTCCCGCGCAATGCTTTTTGGCAAGACGGCACGTTTCGGCGGTGATCCAGTAATAGTCGTCTTCGTCAAGCCGCATATCGGCCAGAGGGTCGCCCCTGTGCGCGTCAAAGCCCACGGACATCATGACAAGTTCGGGCTTGAAGGCATCGAATGCGGGCAGAACGCGCGTTTGCATGGCTTCGCGGAATCCCGCGCCGCCCGTTCCGGGCGCAAGAGGAATGTTGACGATGTTGCCCAGCGGGCCGCGATCGGAGGCGGCGCCCGATCCCGGCCAGAGCGGCCACTGGTGCGAAGAGCAGAACAGAACGTTCGGCTGATTTTCGGCCCAGGCTTGCGTGCCGTTGCCGTGGTGCACGTCGATGTCGAGGATGGCGGCGCGCTTCAGGCCGTGTGCCTGAAACGCGTGCTCTGCGCCGATGGCGATGTTGTTGAAAATGCAAAAGCCGCTGGGCGCGGACCGTCCGGCATGATGCCCCGGCGGGCGTACGGCGCAAAAGGCGCGGGCTATCTTTCCGGCCAGCACCAAATCAACCGCTGCCACAAGCGCCCCCGCCGCGCGCAGCGCCGCATTGCCGGAACCCGGCGCGAGAGCCGTGTCTTCGTTGAGGTCGACAATGCCTTCCTTCGGCACCGCGGCCAGAACGCCCTCGATGTAGGCGCGGTCATGCACGCGGGCAATCTGATCGACGGCGGCTAAAGGCGCTTCGTGCCGGATAAGCGCGTCATAATCAGGCTTGCCGAGTTCGGCAAGAACGGCCGCAAGCCTTTCCGGCCGTTCGGGATGGCCGGGGCCGTTGCTGTGCGCAAGGCAATCGGAATGCGTGAAAAGGGTCGTGGTCATGTTTCTGTGATATTATTCTGTTCCGGTCCTTAGCAATAGCATTTTTGCTTTAAATTTCAACACAAGTTCGCGAAAATGCTATGGACAATCCTGTGTTCCGGACTCTCCCCTATTTACCCTCCGCTCAATCTGCAGTGAACTTAAGTTTTTCGTAACAATCGGAAAGTAAAATATAAGATCTTTTGCTGTCGGGAGGATTGTTTCCATGCGCTTCTCATTCGTTCTTTCCGTTCTTGCTCTGCTAGGTCTTCTTGCTGCGTGGACTCCGGTTTGGGCCACTACATACGAGATTGCTGATACTTTCGTGCCAAACGAAAATTGCTCTACGTTGGGAGCAACACATATGGCCTATGACAACACCAGCCTTGTCATCTGCGCTCTCGCAAATCCCAACCCGTCAACTTCCGTAATGTGCGGCGAGCCAGGAACAAGTCTTGAGTGCAAATGGAAGACGATGTCACAAACCTCTGCCAGTATTGTCGGAAAAACTTCCGGCGTTTACGATGGCGCGGGTGTTGGCGGCTATGCCGGAGGTCATGCTAAATGTGCGGCGCAATTCGGCGCCGGAGCGCGCATGTGCGCTATCTACGATCTGGTGAACGGGTTTCCACCGCTCGGCGTCGGCGGCTGGGTCAATACCTTTTTGCCAACCACAGGGGGGCTTTTCGGGGGAGATATTCGTCAAATGGACGACTGTACAGCGTGGACAAATGTGCTTTCGGTGCCGGGCGAAGATATGCACAAGGCCGTGTACTGGAGGGAAGATTTTAGCGGCCCTGCCTCTGAGTTTTGCGGCCCCACCTCTCGAGGGGATAACAAGCATCCAATACTTTGTTGCAGGTAATGGATCTATCGCTCGGTGTTGGGCGTCTTTTCTATCGCGCAGCGCAAAGGGCTGGTATCCGTAGGATAAGGATGCTGGCGACCGATGCATAGCATAAATCATTTTTGCCCGGCCATTTTTTGACCGATCACGAGACGAAGCGGGAATGAAAAGATGTCTTACCCTGCCGCCTTGCCCTGATAAATCCTGATAATGTCGTCGAGCAGTTTGAGCGCCGCGTCGCGCGGGCGCTGGAAGCAATTGCGGCCGATAATGGAGCCGTTGCCGCCGCCCGCGTAAATCGCGCGCGCATCGTCCAGAACGCTATCCTGCCCTTTGGACGCGCCGCCCGAAAACACGACGATGCGCCTGCCGTTAAAGCAGACCTGCATGATATGCTGCACGCGCTCGGTCATCGTGGCGATGGGGATTTTCTTTTCCTCATAGACCTTTTTGGAATCCTTGTTCTCAAGATGCGCGGAGGGCAGCTTGACCTTGATGATGTTGGCTCCCAAAAGGGCGGCCATGTGCGCGCCGTAGGCGATAATGTCCACGGCCAGCTCGCCGTCCTTCGACAAATCGCCGCCGCGCGGGTAAGACCATACGACGACGGCAAGGCCTTTCGCCTTCGCTTCGCGCGTGATCTCGCGCAGTTCCTCGTATTGATTAAACATCGAATCCGATGCGGGATAGATCGTAAATCCGACGGCGGCGCAACCAAGGCGCAACGCGTCGTCGACGCTTGCGGTCACCGCCTGGTCGGGAGCTTCCTTTTGGCGGGCGAGGCTGTTGGAGCTGTTCATTTTCAAAATCGTCGGGATAGCGCCGGCGAAAGTGTCGGCGCCGGCGGCCAGCGAGCCAAGCGGCGCGGCGTACGCGTTCAGCCCCGCGTCGATCGCCAGCTGATAGTGATAGTGAGGATCGTAGGCGGGCGGGTTCACGGCGAAGCTGCGCGCCGCACCGTGTTCAAAGCCCTGGTCGACCGGCAAAATAACCATCCGGCCCGTGCCGCCAAGGCGCCCGGCCATCAGCATGCGCGAAAGATTGGCCTTGGTGCCGGGCGTTTCGCCCTCGTAATTATCAAGGATTTCCCGGACGCGGCGTGTCAGTTTCATGAAATATCTCCCTGGGTAAAGCGATGCGGGCGCGAACAGCCCGTCTCACATTACCAAACAAAACGAATTTGTCGAATCCGGTTTTGGACATCCCGTTTTTTTAGCCTATAGTCCGTCGCAGCGTTCCTTAAATGGCTTAGCCTTGCGAGGTCTTTATGTC
>JAQUPC010000143.1 GCA_028716765.1 Alphaproteobacteria bacterium | reverse complement strand
GCCCGATTGTGCGCAAGGCTTTATCCTGGACGGATTTCCGCGTACCGTGCCGCAAGCCGAGGCTCTGGATAAAATGCTGGCCGCCATTGGAAAAAAACTGGACTCGGTTGTGGAGTTGACCGTTGACGAGCGGAAGCTGGTCGAGCGCGTTTCCGGCCGGTTTACCTGCGCGCAATGCGGCGAGGGCTATCACGACAAATTCAAAATGCCCTTGAAAACCGAAGTGTGTGACAGTTGCGGGGGAACGGTGTTTGTGCGCCGCCCCGACGACAACGCTGAAACCATGAAGGCCCGCCTTAAGGTCTACCGGGATCAAACGGCTCCCATTCTGCCGTATTACAGGGAACAAGGGCTGCTGAAGGCGGTCGACGGGATGGCCTCTATGCCGGACGTATTCGGCTCCCTCGAGAAGATATTGGGTCTTGCCAGCTAATTACCCTCGGGGCCTGTTGCCGAGGGAAAAGCCCGTTGAAAATTATCTTCATAAAAAACCGTTGTATTTCATGGGGTTGACATTTATTTGTCCCCGCCCGTTTTTGGGACCGTTTCTGGTCAGATGTCTTTAACCATACGGCAAGATTTTTATGCGATAGAGAGAAGAGGACGAAAAGATTTGTTCTTGCGGTTCAAGGTGTTCCTGCAAAGCCGGGATATATGATTGCGCCGGTCAGGTCTGCAATAAGGCGAGGAGATCGTTGGTGAGCATGATTGGCGCGAAGCCGGATGTTTCCGGATGACCGGAAGGGGAGAAACAACGTGAGTCAACTATCGCTACTCAAGGTTCTTATTGCTGACGATCACTTTTTGGTGCGGCAGTTCGTGCGCAACACGCTGCAGGAAGCCAAGATCAGCAATATTCAAACCGCCGCTGACGGCAACGAGGCTATCGACCTTATCCAAAAGGCGAACGAGGCCAAGCAGCCCTACGACATTGTCTTTCTTGACTGGAACATGCCCACCGTTTCCGGCATCGAGGTGCTCAATTATTTCCGTTCGAGAGCCGATTACGCCGAAACCGCGTTTGTCATGCTCACGGCCGAGTCCGAACAACAAAACATCATGAAGGCCATCAAGGCCGGTGCGACGTCTTACATCATCAAGCCCGTTTCACCCACGGATCTCAGCAAAAAACTTTTTGAAATTCACGAATGGATTAAACGTAAGCGCCAAAAGGCCGAAGGGGCCGGGCGGTTCTGACGGATAAGAATGCCGACCACCTGAGAGGGAAGGATAGCAATCGTGGCACATGCGGCGCATAGCCTTGTTCTTGACGGGCAGTTGTCGAAGGAAATCACCACGGCGGTTTGCAGCGCCATGGAAAACACATTCGGCGTCAAAGTCGTGCCCGGCGATTATGAAATCGGCGAAGGAATGGTCTCGCTCGTCGGCGACGTTTCGGGCGTTATCGGCATGGTGCAGGACAAGCTTGAAGCCACGATGATCCTTTGCCTGAAGTTTGAGACCGTCCAGGACGTCCTTCCGCACGTCATTGGCCATTCGGTCTCCGTCACGCACGAGATGACGCTCGATGCGGTCGCCGAAATCACGAACATGATCTTTGGCCAAATCAAAACGGAACTGAACAAGCGAGGCTACGCCTTGAAGCTTGGGATTCCGAGCGTCGTCATGGGGCGGGGGCATTTTGTGAGCCAGTTCCACCGTGGCAGATACATGGTGGTTCCCTTTCATCTTGAGGGGCAGATGTTCCAGGTGCATGTCGCCCTTCATCCGCCCATCGCCAACGGGCTTCGTTGATCCGATGGACACCAACGAACAGCCCGGATCCGCCCCGCCAGCTGAAAGACCACTGCCGTCTCAGCCACCCATCAGCGAGGCCGTGTTAACGGAAGCCGTGCGGCACGTCGATATCGTGATCACATCGTTGACGGGCATGACGGCCATCGTCGTCGTCTTGCTGGTGGCCATAGCGCTGCCGATGCTCGGCATAGCGCCCGTGACGCATCCCGCCGCGGTCATCACGATGATCATCGTGTCCTTTGTCGGAATAGGCGGGCTTTATTATCTCAATTACGAGGTGCATAAGCACGTGACGAACCAGGCGCGGCTGACGGAAGTTCTTGTCAACAGCCTGGGGCAGGGATTCCTTGTTTTTGGGCGGGACGGCTTATGCGGACCCGTGTATTCGCAAGCGTGTATTGACCTTTTGGAGATCGTTCCGTCCGGCAAGCACATCACGGACGTACTTCAGGTACCCGAGGAACAACGGCATGACTTTCAGGACTGGCTCGAAATTCTGTTTCAGCCCGACCACGCGCTGGGTTTCGACGATGTGACAAGGTTTTTGCCGTCGTTCTTTCCCCATAGCCAGGGACGGCGCGTTATTCTGGTCTACCGGCCCATATATCATAAGTCCGGGCCCTTGATGAGCGTCGTTGTCATCGCTACCGATCAAACGGAAGAATACGAAGCGCGGCAGGCCGCCAAGCGGCAACAATCGTATGCCGACATGATTTGCCGCATTTTCAAGGAGCGCAACAAATATCACACCACGCTTGCCCATTTGCGCGAATTCCTTGAAGCGGCCAACACGCCGACGCTGGGGCTTCGCGACGGGGCACCTTTGCTGCGGCAGCTTCATACGCTCAAGGCGACCGTTAAGCACTTTAATTTATTTGATCTTGCCGAGATCATCCACGAAGTCGAAAACGATATGCGGAGCCCACTTATCACCGACGACATATCCTTTTTCCGCCAGCTTCAGAAAGGACGGCAGAAAATCAGCGAAGCCCTGCTGCGGGTGACGGACGAAGTCGGCAGCCTCGTGGGCGGCGAACACGAATGGCGCGGCAACGTGCGCGAGATCGAGGAGCGCGAACTTTATGCCTTTGCCGAAGAAATGGCGAAGCAACATGCCGATCCTGTGCTCATCCAGCACTATCTCAGCTCAATCGCTGCCGTGCCCGTCCGGGACTGCTTCCATTCGTTCGAACGCGAATTGCAGGAACTCTCAACCGTTCTGGACAAGCAGATTAAGCCGGTACGGTTTACCGGCAGCAATCCGCGCGTGCTGACACAGCCAATCCAGGAATTCCTCTTTTCGTTGACTCATATCTGCCGCAACATCGTCGATCACGGGATTGAAGCGCCTGTAACGCGCATGGCGCGCAGCAAGGATCCCGCCGGGCAGGTCAGGATACATGCCGATATCGTTCCGCGCAGCAACGGGCAGGGCGACTGGCTGCATCTCATCATAAGCGACGACGGCAACGGCATTGATCCGTCGCGCATTCGCGCCAAACTGGCCGCTATCGATCCGGAAGGCAGCTGGCGGTTTGAAGACGATCAGACGATTATTCAGCGTATTTTTTCATGGGGCTTCTCGACGAACGAAGACGTCACCACCATGTCGGGGCGAGGCGTCGGGCTTGAGGCCGTAGAACGCGAGGTCAAGCTATTAGGCGGCACTATTCGTGTCTCTTCCGAACTTTATAAAGGCGCAAGTTTCGATATCCGCATTCCTTACAGCCTCGACATAAAACAAATTATTTCGCCGCAAGAGGACAAAGTTCTGGCCGCCAGATAAGGGTTGGCCGGAATTGTGTCTATCTATTTGAAAACGCAGCAAAAAAAACCGCAGCCAAAGCAGTATTGTTGTGCTTGACTCATGCCCGGCGTTGCCTATACTGCGCCCCTCGGCTCCATCGGGTGGAGCTGGACCCATGTTTGCGTCTTACCGAGGGCAAGGACCAGGTTAGGTTAGATGGCCCAAGGACACCGGAATTAGCCGCCACGGCACCGCAATGCGGCGCTTGGGTGGCTTTTGTGTTGGCGAAGGCCATAGCGAAGCAGGCAGGGACAAGTATTGCTCACGGTAACAGGTTGCGGACACCGTTTTTACGACGCGGTGTAGGCGTGATCACAGAAGCAGGGAGAGTTGCGTGGCCCGTATTGCAGGCGTCAATATTCCGGCGGGGAAACCGCTGCACATTGCTTTGCGTTATATTTATGGAATCGGTCCGGCCAATGCCGTGGAAATATGTGCCCGCGCGGATGTTCCCGCGGAAAAGCGCGTCAACCAGCTGACGGAATCCGAGATTTTGCGCATCCGCGAAGACATCGACAAACACTACAAGGTTGAAGGCGATTTGCGCCGCGAAGTCTCCATGAATATTAAGCGCTTGATGGATCTCGGCTGTTATCGCGGATTGAGACATCGCAAAGGGCTTCCGGTGCACGGGCAGCGGACCCATACGAATGCGCGTACGCGCAAAGGGCCGGCAAAACCGATCGCCGGCAAGAAGATGGCAACGAAGAAGTGAGTTTGTTCCGGTTCGCGTTGCGGACTCCGGAAAAAAACTCATCCCGGCAAAGGCCGGGACCCAGTAAGAGACATAATTAAGAACGGGAATTTCAAATCATGGCCACCGCCGCAAAAACCACAGAACAGAAAAGCTCGAAATCGGCTCCCGCCAGGACCCGCCGCCGCGAGCGCAAGAACATCGTCAACGGCATTGCGCACGTTAACGCCAGCTTCAACAATACCATCATTACGATCGCCGACGCGCAGGG
>JAQUPC010000142.1 GCA_028716765.1 Alphaproteobacteria bacterium | reverse complement strand
CGTTGGTCCAGTTCAGAAGGTTCGCGTCGCCCGGCTTGTACAGCATGTAGCGGACGTTCGGCGGCGGCAGAGTCATGTCCGTGAGGGCGTAGAACTTGTGCTCCGGGTAAAAGGGAAGCGGCGCCGATTGAACGAGCGTTTTGTCGAGAGGGAATTTGACGGGCAGAATGTCGGGCGCGATTTCGCTGAGAAGCTCTTTCGTCGCTTCGGGCGCGAGCGCCTCAAAAACCAGATCTTTCATTGAAGAGAACTCCTTGGGGAACAGACGGCGGATATTATAGGACCAAGAGATTAACGAAAGGTTGGGAGGTTGTCACTAAGGGCAGCAAAGCAGCTTTTTTTGTGCCGGAGCGTCGGAAGCACTACCTCTGGAAGGCCTTACGACAAGCATTTCATTGGCGCCTTTAATAAGTTCATATGGTACAGGCTTGATGGCAACGTCGTATCCTTCAGATGAAAGGCCTGACACAATGTCATCGAGATAACGGCAGCGTTTGGTGTTGTATTCCAGAAGGGGGTACGTGCGCACTTCATCCGCAACACGGCTGAGTTCGCGGAAAGATTGCATATGGAAGCCCAAATTAAACTGTTCAGCATAGTGCAATAAAAAATGAGAACAGAGAGCTAACCCAAATTCTTGTTTGCCGAAAGGCAAGTTAGGCAACTCGGCAACAATATACCGATTTTCTTTTTTCCCCTGCATATAATCAGCGAGAAAATCCTGCACAGCGCTTTGGCGAAGCATCTCAAGCTCTTTGAATGAACGAACTGTTGTCCATACATAATCGTTTTTGCTCTTTCGCATCTGTTCAATAATAAGATTATGTGCTTCCTCGGCGTGTGCAGCGATTTCTTCGCTGGTAAGGCGATAAAGTGGATCAATCGAAACAACACGCCCTCCGCGTTTTGACAAAAGGGCGTTAAAACTTGCCGCGCCGCCGCCACAATCAAGAATTCTTTTATTGAGATCGTCTTCGCTTAGAGCAAACATGCCGGTATATTCGTCAAACGTTCGCCCGCGTATGATGACTTTATCCAGGGTCAGCGTCACGACGTTTGCTCCTTTACGTCTTCACGATCGTCGCCAGTTCGTTGACGGCGTCGTTGGCGCCCAGCGCGATGCGGGCGTCCAGCATGCGCTCGACAAGCGCGCGCAGGCCGGGCTGATCGCCCTTGGCGCGCAGTTTTTCCCCTTCGGCCGCCATCGCCTTGAATTCGTTCTGGTCGGGGAACAAATAGGGCTCTTTCGACAAGCGCCGGAACCATGTCAGCACGTAATCGGGGTCGCGCCAAGCGACGGCGAAGAACAGGGAGCGCATTTCACCGAGCCGCAGCGCTCCGACGTCGAACGACTCGCCGTCGTTTTCGTCGATGATTTTTTGAATGTCCCGCGCGTAGGCGTCGAAACGCCCGCTTTCCTCTTCTTCCGCGCGTCCGCGCACCACGCGGTTGTAAGCCGCGATCATTTTACCCAGCTGGCGCTGCAAAAGCGGGCCGTTGTATTTCTTGCCGAGGCGGACGATGTCCTGACGGATAAAACGCGTCTCTTCCACGACGCGGCGCACGGCTTCCGCATCATCGGGATTCTCGTCCAAAACCTCGTGCTGTTCCTGAAGGCGCGTCTTCATGAGTTCGACTTCGGGGCCGCCGTCGGGGCCGAGCGCCGCCGCCAGATCGCCCCATTCGTCGTCGCCGCGCTTCAGGACCGCCGCGGCGAACGAAAGCCCGGTTTTCCGGTCAAAAGACATTTCGCCGGCCTGCGGCGCGTAAAAACGCGGAACGCGCAGATCGAGAGCGTTCGCGGGCAGGCGCACGGAAGCCTGCAAAATGCCGCCTTCGTTCATGCGCCATTCGAACACGACGGGATCGCCCGCCCGGATCACCTGACCGGCGGGTAGATCGTGTCCCTCAATGCGGAAAAGACCGACGCAGAGATTAAGATCGACGCGTTCGGGATATTCCACCTGAAACAACTCGAAGCTGATGGCGCCCGTGCCGCCCGATTTCAAATCGCGCCCCGCTTTGAGGTTGACCTGCCCCGAGGCGGGCAGGGCCGCGCCCTTCTTGATGAGCGGGAGAAGAATGTTTTCCTTGGCGTCCGGCTTTTCCAGCGCCTTGATGGCGACCGTCTGGGCGGCGGGAATGGCACCCGCCGCCGCCGCGGCGCGCGTGATGGTAAGCGTATGATCGTGTTGGGACAGATGCTGGCCGGATTCGTCCAGCACGCGGACGTCGAAATTATGAGTGCCCAAAGAGGGCAATTTCACCATAACCGTCAGGCCGTCCGTAAGCGGCAAAACGCCGGAGTCCCAACCCTCGGCCGTCAGGCGCACCTGGCGCTGCTGCCCGGGCTGTTGGGCAAGGTGGACCGTAATCACGGTTTTGTCGTCCGTGGTGCGCTGATCGTAGCTGAACGTCAGGCCGGGGTCTTCCGGCGCCGGCGTTTCGGCCTGCTTTGGCTTGGGAACGCTTCCGCTGCCGGGAGCCTCGATACCCGCAAGTTCCCAGCGGCGGCTTTCGCAATAATACGCGGCGCCGGCGGCCACGGCGGTCATGGGATCGGTCTTTAGGTCGGCGGCGATGCCGAGTTCCTCCGATACGATCTGGCGGACGAGCGGCGTGCGCGTCGGCCCGCCGATGAATACGATGCGGTCGATATCCTCGCGGTTGTAATTGTTTTCTTCCAGCATAGCGCGGATCATGTTGACCGTCTGCATGACCGGCTCGCGGATTAATTCCTCGAATTGAGCGCGCGTGACCGGCGCGTCGAGGAAGATTTCCGCTTCGCTTTGATCCATCAGACGCACTTCGTCGTCCGAGGCGAAGATCGAGGCTTCCTCCAGCGTCGACAAATCTATTTTCGCCTTTTCGGCGGCCAAATGCGCGATGCGGATCAGGCGGCGGTAAGCCGGATCGCGCTGGAAATTATCCGGCAGGTCGAAATTGGCGATCAACCACGGACGGATGATCTCGTTCACGATCATGCGGTCGAAATCCCGGCCGCCCAGCATGTTGATGCCTTGCTGCGCGACGATCGTGACCTCGCCGTTCAAAGCTTCGGCCAGCGCCACGTCGAACGTGCCGCCGCCGAGATCGTAAATCAAAAACTGGCCGGAGCGCTTGGCGCCTGCCATCGAAGCCAGCGCCGCCGCCACCGGCTCCTGCAACAAATCCACGCGCTCCAGCCCCGCCAGTTTGGCGGCGCGCAGCGTGGCTTCGGACTGCATCTGGTTGAAGGCGGCGGGAATGGTGACGATGGCGCCCGTAAAATCCTCTTCGCCGGTCTCGGTCGTGGCTTGTCCCAGAAGCTGGCGGATAATCTCGGCGGAACATTCCTCGGGGGAAAGCGTCAGGCCCGCGCCCTTGATCTCGATCGGCGTCGACGTGCCCATAAGGCGCTTGAATCCCGACGCGACGTTTTCCGGCGCGATCAAGGCCTGATCGTGCGCGCGGCGGCCGTACAGCCTGTGGCCGCGTTTGTCGATGTAGATGACGGAGGGCAAAACCTCGCCGCCGTCAGCGGGACGGAAAACACGCGCTTCGCCGTCGGAAACGCCCGCGATCGCACTGTTGGAAGTGCCAAGATCGATGCCAATATACATTGCCGCTATAATGCCTAAAAATGCTTAAGGAACATTTGCGCAATTGTTGCAATTGGGTAAAGCTTTCGCAAGAGGCAAAGAGGTTAACGGTTCCTGAATTAACCATAAAACGGGGCAGCAGCTGAGTTCCCGGTGAAAGTATTTCCGATTATTGACGGAATATGAGATTGTTGATCCGCCACGAAATCGTATATTTTTTGAAGAAAGACAGCTTGGGAGAAAAAATGGAAAATTCAATTGATATTGAAATCGTATTTATGGAGCATGGAACTGCTTCAGAAACACCGGCAACTCATTTTTTCTATGGCGCAATTCAAACACTACGTGCCGAGCCAGAAAGGCGCGAAGCTATTTGGTATTCTGTTTATGCCCACAAAAGTGGATTGTGCGTCGAGGATGAAGATTTATTGCTCAAGTTTTTGCACTCAGCCAGTGAAGTGACGAGTAATTTGGAAGAGAACCATTTGTTTATTAATGATCGAAAAATTTGGTTAAAGCTGAAAGAGCTTTCGGACGAAGACAGAAAACGCCTTCTCCAAATGACACATCCTTTGGCGTATCCATATTTAATTTTGGGACAACCAGAGTTTAAGCCGCCATTTTTTGATGTGATCGTTCGCGGCAAAGATTCTGCTCTTCGTTGTGTAGCAGGGCATCTTTGCGAATGGGCCCCAACTTTTCATTTGCAAGGTTTTTGGAAACCTGTGGGGCCAATAGATCCCTTCCCGGCGCGAGATACATCAAATGTGCGCAAGAATTATGATATTGTTCCGTTTAATTGTAGAGCCAAACTGGTAGAATATTCTCCAGGTCCGTAGGCTCCATTTCGAGATCGCGCAACGTTTTCGCCTGCGGGTCTTTGATGACGTTGTCGGTTTTGAGCAACTTAACCTGATCGCGCGTGAGCGGCGGGTTGGGCAGAAGCTCCATAAGCGCCGCTTGCATTTTTGCCAGCCCCCACGGCAGGTTGACGAAGCCTCGCCGCATTC
>JAQUPC010000141.1 GCA_028716765.1 Alphaproteobacteria bacterium | reverse complement strand
CGGCAACGACACCTTGGCTTCGCCGCAGCGCGCGACCAGCGGCCCGAGCACCAGAATGCTCGCGCGCATTTTGCGCACCACGTCATAGGGCGCGGTTGTATTCGTGATTTTCGCGGCATTTAATTCGACGGCGCGGCCTCCGTCGCCGCTCGGCGCGTCATGGCCATTCAACGTCACGCCATGCTGGCCCAACAGGGCCGCCATCGTTTCGATGTCGTCCAGCTGCGGCACGTTGGTGAGCCGGAGAACCTCGTCCGTCAGCAAGGCCGCCGTCATGAGCGGAAGCGTGGCGTTCTTGGCCCCGCTTATGCGTATGGTTCCCTTAAGCGGCTTGCCGCCGCGTATGCGCATTTTGTCCATAATTACATCTTCGGCAGCGTCACGCCGGTCTGGACCATGTATTTGCCGCCCTTAGTGCGGGCCATGTCGCGAATCCAGCAATCGGGCATTACAGGCATGGTTTAGATTTCGGCAAACGGGGTTCGGCAAACAATCGGAGGGCGACTATACCCGCCAAGTCATTCACGGGAAAGCGGGTTTTCAGGCGGCGATTCGGCCCCCGAAGCGCCGTCATGGATGCTGTTCCCGGTTCCCGCTTGCTGCAATGCCTTGGCCGTCACCTATGCGGCGATCGGGGCCTTGTAGGCATCGAGGACGCCGCCGGGAACAATCTTTCTGTTTTTCGTTAAAGCACGAAAACAAGAGCAAAAAGGGGCAAGGATTGGAATGAAGCTTTAAAATACCGGCTCGGGCTGACTTAATTGCTGCATATGTATTCTTGGCCATATTCAACGACGGTGCCATCGATGGTGGCAGGATGACCGCCCGTAGGCACATAATAGGCAGTCAAGGGTATGTACCCCCACGAACCGCTTGCCCGGCTAACTCTATATCCGCTTTCGCACGGTCCTTGCGTTCCTATCGTTACAGATGGCGGGCAGACCGGAGTGCCCAAAGATGCGCTAGAATAGCAATAATACGAATATGAAACGCCGCCTCCTGACATCGACATCCAAGTGCAGCCGCCGCCTGTGTCGCAGGTTATGTCCGGGTCGTCCGTGTTGCCTGTATTGAGCCCGCAAATCACGAGTCCGGTTCTATCCGCCGATATATGGGTTGCGCCCAAGACGCTGCAAGCATGCGTAGGGACGAAATCGTCGGGTATAGCCGCAACCGCCGGAGTCAGAAACGAAACGCTCAAAAGAGCAAGAACGGCAAGAACAAGACGGGTGCGCATGGCGTGGTCCTCCATATAGGGAAAACGCCCGCGCATTGTGAGCGTCAATTATTACCAAGGGCTTAATCGCTATTGGCAAACCCGTCTGTGTCTACGGGCCATCAGCTACTCGCTCTCTGTGGGGGGCCTCGAGCCTGCGCCGGGCCCATCCATCGGGAAAGGCTCCCTTTCGCAAGCAACCCCGCTCTCAAAAACGGTACTTTTTTCTCCCGAACCGCCCTGCCGCGCCCGTTGCTGCTCCTTGCGTTTCTGCAAATTCGCCCGCAAAGCCGCCGCTTGGCGCGTTTCCCGCTCCTGAAAGGATAATTTTGAAGCTTGTCCTCTTTTTGTCATATTATCTGACTAACGCTTAACCTGGGTTTTTGTCCATCCTCATGAATGTCATGCTCCCCATTTCCCTGCGCGTCACGGCCGAAAGCTGGCCGCTGGCCAAAACCTTTACGATCAGCCGCGGCTCGAAAACCGAGGCACGTGTCGTCGTCGCCGAACTGGGCGACGGAGAGCATACGGGGCGCGGCGAATGCGTCCCCTACCCGCGCTACGGGGAAACGGTTGAAGGGGTTGCCGCCGCGATTGAAGGCATGCGTGGGGCGCTTGAAAACGGCCTTGATCGTTCCTGCCTTCAAAAAGCGATGCCGGCAGGAGCGGCGCGCAACGCGCTGGATTGCGCTTTCTGGGATCTGGAAGCCAAACGGAGCGGACGGCCGGTTTATGAACTGGCGGGACTTGTCGCGCCGCGTCCGCTCGTGACGCTTCACACCATTCCTCTGGATACGCCCGAAAAGATGGCCGAGGCCGCGCGCGAAGCCGCCGCCCATACGATGCGGATCAAGGTCAAACTGGGGGCGGACGGCGATCTCGACCGCCTCAAGGCCATACGCGAAGCCGTGCCGGACACGATGATCATCGTCGACGCCAACGAGGGATGGACGCCGGAGAATATCGAGGCGAACTTGTATGCGTGCAAACAATATCAGGTTCTGCTCGTCGAGCAGCCCTTGCCCGCGGTGAACGACGCGAAGTTAAAAGGCTTGCCCCGCCTTATTCCCATTTACGCCGATGAAAGCGTCCATGACAGGAAATCCCTTCCCGCGCTCAAGGGCAAATATGACGCCGTCAACATCAAGCTCGACAAAACCGGCGGTCTGACCGAAGCGCTGGCGATGGCCGCAGCCGCTAAAAGCATGGGCTTTGACATTATGGTGGGATGCATGGTTTCGACCTCGCTCGCCATCGCGCCCGCGCTTCTGGTCGCGCAAAAGGCGCGCATAGTCGATCTCGACGGCCCGCTACTCCTCGCCCGGGACCGCCCCGACGCCTTGCGCTACACGCAGGGGCGCGTGGGCCTTTCCGATCCGGCGCTATGGGGGTAATGTGCCGGCTATGGCAAGAAACGATGGCCCCTTTCATTTCGACTCGTACGCGTTTCAGGAGGAAACCGGCGCGCTTCATTTGCATTACAGTTTTGAAGACGGCCCGGCGTTCGAGGAGAAAATCGTTTTCCCTCCAGCGGCGCGCGCGCTTTCGAAAGACGAAGAGGCGGCTTTGGAGTCGAGCTTCCGCCTTATCTTCCTTCTGGCGGGCATCAGTTATTACAAAGCCTGCGTTCCGGAACGGCTTGTTTGCCGCGCTTTTGCGCTTGACGAAAAGACGGAGGCGTTTCTCGAAAAGGTATACCGCAACGGCCTCGGCGAGTTTGCCTACCGCAACAAGCTCGATTTGAGCAACCGCATCCGGTTCGATACGGAAAAAACGGAAGCATGGAAAGCCGCGCCTTTAAAACCATCATCACGGCTTCTTGTTCCCGTGGGCGGCGGCAAGGATTCCATCGTCACACTGGAAGGACTCCAAAAAGCCGGGGAGGACGTTACGCTTTTCGCGCTTGGCGGCACGGCAGGTTTGGCCGAGCCCATCCGTGCGACGATCGAGGCTTCCGGCCTGCCGTCTTTGCGCGTTGAGCGAACGCTGTCGCCCAAGCTGATGGAATTGAACCGCGCGGGCGCGTTGAACGGGCATGTGCCCATCACCGCGATTTTGAGCGCTATCGCCGTTGCGTGCGCTATTCTTCACGGTCACGGCGCCGTCGTCATGTCGAACGAGCATTCCGCCAGCGAGCCCAACCTCCGCATGGGGAATCTTGAGATCAATCACCAGTACAGCAAATCGCTGGCGTTCGAAAAAGATTTGGCGGCCTTCATTCACGAGCACATCGCGCCGGGGCTCGGCTATTTTTCCTTCCTGCGCCCGCTTACCGAGGCTGCCATCGCGCGCCGCTTTGCCAAACTGGAAAAATATCACGCCGTTTTCCGCAGCTGCAACACCGCCTTCCGGCAGGACGCGGCGCTTCGCGGCAAAAACTGGTGCTGCGATTGCCCCAAATGCCGCTTCGTCTTTCTCGCGCTCGCGCCGTTTATGGACAAGGCGAAGTTGACCGCCATTTTCGGCAAGAACCTTTTGGCCGATGAAGCGCAAAAGGAAGGCTTTGCGGAATTGTGCGGCCTTTCCTCCCATAAGCCCTTTGAGTGCGTGGGCGAGATTGGGGAAAGTGCCTTGTTGATGGAAAAGCTCGCGCACAGCGATGAATGGAAGAATGATATTGTCGTGAAAGCGCTGAGCGGCAGGTTAAGCAAAGCAAACGATTTTGAGCAACGATTCAACGCCTTGTTCGGCCTGAAAGACGGCCATCAGGTGCCGGACAAATATCTGGAGATGCTCCGTGCGTGCGCGTGACCTTGGCGGCAAGAATGTCGTGATCTTCGGCCTTGGGCGCGAAGGCAAAGCCGCGGCCGCGCTTATACGCCGCACGTTTCCCGGCATGCCGCTGACGTTCGTCGAGGAAGCGCCCGCTTCCGGCGCGAACGAAAAGCCCGAAGGCAACACACAAATCGTCCGCCAGCCCGAGGCCGTCGCCGCCGCCCTCGACAAAGCGGATGTTATCGTCAAGTCGCCGGGCGTGAGCCTTTATCACCCTCTCATTAAAAAAACGAAGGAACGGGGAGCGGCCGTAACCTCGCTTCTCAACCTGTGGCTGGCCGAGCCGCATGCGGCCACGGTGATCGGCGTTACCGGCACGAAAGGAAAGAGCACGACTTCGGCCTTACTGGTCCACGCGCTGAACGCGCTTGGCAAGAAGGCCGTGCTGGCGGGCAATATCGGCGTTCCGGTCACGGACGTTCCCGAAGACGGCGCGGATTTCGCCGTGATCGAAATATCGAGCTATCAGGCTGCCGATATCGAAGGCACTTTTTCGCTCGGCGTTCTCACGTCGTTGTATCCCGAACACCTCGACTGGCATCAGGCGCTTGAGGTTTATTACAGAGACAAGCTCAATCTTTTGAGAAACAGCCGCGTCAAAATCGTCAACGGCGAGGCTCTGGAAACGATGCAGCATCACGGCCTTTCGCTCGAACAGCCCGTTCTTTT
>JAQUPC010000140.1 GCA_028716765.1 Alphaproteobacteria bacterium | reverse complement strand
GGATGGTCACGCTGCCGCCGTGCGGCATCGCGTCGCGCGCGTTGACCACCAGATTGATGATCACCTGCTCAAGCTGGCTTTGATCGACCTTGACGAGGCTGAGGTCGCGGCCGTGGATCATCTCCAGCCGGATTTGCGCGCCGATCAGGCGGCGCAAAAGGTTCGTCAGCTCCGACAGGATGTCGACGAGGTTCAGCACCTTCGGCTGCAACGTCTGCTGGCGCGAGAACGCGAGCAGCTGGCGCACGAGGTTGGCGGCGCGGTTGCCGTTCTGCTTGATCTGCATGATGTCGGAAAAGCTCTGGTCGCCCGGCTTGTGCCGCTGCAAAAGCAGATCGCAAAAGCCGATCATGGCCGTGAGCAGATTGTTGAAGTCGTGCGCGACGCCGCCCGCCAGCTGGCCGATGGCCTGCATTTTCTGCGACTGCGCGAATTGCACCTCGAGCCGTTTTTGTTCCGTGGCGTCGATGAAATAGAGCATCAGCCCTTGTTCCGAAGCCGCTTCGCCCTTGGGATCGGCGGTCCCGAACCTTTTGGCGAAAACGTTCACGATGACGTGGCGGTCGCTTTCAATATGAACCTCGAGCGGCTTGATCAAATCGGCGCCGCCCATGACCTCATTCAACTGATCGAGCGCGCCCGCGCGCTCGGCCTGCTTGATAAGGCCCGTAATCGGCTGATCGATGACGGCTTCGCGCGGACGCCGCACGATCTTCTGGAAAGCCTGATTGCATTCCATGATGACGAAACGCGCGTCCAGAAGAAGAATGCCGATCGGCGCTTCGGCAAACAGGCGCTGAAACCTGTATTCGGACATCGAGAGCGCCATTTGCCATTCGCGCTCGGGCGACAGGTCGCGCACGATGGAACGCGTGCGCAGCGTCTTGCCGTCTTCGTCCGCCACCACGGTCTGGGTGATGGCGACGGGGAAAGGCTTGCCGTCGCGGCGCCGCAGCACGACTTCGCCGCGCAGCTCGCCTTGAGGCCCGGCGCCGAGCGCATAAGCCGCCGCGCCCTTGGGCGGCTCGTTCATGACGTCGTGCAGGCGCACGTCGCCTTTCACGAGTTCGTCCGGCGTGACCTGAAGCCACGCGGCGAGCGTGTCGTTGACAAATTTAAAGCGGCCGTGACGGTCCACCGCATAGATGCCCACGGGCGCGTGCGCCATGAAATCGAGCAGCTTGTTTTGCTCCTCGCGCATGGCCCTTTCCATGCGGCGGCGTTCGCTTATGTCCTCGAACCGCCAATGAAAGCTTTCCGCAGGGCCTTCCAGCGGGCGCGCGATGATGCGGCGCCATTCGACGATCCGGTTGCCGCGCACGACAGGAAGATCGGCCAGGACGGATTGCCCCTTGTAAAGATTTTCCCGCAATTGCCTGAACTTCGCCGCGCCCTCGGCCGTCGCGCCGAAGCGCGCCGCCAGCGCATGCAGCGCGCCCTGCGACCCCGGATCGATCCAGCCGCGAAACGCGCGGTTGGCAAGCACGGTCGCCCCCGCAGAATTCGTGATCAGTTGCGGCGTCAGCACGCCGTGAAAGGCTTCGCGCAACAGGCTTTCTTCGGCGGCCGCCGGGGTCATGTGACGCAGCTGCCAGGCAATCGCGCCCGCCACGCCGACGAGCGACAGGGCCATCAGCAAGCGAACGAGAAGCCCGGCGCCGTCGCCGAACAGGGAGGGCGACAACGCCGCCACAAGCCCAAGACCCGCCATGATGCCGAGACTGCGCAGCATCCGGCGCTGCCAGGCCTTTTCGCCGACGGTCGGCGGCGGGGCAAAGAAAGCCACCAGCTTTTTCAGGCCTGTTCCCTTCTTGCTGTCATGAACTGCTGGCGTCACACCTTGTCCTGTCGTCACTAAGGATAAAACGATCCGGCCGCCGGAAGACATACGCCTTCGCGCGCGCGGCGAATCAAGCCTGCGGCCTTATTAAGTCATGCAACATAATGGTATTAAAGAGGTTAACGGGCCGGGTTATTTATGGTTAAGGCAAGCCAAAATTTCAGCGGCCCCTGTTATTTGACCTCGTAATGCCTTGCAACCGTATAGACGTGCAAATCTTTCCCGAAACCGTATTTGCCGTTTATGAGGGCTTCGATGCCGCGATCGCGGATGTTCTTGATACCCTGAGACAGCATGTCCACAAGAGGCATTTCCGTGCGCAAGGCCGAAAACGTCGCCGGAATCACCACGATGGCCTGATCCGACAGTTTGCGCAGCTTTCCGGGGTTGTTTTTCTGGAATGCCGTCATGCTGAGATCGTCGTTCAGGACGACGTCCGCCTTGTGAGCCATCACGTCCAGCATCATCTGGCTGCCGTCGGCGAGTTGCGGCAGGGGAACGGGGATGGCCCGGGTGTAGCTGCGACTGAGGATTTCGCGGGAAATATCACCGTCGATAGCCGAAACCTTCACGTCTTCGGCGTTCACGCGCTCGTTATTGTCCGTAAACCGCGCGTCGTCCGCGCGCACGTAGGCGTAAACGGGGAAATAGGCGAAAGGCTCGGTGTAGGCCAGTTGCAAGGCCGCATTGGTCATAATGGTCGTCTCGCCGCCGCAAACGGCGTCGGCCTTGCCCGCCAGAAGCGATTCGATCTGCGTGCCCACGGCAATTTCCGCTGTCCATTCGACCTTGATGCCAAGGCTTTGGGCGACGGCTTCCATCATTTCGTATTCATAGCCGCTGAACGCACCTGTGTTGGGATCGCGTTCGAAAAATTGCGGCCACAGCATATAGGCGCACCTTATGGTGCGGGTTTTGAGCACGCGGTCGTAGGCTGATTGCGGCCTGGCGGTTTCGCCTGATTTGTAGAAAGCTACGGTGGCAACGCCGGCCCCGAGAACACCGGCAATGACCGCAACGGCCGCTACCCTGAAAAATGACATGCGTCCTCCGGGAACCTGACTGGAGATGGATCCCCGCCTTCGCGGGCTACTTTCTGGATCCCGGCTTTCGCCGGGATAAGGTTTTCGTAAGCTCGCCTGCGGCTCGCTAACGAAAATCCTTACTTATGCCGGAACGTAATACGGCCCTTGCTGAGGTCGTAGGGCGTCATCTCGACGTTGACTTTATCACCGACAAGAACGCGAATGCGGTTTTTCCGCATCTTTCCGGAGGTATGCGCCAGCACTTCGTGCCCGTTGTCCAGCTTGACGCGAAACATGGCGTTCGGCAAAAGTTCCGACACGATGCCTTCAAATTCAAGTAAATCTTCCTTGGCCATAATATTCCTTTATGTTCCCGAGAGCCGGAAAATGGCGCTTTTCCGCCCTTACGTCAAGCCGGATGACATGGCTGATGCGTTGTCGGCCACGGCTCGCCAAAATCCTCGATCCGCAGCCGCCAGGTTCCGAGTTTTAGTTTTATTTGGGCCCCGCCTGCAAATACAAGGTTAAGACAACCCTCTTCCGGCAAGAGCGTCAGTAAATCCAGCATGCCGCATTTGGCGGCCTCGTCGAAACACAGTTTTTGAACGCCTTCGACTCCTTCGATTTCCAGCGCGCAATGCACCCGTTCATAACATGGCGGTCTTGAAGCTCCGGTCTTCTCCGCTTCGTCCCACTTGAAACGGTGCGCCACCATCACGAATCTTTTTTCGCCGGGGAGGTAGATCATGTCGCATACGGGCGCGATGGCGTCCTGCAAAACGGCGGCGATAATCCGGAGGTCTTCCTCATCCGTTGCCGAAAGCTTGAGAGGCGCTTCGTTCATGCGGCGATCCTATTTGATCCGCTCGATGTCCGCGCCGCAGGCTCTCAGCTTTTCCTCGAGCCGTTCATAGCCGCGGTCCAGATGATAGAGGCGGTTTATAATCGTCGCGCCGTCTGCGGCCAATCCCGCCAGCACCAGCGACACCGAGGCGCGCAAATCGGTCGCCATCACCGGAGCGCCCTTCAGGCGCGGCACGCCGCGCACCATCGCCGAGGCGCCGTGCACCGTGATGTCCGCCCCCATGCGCGCGAGTTCCGGCACGTGCATGAAGCGGTTCTCGAAAATCGTTTCCGTAATCATGGACGCGCCATTGGCCACGCACATAAGCGCCATGACCTGCGCCTGCAAATCGGTTGGGAAGCCCGGGAAAGGCTCCGTGGTGATATCGACGCCCTTTAGAACGCCGTTACGGCGGCGGACGCGCAATCCGTTGGCCGTCGGCTCGACGCTCACGCCCGCCTCGGCCAGCGTGCGCGTGACGGTTGGCAGTTGTTCGGCGCGCACGCCGACAAGCTCAATGTCGCCGTTCGTGATCGCGGCGGCCATCGCGAACGTGCCCGCCTCGATGCGGTCGGAGATCACGGCATGTTGCGCCCCGCGCAATTTATCCTTGCCGCGCACGCGCAGCCTGTCGGTACCGATGCCTTCGATGTCCGCGCCCATTTTGACGAGGCAGGCGGCAAGATCGCCGACCTCGGGCTCGCGCGCCGCGTTTATGATCGTCGTCTCGCCCTTCGCCAGCGTTGCCGCCATCAAAATGTTTTCCGTGCCGGTGACGGTCGCCATGGGGAACGCGATTTCGGCCCCGCGAAGGCCGCCCGGCGCGCGCGCGAGAATGTACCCGTCTTCGATCGCGATGTCCGCGCCCATCGCGCGCAAGGCGTCGATGTGGAAATCGACCGGGCGCGTGCCGATGGCGCAGCCGCCCGGCAACGACACCTTGGCTTCGCCGCAGCCCGCGACCAGCGG
>JAQUPC010000139.1 GCA_028716765.1 Alphaproteobacteria bacterium | reverse complement strand
GGCGAAGAGCCCGTGGTTCTTCCGGCGGCGTTCCCGAACCTTTTGGCCAACGGTGCGGCGGGCATCGCCGTGGGTATGGCGACGAGCATCCCGCCGCACAACGTGAGCGAGCTGTGCGACGCGATGCGCCATATCATCCAGCATCCGAACGTGACGGCCGACAAACTGGCCTCGCTTGTGCCCGGCCCGGATTTTCCGACCGGCGGCGTTTTGGTCGAAGGGCGCGAGGCCATCGTCGAGGCTTACAAAACGGGGCGCGGTTCTTTTCGCTTGCGCGCCAGGTGGGAAAAAGAAGATCTTAAGCAGGGCACATGGCAGATCGTCGTCACCGAAATGCCGTATCAGGTGCCGAAGGCGCGGCTGATCGAGAAAATCGCCGAGTTGCTGTTGGCGCGCAAGCTGCCTTTGCTCGACGACGTGCGCGACGAGTCGGCCGACGACGTGCGCCTGATCCTTGTGCCGAAAAGCCGCAACGTCGACCCGGCCGTGCTGATGGAATCCCTGTTCCGCGTGACGGAACTTGAAGTCAAAATTCCTCTCAATCTCAACGTGCTGGACAAGGATTGCGTGCCGCAGGTTATGGGCCTGCGCGCGGCGCTGCAAGCCTATCTCGACCACCGGCACGACGTTTTGTTGCGCCGCTCGCGCTTTCAGTTGTCGAAGATCGAGGACAGGCTTGAGGTGCTGGAAGGCTATCTCATCGCCTATCTTAACCTCGACAAGGTCATCAAGATCATCCGCACGGAAGACGAGCCGAAGCCCGTGCTGATGAAGGCTTTTAAACTGACCGAAGCTCAGGCCGAGGCGATCTTGAACATGCGCCTGCGCTCGCTGCGCAAGCTCGAGGAAATGCAGATCAAGGGCGAGCAGAAAGAGCTTGCCGGAAAGCAGTCGGAACTGAAAAAGCTGCTGAAGGACGAAGGCCTGCGCTGGCAACGCATCGACAAAGAACTTGCCGATCTCAAGCAGAAATTCGGCAAGGGCACTAAGCTTGGCGCGCGCCGTACGGAACTGGCCGATCCGCCCGCCGACATCGATGTTCCGGCCGAGGCGGTAATCGAACGCGAAAACGTCACGGTGGTTTGCTCCGATAAAGGCTGGATACGCGTCCTGCGGGGCCACGGGCTCGATCACGCCTTGATCAAATACAAGGAAGGCGACGAGGAGCGGTTCATTCTCGAAGCCGAAACGACGGACAAAATTCTCCTGTTCGCCAGCAACGGGCGTTTTTATACGCTCGGCGCCGACAAGCTGCCGGGGGGGCGGAGCCTCGGCGAACCGGTGCGTTTGATGGTCGATTTGCCGAACGAGGCGGAGATCGTCAGCGTCGTGAAATATCAACCCGGCCAGAAGTTCATCGTGGCGTCGAACGACGGGCGCGGGTTCATCGTGAAGGCCGAAGACGTGCTGGCGCAAACCCGCAGCGGCAAGCAGGTGCTGAACGTCAACGGCAAAGGGCGGGCGGTGGCGCTCGGTTTGGCGGGCGGCGATCATATCGCCGTCATCGGCACGAACCGCAAGCTGCTTTTGTTCCCGGTCGGGCAGTTGCCGGAGATGACGCGCGGGCGCGGCGTCATCCTTCAGCGCTACAAGGAAGGCGAACTTTCGGACGTGAAAAGCTTTAACCTCAAAGAAGGGCTAAGCTGGCAATCCGGAGATCGCGTGCGTACCGAGACCGACCTTCGCGCCTGGCGCGGCGAACGCGCGCAAGCCGGCCGCCTGCCGATGAACGGGTTCACGCGGAGCAACAGGTTTGGGTGATTATGAGTGCAGACCCTAATCCCCTTTCCGTGCCGGAATGCGATAGATGACGGACAAACCCGAACGACACGGCCAGGCCTGGAGCGCGGAAGAGGAACGGAAACTCTATGATGCTTTTGCTGACGGCGTAACGATTAAGGAGTGTGCGGGAAACCATCAAAGAACGGCGGGCGGGATTCGCTCATGCCTGAAACGGCTCGGCCTGATCGATGAAGACGGCAACGTGATTATGCCACGGCCGGAGTATGTTCCGAGTCCGGCGGCGCTTAAAAGACAGGCGAAGACGGAGGCCAAGGCCAAAAAAGCGCAACGAAGGCGGGTGGCAAGGCCGCAGGACAAACCCGGTTTTTCACCCGAACTCAACGAACGTTTTCGCGAAGCGCTCCACTTCATGGAGAAAACGGAAAACAGCCTTTTCGTCACCGGCAAGGCGGGCACGGGGAAATCGACCCTTCTGTCCTATTTCTGCCATACGACGAACAAGGAACTTGTGGTTCTGGCGCCGACGGGGGTCGCGGCGCTTAACGTCGGCGGGCAGACCATCCACAGCTTTTTCAATTTTTACGTCGATGTGACCCCGGAAAAAATCCGCCGGAAGAAGACGAAGCCAAAGAACGCGAAACTTTACAAGAAGCTGAAAACCATCCTCATCGATGAAGTGTCGATGGTGCGCGCCGACCTTCTGGATTGCGTGGACGCCTTCCTGCGCCTTCATGGGCCGGATGCTGCGAAGCCGTTCGGCGGCGTGCAGATGATTTTCGTGGGCGATCTTTATCAATTGCCGCCGGTGGTGACATCGCAGGAGAGGGTCCTTTTCGCCACGCACTACAAGACGCCCTATTTTTTCAGCGCGCATGCGCTGGCGGGAGCCGGCCTTGATATCGTAGAACTTGACAAGGTTTACCGGCAGAAGGATCAGGACTTCATCGACCTTTTGAACAAAATTCGCAACAATTCGGTCGACGGGAACGACATTGCACGCCTTAACAGCCGTTTGTCGCAAAAGGAAACGCCGCCCAACGGCGGGTTTCACATTACGCTGACGGCGACGAACGCCACCGCAGACGCGATCAACGCCATGCATTTGGCGGCGCTTAAGGAGAGCCTTCGCTGTTCGGTGGCTCGCGTCGAGGGCAATTTCGGCAAGGAGTATTTTCCGACGGCCGTCGACCTGAACTACAAGATCGGGGCGCAGATCATGCTCCTCAACAACGATAGTGACAGGCGCTGGGTCAACGGTAGCATCGGCGCTATCGCGGGCGCGCATGAAGACGAGGAGGGCCAGGAATACCTGAC
Source organism: Alphaproteobacteria bacterium (assembly GCA_028716765.1). The sequence goes on along the minus strand of JAQUPC010000139.1, from coordinate 1,759 downwards.
CGTGAGATTGCAGGGCGAGAAGCGGGACGTCGAGGTCTATCCCCACACGTGGGAGGTTTTTCGCTTTGCGCTCGACGGCGAGTCCATCGTTTCCGAGTCCGCCGGAACGTTTACGCAATATCCCTTCCGTCTTGCGTGGGCCATCACTATTCACAAAAGCCAGGGAAAAACGTTCGCGCGCGTCGTCATCGATATCGGACGGGGTGCTTTCGCGGCGGGCCAGACGTACGTGGCGCTTAGCCGTTGCACGTCGTTCGCGGGCGTGACCCTGAGGACGCCGATCCGGCCGCAGGACATACGCACCGATACCCGAATTATCGAATTCCTCACCGGCGCTCATGACAATATAATGGAACCGGAAATGCCGATGGGTGAAAAAATAGCCTTGATCCAACACGCCATCGAGGAAAAGGCTGCCCTCGACATCACCTATCTGAAGGCCGACGATACCAAAACTACGCGCAAGGTCATCCCGTTAAAAGTCGGACCTGCAATTTATAAGGGTGTGGAATACGAAGGCATGAAGGCCATCTGTGTCCCTCACGAGGAAGAGCGTATGTTCCGCGTCGACAGGATTTTAAAAATCGGAAAGGCGAAGGAATAACGTTTATGAACGCGCTTTCCACAGCCATTCTTGCTTTCAGCATGTCGGCCGACGCCTTCGCCGTTGCGGCGGGGAAAGGCGCCGCCTTGCAGCAGCCGAAACCCACCGAAGCCTTGAGAATAGGCGCTATTTTCGGCGCCGTGGAATCGTCAACGGCCGTGATCGGCTGGGGGCTTGGCGCTTTTGCCAGCAGTTTCGTGACGTCCTTCGATCACTGGATCGCGTTTTTCATTCTTGTTGCGCTTGGCATCAAGATGATCGCCGAAAGCTTCCTGCATGAAGCGGCGCGTGAAAAGCCGAAACGCCAGAAACTGCGCGCGCTCATCTTTGCGGCCATCGGCAGCAGCATCGACTCCCTTGGCGTTGGCGTAACCCTGGCGTTCATCGATGTGAATATTTGGGCGACGGCCGCGGCCATAGGATCGGCAACCTTTCTCATGGCGACCATCGGCGCGTTTACGGGTCACATGATCGGCAGCAGGACAGGCAAGATTGCCGAGATTCTGGGAGGAACCGTCCTGATCGCGATCGGGACGAAAATTCTCCTTCAACATACGGCCGTCATTTAAGGAAATTCTTCTCTTATTTCCCCGGAAGCCAATCGACCGAAAAGCCCGTGTTGCCGAGCGCGTAATCGAACGTCGAGACGACGCGGACGGTCTTTGTGATCTGGCTCTCTTCCGTCGCGCCGGGGAACCGGTCGCCCGGCAAAATGCTGAACGTTCCCTGGCTGGCCTGCACCAACCCGCCGAGGGGCACGTTCGCGTCGCGCGCGAATTGCAATGCGGCGGCGCGGGCGTTCTTCGTGGCCGCGGCCAGCATATCAAGCTTGACGTCGTTCAGCTTGGTAAACAGGTAATAAGGGGTCAGCGAGGCGGGCGAGCCGACGCCTTCGGTCGTGAACACGATTCCGGCCTTGATGAGATCGGTCATTCTCCCGCTGATCTTTTGCATAAGATCGACGTTGCTGGTGCGGATCATGACGTTGCCGTAGACGATGAAGCGTATCTTGTTGGGGTTCTCGTTGTGGTATTCGCGCGCGAGCAAGTCGACGACGTCCGTGCGCTGGACGGAAAATTCATCGTCGGCCATGCCCTGCGCTTTCAGGAAATCGGCGACGGCTTTCTGGCTGTTCTCGATGCGCATCTGCGCCGT
>JAQUPC010000138.1 GCA_028716765.1 Alphaproteobacteria bacterium | reverse complement strand
CGCGGTAAACGGACGCATACCGGACATAGGCCACATGGTCGAGCGCATAGAGGGCTTTCATCACCAACTCGCCGATCTTCTTCGTCGAAATTTCGTTTTCGCCGGACGTTTCCATCTGGCGCACGAGACCGTTAATGATGCGCTCCAGCTTCTCGTCGTCTATGGGGCGTTTGCGGAGAGCGATGCGCATGGACCGCTCCAGCTTGTCGCGGTCGAACGGCTTTTTGGAACCGTCGCTTTTGATTACGGTCAACTCGCGAAGCTGAACGCGCTCAAAAGTCGTGAACCGGGCATCGCACTGGGAACAAAAACGCCGCCGCCTGATGGCTGCGCCGTCTTCGCTTGGGCGGCTGTCTTTGACCTGCGTGTCTTCAAATCCGCAAAACGGGCAGCGCATTGGTTTCCGCACCTGATGATTATCGGTTACCTTATTAACTTACTTACATAAAAAGGAAAGGCCTAGAACAAAAACGGCCCATTCCTTCGTTTTTTTTAGGCCACCGAGGCCTGCGCAAACCGTATCTCATGGACAAAGCGAGGAACATGCGTTAACTCCTTGTGATCCCTTTTTGATCCAAAGGATCGTCATGACAAACTTCACCTACTCCACAGCCGCTCTCAAGCTCCTTGAAAACTCCGATCCCGATGTCTTCCGCGCCCTCATGCAGGAAGAAATCCGCCAAAGCGAAGGCATTGAGCTGATCCCCTCGGAGAATTATTGCTTCCCGGAACTCTACATGCTTCTCGGTTCGGCCTTCACGAACAAATATTCGGAAGGCTATCCGGGGCGTCGCTATTACGGCGGGCAGGAGAACACCGATGTCATCGAAACCCTCGCGCGCGAACGCGCCAAGGCTTTGTTCCGCGCCGAACATGCCAACGTGCAACCGCTTAGCGGCTCGCCCATGAATCAGGCCGTTTATTTCGGCCTTTTACAACCGGGCGACACGGTTCTGGCGATGGACCTCACCCACGGCGGCCACCTGACGCACGGCGCTCCTGTGGCGCACATGGGCAAGGTGTTCAACTTCATCCGCTACAAGAGCGAGGTGCCGTCGGGAAAAATCGATTTCGACAATTTGCGCAAGATGGCTTTGGAGCACAAACCAAAGATGATCCTGTGCGGCTTCTCGTCCTATCCGCGCGAACTTGATTACGCGGGCTTCAAGAAAGTCGCGGACGAAATCGGCGCGTTGACGATGGCCGACGTCAGTCACATCGGCGGCCTGATCGCCGGCAGCGCTTTGGCCAACCCGCTTGATGTCGGTTTCGACGTCATGACGACGACGACGCACAAATCCCTGCGCGGGCCTCGCGGCGGCATGATTTTGTGCAAGAAAGAACACGGCAAGGCCATCGACAAGTCCGTATTCCCCGGCCTTCAGGGCGGTCCGCACATGAACCAGATCGCCGCCGTCGCCACGGCGCTCAAGCTGGCGTCGCAGGACGATTTCAAGGTCTACGCCAAAAAGGTCATCGCCAACGCCAAGCTGCTTGCGGCGGCGTTGATGGCGAACGGCGCCGAGCTGGTCACGGGCGGCACCGACAATCACATGATGGTGATCGACACCGTGAAAGGCTTTGGGTTCAACGGCGCGGTGGCCGAAACGGCGCTTGACGCCGTCGGCATCACGCTCAACAAGCAGCTGGTTCCGGACGATCCCAATCCGCCCTTAAAGCCGAGCGGCATTCGCCTCGGCACCCCCGCCGCAACGACGCGCGGCATGGGCGAAACGGAGATGAAGCAACTGGCCGATCTGATGCTGCGCGCCTTGCGCGTCCATGACGACGTTGCGGCGCTTGCAAAGCTTCACGAGGAAACGAAGGCCATCTGCGCTCGTTTCCCCGTGCCGGGGCTGGAAAAAGACAAGATCAGATAAAGTTCGGACTGCTTCGGCGCCGGTTTAAAGACCGCCCAAATCCGTCAGCATCTGGACGCGCGCGGCGTAACGACCGCCGAGGTGTTTTGTTTTTAGAAATACGTCAAGGCATTCCTGCGCAACTTCTACGCCAATAATATGCGCGCCGAGCACAAGAACGTTCGCGTCATTATGCTCCCGAGCAAGGCGAGCCATTGTGCTGTTGGTGCAGAGCGCGGCGCGGATGTGCCGGTAACGGTTGGCCGTCATGGCCATCGCCTGCCCCGTTCCGCAGATGAGGACGCCCTTTGCGTGCTCGTCCTCCCCGAGGGCTCCCGCCAGCCTGACCGCAAAATCGGAAGCATCGCAGCGCTCCTCACTGTCCGGACCAAGATCATGCGTTTTGAAGCCCTCCTCGCGCAGCAACGACACGAACAGGCTTTTCAAAGCCACGCCTCTGTGATCCGAAGCAATATAAATAACGGGTTTGCTCATGGTTTGGAATGTAGTGCGCAAACTCGTGGTTGCCAATCCTGAATTGTAAAAATGAGACAGTTTTTCCAAATTCGCCCGCGAGTCGCCTCGAGAGGCATTATTTGAATTATATTAATGTTTTGTATCTATGTCAGGTTAAGACACGGGGGGTTGCGATGCGCCTGAAAAGAATCCTTCTTTTGCCGGCACTTTATCTGGCTTTTTTGTCTTTAGCCGTATCCGTCAAATTCTTTGCGGGCACCGACATCGTTCATGGCGTGAAGCCGCATGCCATGCCCCACGCCTTGCATTCCTTCGAGCTTCCCACCATGACCATCGCGCTTGTCCCTCAGGGACAAAGGCTGAGCACAGCCCGCGTCGGCATTAATCTCGAGATCGCCCCCGAGGACGCCAAGCCACTTGAACTCTATACGCCCATCATCATGGACGGCATACAGAACACGCTCCAACACGTTTCCCGCAACCAGATACGGGCAAGACCAAGCCTGAACTGGCTGCGCGACGATTTGCTTTACGAGGTCAACCGGGTCAGCGGCCCGGTACACATATTCGGGATTCTCTTTCGCGAGTTTGTTATTACCTAGGGCTGCCCCGAACTATCTTCCCTTTGCCCTCTCAACGGAATTGATGGCGGTATTGGCGCGCAGAGCGGCAATGATGTTCATCAAATGCGCGGTGTCTCTTACCTCGACGTCGACCAGAAGATCGAAGAAGTCCGAGGCGCGGTCGAGGATCTTGAAATTGATGATGTTGCCGCCGCCTTTGCCGATAATGGCCGTCAGGGCCGCCAGACTGTTCGGTTCGTTCGTGATAACGATAATCAACCGGCCGACCATGCCGGTTTCCTTGCCGTACCCCTCCCCCCAGCCCACGTCCACCCAACGCTCGGGCACGTTCCGGAAGGAATTAAGCGTCTTGCAATCCTGCGTATGAACCGTTACGCCGCGGCCTGTCGAGACAATCCCGACGATAGGATCGCCCGGCAACGGATGGCAGCATCGGGCAAAATGCACCGCCATGCCGGGAATCAGGCCTTCCAGGGTAAGCGGCGCTCCGGCCGACCGGGGCTTCGGTTTGGCAGGTATCGGCAGGCCTTCTTCCGTAAGCGGCGGCGTCTTTTCCGGCGTTTTCGGGCGGAGTTTCGGGAAAGCAGTAAAGAACACGTCGCGCGGCGATTGAAGCGAAGCCCCGATATTGGCGAACAGATCATCTAGCGTCGCCGATTGAAACTGATCGACGACGGCCTCAAACGGCTTTTCGCCGAAATCCACGCCCTCCTGCTTGCATATCTTTTCAAGCATCGCCCGGCCGAGCATGATGTATTCCGCGCGCTGCTGAATGCGGACGAAGCGCCGGATGCGGGATCGCGCCTTTCCGGTCACAACGAAGCGCTCCCACGTCGGCGACGGCGTGCCGCCTTTTTGCGTAATGATGTCGACTTGGTCGCCGTTGTGCAACGGCGTGCGCAACGGCACCATGCGCCCGTTCACCTTGGCGCCGACGCAGGCGTCGCCGACCTTGCTGTGCACAGCATAGGCGAAATCGACGGGCGTGGAAGCGCGCGGCAGGGCGATCAAATCGCCCTTGGGCGTAAAGCAGAAAACCTGATCCTGGAAAAGCTCAAGCTTCGTATGCTCCAAAAACTCTTCGGGCTTCTGGGCGTGCTCGACGATATCCAGCAATTCGCGAAGCCACCGGTATTGCTGCCCTTCCGTCGGCCGCGCTTCCTGTTTGTAGGCCCAGTGCGCCGCCACGCCGAGTTCCGCCACTTCGTGCATATCATGCGTACGGATCTGGACTTCGATGCGTTGACGTTCCGGTCCGATGATGCCGGTATGAAGGCTTTGATACTTGTTCGGCTTCGGCGTCGAGATGTAATCCTTGAACCGTCCCGGCACGACCGGATAGTGGCTGTGGAGCACGCCGAGAGCCTGATAACACTGCCCCACCGTGTCGACGAGAATGCGGAAAGCCATGATGTCCGACAATTGCTCGAAGGCGATATTCTTCCGCTGCATCTTGCGCCAAATGGAATAAGGCGTCTTTTCGCGCCCCTCGACATCGGCCGTAAGACCGGACTCCATCAGAACCTTTTTCAGTTCTTCCTGCACCTTAAGCGCAATGTTGCCGCCCTCGGTGCGCAGGAAGCCAAGCCGGGTGACAACGCTGTTCCGCGCATCGGGGTTAAGCTCCGTGAAGGCAAGGTCCTGCAGTTCGTCCTGCACCTTTTCGATGCCGATGCGTTCGGCGAGAGGCGCGTAAATATCCAGCGTTTCGCGGGCAATCCGGCGGCGTCTCGCCGGGTCTTGAAGATAGTGAAGCGTGCGCATGTTATGCAGACGGTCCGCCAGCTTCACAAGAAGCACGCGAATGTCTTCCGACATGGCCAAAATCAGCTTACGGAAATTTTCGGCCTGCTTGACCTGATCGCTTTGAAACTCGATGCGCGACAGCTTGGAAACGCCGTCGACAAGCCGGGCGATATTCGGCCCGAACT
>JAQUPC010000137.1 GCA_028716765.1 Alphaproteobacteria bacterium | reverse complement strand
CGTTTAAAGCGGGCGACGTATTGTTGTTTCGCTACGATCATCAGCCGCAGCATGTGGGGTTGGCGACGAGCGTGGGCACGATGATTCATAGCTTTGCTCCGGCGGAACGCGTCGTGGAAACGTCCATCGGGGATTACTGGCGGCGGCGGTTGCTTGGTGCTTACAGGTTTGTTGACCCCTCCCCGAAATCGCAGAGCGATTTCGACCCTCCCGCAAGGGGAGGGTGATTTGGTTTCTTTTGTTCACTGAAGTCTGACATTCAATCATGGCATCCATCGTTCTTTCCAGCGCGGGCACGGCGCTCGGCAATCAGATATTGCCGGGGCTCGGCGGGCGGATTCTAAGTTCGTTCGGGCGTCAGGCCGGGAAGTGGGCCGATACCGAAATCGGCTTGCGCGCGGATACTTCCGCCAAGGACGGCCCCCGGCTTGAAAGCCTGCGCGTGCAGGACTCGCGCTATGGCACCGGCATTCCTTTTGTTTTTGGCCGCGTGCGCGTGGCTGGCAATATCATTTGGGCTTCAAGCCTTATCGAAACGTCGCACGAGAGCCAGACAAGCGGCGGCAAGGGCGGTGTCGTCAGCGGCGCGTTCAGCTCCAACCGTACGACCTACAGCTACAGCGTTCATTGCGCCATTGCCATCGCGGCGGGCGAAATCGGCGGCATAGCGACCATCTGGGCCGACAGCAAGGTCATTTATCAGAACGGCGTTTGGAAAGACGGCGTCGTCGGCAGCTCTACGTTTTATAACGGCACGGCGACGCAGGATTCTGATCCACTTCTGGAGTCCATGATCGGCAGCGGGCAGGTTCCGGCGTATCGCGGTCTGGCGTACGTTGTTCTTGAATCCTTGCAGTTAAGAAACTTCGGTAACCGTTTGCCAAACCTGACTTTTGAGGTTTTGCCAGCCGTTACGGTTCCCGAGCCGAAATGGCTTGGCGACGGCAGCATCGACGCCGGATTTCATTGCCGTCCCGGCCCTTTGCGCTGCAAGGGGATGCCGCCGATTGTCACGGAAGGCAATGCCAGCCGCGCAAGACGCATGCTGCTCGGCGGGTATGACGTCGACGGCGGCAACGCGACGTTCAACGCCGTCGAATATGACGTGACTGGCGATAGCCCCTTTGAGACGGCGCGGGCGCAGAGCGAAAGCTTTTCCGTCTGCGACGTAGGCGATCATTCGTGGGCGATGGCGCCGGACGGCAGGTTCGTCGCGTATTACCTTCAAAACATTGGCGCGATCCCATCGCATCGGTTCGTTTTATACGATAGGGAAGGCGGCAACTTCGGCGCGGTCTTGCCAATCAACCTCGAACTTGCAGACGACGCCAAACAGATAGCGTGGCTGGACGCGCAGCGTTTCGTCGTGACGGACGTATCCGGCGTGCGCCGCGGTGTGCACGTTTTCGCGCGCGCGGGATCGGGCATCGTCGATCTCGGCTTTTTCGACGTTTGGGGCGCGAATACCGCCGGATCACGCGTGCCTTTGTATTATACGCAGTTTATTCCGATGGCGGGCGGCCTTCTCAATATCATGGCCGACACTACGCCCAATTTCACGGCGCTTTATGCCCGGCCTATCGTTTGGCAAGGCAATGCGATTACCGCCGGAGCGCCTTATACAATCATAAGCGGGTACGATCTCGGGACCGGCAACGGCGATCTGACCTGTCTGTTGCGCACGGATGACGACGAATGGACGTTGTTCCACGGCACCGTCATCGACATGATCGTCGTATCGTTTCGGCTTGGGACGGCGTCCGCCATCGTCACGCGGCCAAGGCAGCGGTTGACCAATGGCAGCTTCAGCGTCGGCACGACCGCTTTTCCGGTCGTTTTCGGCAACCGGATCGTTGTCGTCCAGCGCAGCAGTACGGACAATTATTACCGTCTGTCGGAAATAGCGCTGAACAGCGGAAACTTCGAACTTGTTACGGACGGCGTTGTCGTCGCCAATTTTTCCCAGCCTGTCATGGATTTCGCCGCGGCCGCGCTTGATGGCGCGCGGCTTTTGTTGATGGGGCTTTTGGGCTTTGACGACCGGCTTGAGCAAATCGGCATCATACGGCGTTGCAACACCGGGGATATGCTGGATAACGTTGCCGCCGGGATTTTGAATCGCGCCGGTTATACGAGCGCCGATTACGACGTAAGCGCGTTAGCCGACGTAGCCCTTGACGGCTACACGGTGCCGGACACAATGTCGGTCGCGTCGGCGCTGGGCCCGCTGCAATTGTTTGAACCGTTCGATCTTGTGGAAAGCGGCGCACAGCTTAGGGCCATCAAGCATGGCGCCGCGCCTGTTTTGGCCATTCTGGCTCCGGAAAACCGCGCGACGGACAAATTGACGGATGAAGCCTTGCCGTTGCGCGAGCAGATGCGGGCGCAGGAACTCGATCTGCCGCTTGAAATCCGCGTTGATTACATAGACGCTTCACGCGAATATGAGGTGGGAAGCCAACGCGCGCGCCGCTCGGCGTCGCGCGGCGCACGCTTTGCGGCCAAGATAGCATTGCCGCTCGTTTGTACGGCGGCCAAGGCGAAGCAGATCGCCGAAACGCGCCTGTTTGCGGTTTGGGCCGAGCGCGAACATGTCCGGTTGCGCTGGTCGCGGCGCTGGCTGGCGGTTGAGTCGGGCGACGTGATTGATCTTGGCGACCGGTTGATGCGTGTGACGAAGATCAGGCAGTCCGGAGGACTTCTGGATGTCCTCGGTATTCTTGTTCCTCCGGCATCCGCTGCGAGTTCAGCGCAGGCGGATACGGGCGAGACGCCAGCGCAGAGTGCGCTTGAGCTTGCCGCCAGCACGCTTTATCTCATGGACTTGCCGCTTTTGCGCGCGGCCGACGATCAGCCGGGCGTTTACGCGGCCGTAAGCGGCCTTGCGGGATGGCCCGGCGCTTCGCTTTGGCGCGCGGCGGACGGCGTGAATTACGGGAATCTGGCGGGATTCAGCACGGCGGCAACAGCTGGCATCGCCGCGACGGGTTTGCCGAACAGTCCGGCCGTATATATGGACCGCGCAAGCACGGTGAACGTGCAGTTGTTGCGCGGAACTTTGGCAAGCTGCGGCGATGCCGATCTTTTAAACGGCGCGAACGCGGCCCTGCTGGGCGATGAGATTATCCAGTTTCAAACGGCGACTTTGCTGGGGCCGGGTCTTTATGCGCTAAGCAATCTGTTGCGCGGAAGACGCGGCACGGAGAGCGCAACCGGCTCGCATATCGTGGGCGAGCGTTTCGTGCTTTTGACGGAAGGGGCGTTGCAATTCGTTCCGGCATTACTGACCGACAGGGGCCGGACGTATGATTTCCGTGCGCTGTCGAACGGGCAGGCTCTGGGCAATGCGCATGATGTCGAGTTCGCTTATAGCCTTTTGACGTTGCGGCCATTGGCCCCCGTTCATGTAGCAGGAAACAAAAGCGGCGGGATTGGCAGCGACATGACCATAAGTTGGAAGAGAAGGGCGCGCAAAAACGGCGATTGGATCGATAATGTCGATGTGCCGCTCGACGAACCATCCGAACTTTACGACGTGGAGATCATGAACGGCGACAGCGCTGTGCGGACGTTCAGCAACGTTACGGAACCGGCACTCGTTTATGCGGCCGCGCAGCAAAGCGCGGATTGGGGCGGAAACATCCCGGCGCAATTCGCCGTGAACGTCTGCCAGCTCAGCGCCCGCTATGGGCGCGGAGAGAAGGCGAGCGCGGCAATTTAGACGTTGGAAGTTACGTCTTTGCGAGGAGGCCTTTTAAAAGGCCGACGAAGCAATCCAGCGAATACTTTTCTGGATTGCCACGCTCCCGTTGGTCGCTCGCAATGACGGGTATGACTGGAGATGGATTCCCGCTCTCGCGGGAAGGACCTAAAGGACGAGGGGAAACATAATGACCGCTACGCCGAATTTGGCTTTGTCATATCTTGTGGCATCGCAGGCCCAGAAAGAGGTGACGCATAACGACGCGCTCAACGATCTGGACAGCCTGACGCAACTCGCCGTCATCGACAGAACGCTTAACACGGCGCCCGTCTCTCTGGGCGAAGGCGACACTTATATAGTCGGTCCGTCGCCCGTGGGCGTTTGGGCCGGAAAGGCGGATAATGTAGCCGCGTATTACTCGGGCTGGCGGTTCAAGACTCCGCAGGTGGGATGGAAGGCGTGGGCGCGAAACGAAAACAAGCTCCTTTATTACAGCGGATCGGCGTGGGTGCCGCTTGCCGCTCCATATCTTGACGGAACGTTCACATGGAATCCCGGGACGCTTGCGAACGGCAGCGGCGCAACCTCCGCCGCCGTCACGGTAGCCGGCGCGGCATTTGGGGATTTTGTGCAGGTGGCCGCGCCGTATGATCTGCAGGGCGTTCTTGCAACGGCGTATGTCAGTGCGGCCAATACGGTCGTAGCGCGCCTGCAAAACCAGACGGGCGGGGGCGTGACGCTGGCGTCCGGCACATGGCGCGTGCGGGTCAGCAAGGCCTAGCGATAGATTGCGGCATTAAAGACTCCCCCTCACCTGCAAAAAACTAATGGCTTACTTCGTAAGCCAAAGTTTTTGCTTCCTCTCCCCCTCTCGGGGGAGAGGGGATAACAAGGGATGATTTCATGAAAATCGAATTGAGCGAAGCGCTGGGGCGGCATGCGCCGCTGGCGCTGGTGGCTGCGCTGTTGATTCAGGGGGCGACCGTAGTGTGGTGGGCTTCGGCCAAGGAGCGCGACGGTTTTTTTCTGGAACAGCGCGTTACGAGTTTGGAGACAACCCTGTCGCATACGGCGGAGGCGCAAACCCAGACTTTGGAACGCTTGGCCCGGATCGAGGAGCGCGTGAACGCGCAACTGGCCGTGCTCGACAGGATCGAACGCCAACTCGGCGCGCCGCGCAAATAGAACGGCTTTTTTCAAAGC
>JAQUPC010000136.1 GCA_028716765.1 Alphaproteobacteria bacterium | reverse complement strand
ATAACAGGGATCAGGGATCAGAGAAAGTCTGAATTATCCCCCACAACAGCCCCAAATCCTCCGGGCGGCTGAGGCGGTGGCCGGCGTCCTTAACCAACGTCACCCGCACCGAGGGGCTTTCGATATGCCCGGCAAGCTTGAGGGCGAATTGCCACGGCACTTCCTCGTCCTTTTGGCCCTGCAAAAGGTGCACGGGCGCGTTTAACGTTAAGGGCTCGCGCAAAACCAGATGTTCCCGCGCCTCCTCGATAAAACGCCGCGTCATCGGCACGCGATGGTCCGGCGGCGCGTTTTCGTCGTAGGTCAGGCCTTCGCGGGCAAGCTGCTCTTCCTGCTCGAAACTCAGGTTCGGCACGACGAGTTCTTCGGTAAAATCCGGCGCGGCGGCGATGCCCACAAACCCCGCTACGCGCTCCGGCCGCGCCCGCGCCAGCAAAAGCCCGATCCACCCGCCCATCGAGGAGCCGGCCAGAATCTGCGGCCCTTCCGTCAGCTTGTCGAAAACCGCCAGCGCGTCGTCGAGCCACGCGCCGATGGTGCCGTCCGTGAACGCGCCGCCGGATTGGCCGTGGCCCCTGTAATCGAAGCGCAAAAAGCCCCTTCCGGCCCCGGCGCACTTTTCCTCGAGAAAACAGGCCTTGCTGCCCGTCATATCAGAGGCATAGCCGCCCAGAAAAAGTACGGGCTTTCCGGTATTCGCGCCTTCGCGGCCACGGCGCTGTTGATACGCAAGCTTCCGATCCGGTAAGGTGAGGAAAGAAACGTTTTGGTTCATGATTCCCCCGGGTCCCCATGATTTCATCTTCAGCCAGTCAATCTAGCAGGAACGAGCGCGCTCACAACCTTTCCCGAGGCGCCCGCCCGCGCGTCGTCCGCTCGACCGTGCTGCATCTGGCCGCCGATCTTGAGACCGGTTCCGAGGCCCGCGAAGTGGTGGATCTCGCCGTGCAAGGCCACCGCGCGGGCTGGCGGCCCGTGGTGGCCTCGGCGGGCGGCGCCCTTGTGCTGGAAGCCGAACGCGCCGCCGTCCGGCATTCCCGGATGCCGCTCAACCGGAATCATATGTTTGCAAGGTGGCGCTCGCGCGTTCAACTTGAAGCCCTGATCCAGCGCGAACGGCCAAGCCTGATCCACGTGCACGGCCTCGACATGCTGGCCCACGCGCACGGCCTTAATCTCATTCACCGCCTGCCGCTTCTCGTCGACGTGACCGAGCCGTCCGTCATGACCCCGAAACGGCGGCAATTGCTGCAAACCGTCGCGGCGCGGCAGGCCTGTTTTCGCGTGCCTTCCCTTTTCATGGCGGCGTTTTTGCGGGAAGAAGGCAAGCTGGAAAGCGATTTGCTCTATCACGTTCCGCCGGGCATCGATCTGCACTGGTTCGAAGCCGGGCGCGTCTCGCCGGAGCGCCTGCAGAAACTGGGCGAACTTTGGCGGCTGCCCGAGCAAGCCACGATTCTCGTGATGGCGACGCCTTTGGCTCCCGGCTATGGGCACAAGCAGCTTCTGGAGGCGCTGGCGCGCCTGAAACGCGACGACATCTTCACGGTGTTCGTCGGCGACGACCGCCTTTCCCCCGGCACCCGCGGCGAGATCGAAAAACTTGTCGCCGCGCACGGACTCGAAGGCAAGGTCGTCATGCCGGAACATTGTTCGGATTGGCCGGCGGCTTTCTGGCTGGCTACGCTCGTCTTGTCCACGAACACGCACCCGCGCGGGCAGGCGATGGAGCTTTTGGCCGCGCAGGCGATGGGGCGGCCGGCGATCGTCACCGGCTGCGGCGCCAACACCGAACTGGTCAAGGGCGGGGAAACGGCATGGGTCGTGCCGCCGGACGACATCGGCTTGCTGGCGCAGGCTCTTACCGAAGCCGTTCAGATGACCGAAGCGCAGCGTCTCGATCTCGCTAAGCGCACAAGGGACTTCGTGGCCACCGGCTTTCCCCAGGAGACATGGTGTTCGTCCATGATGTCGCTTTACGGAATCCTGCTCGGGCATCCTGCCCCCGCCGCCGCTGGCTAAGGGGATATTATGCCTTCGGCGCGCCGCTCCCGTAAAAACGCCCCGGCCAACCCGGAAGCCGAATGGTACGGTTTTGAAAAAGTCGCGCCCGGCGACAAGACGGCGCGCGTGCGCCGCGTATTCGATTCGGTGGCGCCGCGCTACGACCTGATGAACGATTTGATGTCGGGCGGCCTGCATCGGCTGTGGAAAGACCGCCTCGCGGCTATGATGAACCCGCGCCCCGGTCAGACGATTCTGGACGCCGCAGGCGGCACGGGCGACATCGCGCTGCGCAGCGCGGCGAAAACGGAGGGAAAGGCCCGCATTATCGTTTGCGATATCAATCCCGCCATGCTGGAAGCGGGACGCGGCAAAGCGATCGATCGCGGGTGGCTTGGATCACTTCAAAAATGTTCCTCCCCGGAAAGAGACAACGTTTCCATCAAGCGCCGTAAAGTCCCCCTCCCCTTGAGGGAGGGGTTAGGGGAGGGGTATGTAAAAGTTGACCCCTCACCTGCAAAAACCAAGGACTTGCCAAAAGGCAAGTCCGGGTTTTTGCTTCCTCTCCCTCAAGGGGAGAGGGTTTTTGGCATCGAATGGGTGACGGGCAACGCCGAAGACCTGCCCTTTCCGGGCCGCAGCATGGATACCGTTTGCATCGCCTTCGGGCTGCGCAACGTGACGCGCATCGACGCGGCTCTGGGCGAGTTTGCGCGCGTTCTAAAACCGGGCGGTCGCTTTTTCTGCCTTGAGTTCAGCCCCGGCGTGCCGCCGTGGTTGAAAGAGCTTTACGACCTCTACAGTTTCGCCGTTCTGCCGTGGCTGGGCGAGCATATAGCCGAAGACCGCGAGGCCTATCAGTATCTCGCCGAAAGCATCCGCAAGTTCCCGGACCAGCCTTCGCTGGCCAAACGCATGGAAAAGGCCGGATTCGCGAACGTGCAATGGCGCAACCTGACTGGCGGCATCGCGGTCATCCATTCGGGATGGCGGCTTTAATTCAGGAACAAACGCAAGGGCTAATCGTCCGCCGTGCCTTCAATTCCGTTCAGGCGGTCGCGCAGTTGCTTGCCGGTCTTGAAGAACGGCACGCATTTGGCGGCGACGTGCACGGTCTGGCCCGTGCGCGGGTTGCGTCCCTGCCGCGCGTCGCGGCGCTTGATCGAGAACGCTCCAAAGCCGCGCAATTCCACGCGGTTGCCGCGCGCAAGCGCGTTCGAAACTTCGTCAAACACGGTGTTGACGATGCGTTCGATATCCCGCTGCAGCAAGTGCGGGTACTTTTCTGCGAGGTGCAGTATGAGATCGGATTTGGTCATTAGCGCTCTCCTCGAGCGGTTGAGGAAAACCGGAACGACTCAACCCTGCCAAAGCCTTAGCCCGGAGTCAAGCTGGACCTAATTTAACCCCTTGGGGAGCCTAGCGTTTTTGGTTTTGCCTTGCTGCGGCGCATCAATATCCGGCTCCGGCGGCCTCAAGACCTTTGCGGAAGATTTGAAACAATGGGATTAACGAAGCATTGGTGATAAAGCTTGCTTGCGTGCCTTTCCGGGGGAAATTTCATGAAAAATCTGTTTCATTTTGTCATCACCATCGCCGTGGCCGCGCTGACCGCCGGGACAATCGCCTATATGAATGGCGGTTCCGATGGTCAAGAAAGGCTCGCAAAAGTAACGCGCCTCGACCAAATCAAGCGCACGGGAGTTTTGCGCTGCGGCTACGTCAATGAACCGCCCTTCGAGGCCAAAGACCCCAACACCGGCCAAATGAGCGGTTTGGGTTATGAGCTTGTCGAAGAAATAGGCAAACAACTGAACATCAAAATCGAATGGGCAAGTGAAGTCTCTTATGGCCAAATGCTCGCTGATCTGGCGGTCAACAAATACGACATGATTTGCGCGCCCTTTTATGCCCTTCCTTCGCGCGCGCGCGAGGCCAACCTTTCCATGCCTTTGTTCTATTTCCCCGCCTATCTCTATGCGCGGAAAGACGATGCCCGATTTGATAATCGCTATGATGCGGCCAACAGCCCAACCGTGAAGTTCGCCGTTCTCGACGGAAATTTTTCAAGCACGGCCGCTTACCGGAATTTTCCCAAAGCGGAGAAAGTCACAACGCCGGAAATGACCACGGTACCCGATCTATTCGTACAAGTAGCAACCCGCAAGGCCGATCTGGTCGTTTCCGATCCGGGTTCTTTTGCGAATTATAATAAAAATAATCCCGGCACGCTGCGGCAGGTTGCCGGAAATCCCTTACAAGTTATGGCAGGCGTTTTTCTTCTTCCCGCCAAAGAACAGGATTTGAAAAACGCCACGGACGCTACGCTCGCCTATCTCCATGGAATCGGTTACATCGAGGCCTTGTTAAAGAAATATGAAACGCCTGATATCCAGTTCCTCTATCTTAACAAGCCCTACACGAGCAAAACCATGTCTGTGCGGTGAAAACGGGGCCTGGTTTCCACGTTTTAATTCATTAGTAATCTTTAATATTGATACTCGGCTGGTGTTTTCTCTTTCGGAGGCCGGACTCATGCGCTGCTTTATTGCCTTGGCGGCATTTTTTCTGTTGATCTCCATCCGTCCCGCGTCGGCCGCAGACACGTTTGTGCCGGGAGAGTCTTGCGACACCCTCGGCGCGTCGCATATGGCGGCGGACAATACCGGCCTTGTCATTTGCGGTCTGACGGCTGGAAGCGTCGCCACGAACTGCGCAAGCGGAGGCGGCTGTTTATGGAAAACCATGTCGAACAGCGCGTGGCAATGCTCGGCATGGAGCACGCACCCGAATTCAGGCATGGATTGCGTGAACGTTATAAGCGGAAAAGTCTGCAGGACTACAGCCGCCTTTCCGGTATGGGATTGCGACTTATCGTCAGGATGGCCCGGCGGCGGTGCATGGCAATGCACCGCATGGGCAAATTCCTATCAAAGCGCGCAAGACTGCATCCGGGTTTCCGACGGACTCGTTTGCAG
>JAQUPC010000135.1 GCA_028716765.1 Alphaproteobacteria bacterium | reverse complement strand
CGTCGACGGCGAAAGCCGCGTGAAGCAGGTGGTGGAAAAAGCAGCCAAGGACTTTGGCGCGCCCGTCAAACTGGCGGGATTCGCCCGCTTCCAGCTCGGCGAAGGGATCGAAAAGGCTCCTGATTGCGATTTCGCCGCGGAAGTAGCGAAAATGGCGGGGTGATAAGTTTTCCTGCGATTGAAGCAATGTGTGGTTGCTTAGTTGATATTAGTCATTGTGTATTGCTTCAGCTTTGCGAAGCTCTCGCAAATGATCATATCTAGACGTTTGAGAAAATTGCTGCTTTAATCCAGTAACTTTCGGCTCTGCTTTTTGGTCAGCTTATGGACTGTTCTGACATCGTCTCAAAGATTTCACCTAGCGTGGCGAAACTCTACTGTTTCAATAATGTTGGCAACATTGTTGGTACAGGGTCCGGCTTTCTATATGCAAAAAAAGGAATACTGGTAACTTGCGATCACATCGTTGAGGGAAGTCATTCATTAATATGCAAATTTTCTGACGATGATGAAAATACATTTCATCAAGCAAAAGTTGCGCTACGAGATCAAGAACATGATCTCGCTCTGCTTAAAGTTGATGTTGATCGAGAACCCCTGCCTCAGCTAAGTGACGAATCTATAAAAGAGATTCGTGCGGGAATGCCGGTTATATTTTCTGGGTATCCTTTAAATTTAAATGATCTTACGACACATCAAGGCATTCTTTCAGCAATTACTGTCGATGCGGTTGGCGTTACAACTTATCTAATTGATGGTACTGTAAATTCGGGAAATAGTGGATGTCCCCTAATGAATGCAAAAGGTGAAATTCTCGGAGTAGTGAACGCGAAAAGGAGGGAACGAGCGGATCTTCTGAACAAGGTTGAGGCTATGTCGCTTGGCGCAATCTCTATACATGGACTTGATCTTGTGGAAATTTATCAGGCGCTTATATCAAATGTTCAATTGGGCATCGGTTACGCTGTACCCGCTTCTTATATACCGGATCATAAAGAAATTATTAAACCAGATATGAAAGAACCGAGTGTGAAGAAAACAGACAGAGCAAAAAAAGGCGAGGGTCCCGAATAATGTCATCCATCTATAAAACTTCAGGAACCTATCTTGGGTTCATCTCAAATGGATATCTTTTTTCTCGGGACGGGGATTATTTGGGCTGGATTGAAGGAAAATATGTGTGGGACGAATCTGGGGTATTCCGCGGCCAACTTTGGAAAGATAAATACATAATTATTAACCAATTTAGTGTTCGGCCCGTGCCTAAGCAGCCGCGTACTAAGCCTACGTCTCCTGCTTTACCTAATCCTCCGGCAAACATAGCTCCTATTACTCTCCCGACAGGCTGGACGGACTCTTTCTAGCTCTAGGCGCCTTACTTGCTGTGGCAACCGAAGGGCTGTAGTCTCTGCCGTGCACCTAAGGAGTTGAGAATGTCAAAAGCCCCATCTGTCAAATACAAACGCGTTTTGCTGAAACTCTCGGGCGAAGCCTTGATGGGCGCGCGCGACTACGGACTCGACCCCGCAATCGTCGATCGCATAGCCGGGGAAATCAGGGATGTCGCGGCCTCGGGCGTACAGGTTTGCATCGTCATCGGCGGCGGCAATATCTTTCGCGGCGTTTCCGGCGCCGCCAACGGCATGGATCGCGCCACGGCGGACTACATGGGCATGCTGGCCACGGTCATCAACGCGCTGGCTATGCAGAACGCGCTCGAAAAGCAGAACGTGCAGACGCGCGTGATGACGGCCATTCCGATGTCGTCGATTTGCGAGCCCTACATCCGCCGCCGCGCCATCCGGCACATGGAAAAGGGCCGCG
Source organism: Alphaproteobacteria bacterium (assembly GCA_028716765.1). Next base: position 3,206 of record JAQUPC010000135.1, on the reverse strand, counting down.
TCGTCATTTTTACCGCCGGAACCGGCAATCCGTTCTTCACGACCGACTCCGCCGCCGGGCTACGCGCCGCGGAAGTGCAGGTCGATGCGCTGCTGAAGGGAACGAAGGTCGACGGCGTTTACAGTGCCGATCCGACGAAGGTGAAAAACGCCAAGCGCTACGACCGCCTGACCTATATGGACGTTTTATCCCAGGATTTGCAGGTGATGGACACGTCGGCCATTTCGCTGGCGCGGCAAAGCGGCATTCCCATCATCGTCTTCTCGATCTTCACGCACGGCGCGTTCGCGGACGTGCTGAAAGGCAAGGGGCGTTTTACGATCATCACGGATAAGGAATAGGATCATGAATCTCGATCAGGTCAAACAACGCATGGAAGGCGCGGTGACCGCCCTTCATAAAGAGTTTTCCGGTCTCCGTACGGGCCGCGCTTCGACCGGGATGCTTGAGCCCGTTCACGTCGATGCCTACGGTTCGCCTATGCCTCTCAATCAGGTGGCTTCCATCAGCGTGCCGGAGCCGCGCCTTTTGTCGGTTCAGGTTTGGGACAAAGGTCTGGTAAAGGCGGTGGAGAAGGCGATCCGTGAGGCCGGGCTCGGTCTTAATCCCCAGCCTGATGGCGCGCTGATCCGCGTTCCGGTGCCGGAGCTGAGCCAGGAACGGCGGCAGGAGATCGTCAAGATCGCAGGCAAATATGCCGAAGGCGCGCGTGTGGCCGTGCGAAATGTGCGGCGCGACGCGATGGACGAACTGAAAAAACAACAGAAAGACGCCAAGACGTCCGAAGACGAAATCAAGAACCTGAGCGACAAGGTTCAGCAGCTCACCGATCAGCACATCAAGAAGATCGACGAAACGCTGGCACATAAGGAAAAGGACATTACGACGGTTTAATATAAATTCGGCAACCGTTATAAGGCCGGGCATTAATGAGAAAACCGAACGGATTATGGCTTGTCGCCATCGCTTTGCTGGCGGGTTTCGCCGGGGCCTGCGTTGCAGCGGTCGCGCAACCTTTCCTCATGAAAGCGGACGGTGTTCGATCACCGCACGATGATGTCTATGACCGCGTTATGCGGACGCAGACAATTCGCTGCGGTTACGGCATATGGCCGCCGCTCCTTAACAAAGACCTCAACAGCGGCGAACTTTCCGGTATTTTTTACGATTACGTTGAAGAACTTGGGAAGGCCCTGAAACTGAAGATTGTGTGGGCCGAGGAAATTGGGGGCGCGGATTTTGCGGCGGCTTTGAAAGCGGAACGGGTTGATGGCATGTGTTATTCGATATGGCCGGGCGCTGCGCGGGCGCGAGAACTCGACTTTACCGCGCCGGTCTACTATGTCGCTCAATACGCCTACGTCCGCGCTGATGACAAACGGTTCGATAATAATGTCGATTCCATAAACGATCCGTCGGTCACGGTCGTGACCGTTGACGGCAATATCGATCAGTTGATCGCGGCCAGCGATTTTCCCAAGGCCAAATCGTTTCAATTGACGGGGCTGGCGAGTCAGGCGGAATTGTTCGCGAATGTTGTCGCGAAAAAGGCCGATGTCGCCATCGCCGACAACGCGGCTGCGTCGAATTATATGGCGCACAATCCCGGAAAAATAAGGCGCTTAGCCGCCAAGGCGCCGTTACGCGTATTCGGCAATACCATTGCAATCGCGCAAGGACAGGACCGGTTTCGCCGTATGCTGAATACTGCGACGCAAGAACTTCTCGACAGCGGAAAGATCGATAGGATCATCGCGAAATACGAGGAGCATCCGGGGGACTTTCTGCGTGTTGCGCCGGGTTATCGCATCTCTGAATAGGTAATTTTCAGAGTTAACCGATGTTGCAGAAACGTCATGGTTAACCATGATTTTCCGAATCCACGAAAAAATTAAACACATAACAGTTTGACACATATGATTCTTGAAATAGCCTCCCCGCGCACGAATCTTTTTTGAAAGCCACCTTAAAGGTTTTTTAATTAGTTTCGTGAGTAGGATGGTACTCTGGAAGCGTGAATTACACACATGCTTTTACAAGGGAGGGTGTTATGGCAGTCGTACAGAAGGTCGAACCCGTTGACTTGGAAATAGCCAGAAAATATGTCGAGGGAAGAAGGGTGGAATTCGACGATGGAAGAATAAAGATTTATGTGAGAAGCCCCGGACAAAGAAGATTTACACACTATATGACGTTGAGACAGGAACAATCGACGCGCGCCAAAACCCCTGCGAAAAAAGCGCCGACCGTCTTGATGCATGATCACAGAGTATACCCGGTTCATGTCGATCAGCCGGTTTGCGAGCCGATGCTCCCGGCGATTGTAAATCAAAAGGCGACGCACGTTCCTGAGGTCACGCAGTTTGCGTATCATTAGGGATTAAGAACGGATCGAGTGTCCTCTTTCCGCCAAGGGCTTTTAAGCCTTATTCGGAGCCGTTGCCGCCGTTGCCGTTTTAGTCTAAGAACGGCCCATGTTGATTAAGCAACTCAAATGCAAAATCCATCGCGCCCGGTTGACGAAAGTCGATCTGGAATACGAAGGCAGTTTGTCCATCGACAAGAATCTGATCAAGGCGGCGGGGCTCGAACCGTACGAGGCCATTCACGTCTGGAACGTGAACAACGGCATGCGTCTTGAGACCTATGTCATCGAGGCCCCGGCGGGGTCGGGCGAACTCGGCCTAAACGGCGCGGCGGCGCGCGGCGCGGCCGTGGGCGACGTCCTCATCATAGCCGCGTGGGGTTGGCGCAATGCCGGTGAAAAGGCCGAGCCCGTCGTCGTGCTTGTCGACGAAAACAACCAGGTTAGCCAGGCGGTCAAGAAAACCTAGAATGGCCCTGAATATTATTCTCCGTCCGGCCCGCGTTGATGAGTTCGAAGTCCTTGCCGCGATTAAAACCGATGCGGGGCGGAGATACGGCGAAGAATACGTGCCCTGGCCTTTTCAAAAAGAGGCGTTTGAAGAGCATTGCAACGGCGAAGACATTGTCGTTGCCGTTGATCCGGACGACAGGCCGCAGGGCTACAGTATGGCCTTCGATCAGGACAACGATCTTTACCTAAGCCATCTTTTTGTCAGGAGAGATTGCGGGCGGCAGGGGATAGGAACGGCGTTACTGAAAAACGTCATCGAAAGGGCCGGAAAGCTTAAGCGGCGCGCCATAACCCTTATGACCGGTAAAAATATCCCGTGGAACGCACC
>JAQUPC010000134.1 GCA_028716765.1 Alphaproteobacteria bacterium | reverse complement strand
GCTTCCCGAAATGAGCGACGTTTCGCTGGCGCTGGAAGCGGTCGCAACCCGCAAAGCCGACATGGCCATCTTTCCTGTCGCGACAGGAAAAAAATACATGGAAAGCAATCCCGGAAAACTGAAGGTTTTGCGCCATCGTCCGGTCACTTCGTGGATTCAGCCCACCATGGCGTTCGAACACGGCGAACATGACCTGAAATACGTCATGGATGCCACATTGCGCGCGCTGCAGGAAAACGGCTTTATCGAGCGCACATTCCGCAAATACGATCCCGATCTGGATTCCTATCTGATGGTGGCCAAGCCGTATCAGGTGCGATGAGCCCGGGGTCAAATTAACGCCCTCGTCCCGGCCAGGCCTCGCTTGCGAAGCAAGCGGGGCTTAAGCCGGATTCATACCTTCCGCTCATGAAACCATATCAGCCAAGATAGCGGTTGCTTTTTCGGCCGCCGTTTCATTAGATGCCGCTCTATTTGACTTCAACAGAAGCGATTTATGGTTAAGAAGAAATTTAAAACTGCGTCGCGAAAAATTCTAGCCAACTACGGCGTTAATATCGCGGCTTTTTTCTGGGGTTCCGGCAACGTTGTGCAAACCCTCGCCTCCGGGCTTGTCGGCACTGGAAATGAGACGGCGGCGGGCATTATAAACCTCTGCGCCACCGCGACAGGTCTTGCCCGCGGCCACGTCTGGGGACTCTGCCCTCCTCTAACCATCAGCGCCGTTGCCATGAGCGTGCATCAGGCGCCGCTTCTTCTTGTCTGGGACCCCATGACCTGGCTTGCCCACGGCTTTTATCTTTTAAGCTTATCGCCGGGCATTGTCGAACCATGGATGCAAAAGCGGGCTGCCCGGCGGCTGGCCGAATTTAAAGTCGCCGGACGGACTTTTATTGGACGCTCCCTGTCACAGACAAAACAACTGGTGCTCAAGGCTTACGCAAACCCCCGGGTTGGTTTTTGCGTGCTCGGCTCGGCCGCATTATTTCCTATGGCCATAAAAGAGATTATTCACGGAAACTATCATCTTATGCCTGTCTATGGGATGTGGCTTATAGGAAATGTCATATCCGCCTTTTCGAAAACGAAAATCGATGTGGAAAACCGCGCCGCCGGAGAAAACGGCACTGTCCGTCCTGGAACGGTTCTTGCTCCCGTTTGCCTAAAGAAAAACAGGCATCCCTAACCGTAACCGGGCAGCGCCACCGCCAAACAAAAACCGCCGGAGTTTTCGCTCCGGCGGTTTGTTTTTCAAGCACGAAGAAGGAAGTTATTCGGCGTCTTCGTCCTCTTTTTCGGCTTTCTTGCCTTTCTTCTCGGCCTTGGCCGGCTTGTCGTCCTTCTCGGTCTTCTTCTGCGCGCGCTTGATCGCCGCGCCCAGAATGTCGCCCAATGAAGCGCCGGAGTCGGACGAGCCGTATTCGGCCATCGCCTGCTTCTCTTCGTCCACTTCGCGCGCCTTGATCGACAGCGTGACCTTGTGGGCCGCCTTGTCAATGTTGGTGATCTTGGCGTCCACCTTTTCGCCGACGGCAAAACGGTCGGGCCGCTGTTCGGAGCGGTCGCGCGCCAGATCGTTGCGCTTGATGAAGCCGGTGAAGCCGCCGGCCTGATCGCCGAGGTTGACCTCGATGCCGCCTTCGGTGATCGCGCTCACGGTGCAGGTCACGACGTCGCCCTTCTTGAAGTTGACGACGACGTTTTCGAACGGATCGCTGGTCAGCTGCTTGATGCCGAGGCTGATGCGTTCTTTCTCGGCGTCGATGTCGAGCACCTTGACCTCGACGGTTTGGCCCTTCTGGTAAGCCTGAATGGCTTCCTCGCCCGGCTTGTCCCAGGCGATGTCCGACATATGCACCATGCCGTCGATGTCGCCGGGCAGGCCGACGAACAGGCCGAACTCGGTGATGTTGCGGATTTCGCCCGAAAGCGCCGATCCGGCCTTGTGCGTTTCGCGGAACTTTTCCCACGGGTTTTCCGTGCACTGCTTCAGGCCGAGGCTGATGCGGCGCTTGGACAGATCGACGTCCAGCACCACGACTTCGACTTCCTGCGACGTGGAAACAATTTTGCCCGGATGTACGTTCTTTTTCGTCCACGACATTTCGGAAACGTGAACGAGGCCTTCGATGCCGGGTTCAAGTTCCACGAACGCGCCGTAGTCGGTGATGTTGGTCACGCGGCCCTTAAGCTTGAGACCCGCCGGATAGCGCGCGACGACGCCCTCCCACGGATCGGACTCGAGCTGTTTCATGCCGAGGCTGATACGCTGGGTCTCGGCGTTGAAACGGATCACCTGCACGGTGACCTGCTGGCCGATTTGCAGAACCTCGGACGGATGATTGACGCGCTTCCACGCAATGTCGGTGACGTGTAGCAGGCCGTCCACGCCGCCGAGATCGACAAACGCGCCGTAATCGGTGATGTTCTTGACGACGCCTTGCAGCACCTGGCCTTCCTTGAGGTTGGCCACGAGTTCCGAGCGCGCTTCGGCGCGGCTCTCTTCAAGGACGGAGCGGCGCGAGACGACGATGTTGCCGCGCGCGCGGTCCATTTTCAGAATCTGGAACGGTTGCGGCGTGCCCATGAGCGGTGTGATGTCGCGCACCGGGCGGATGTCCACCTGGCTGCCCGGAAGGAACGCGACCGCGCCGTTCAAATCGACCGTGAAGCCGCCCTTGACGCGGCCGAAGATCACACCCGTCACGCGTTCGGTGTTGTTGAACGATTTTTCCAGAACGGTCCAGCTTTCCTCGCGCTTGGCCTTTTCGCGCGACAGCGAAGCTTCGCCGTTGCGGTCTTCCATGCGCTCGAGGAACACCTCGACGGTGTCGCCTTCGCGGATTTCCGCGGGCTGGCCGGGAAGCGCGAATTCTTTCAAGGCAACGCGGCCTTCGGATTTCAGGCCGACGTCGATGATGGCGAAATCGCTTTCAATCGCCACGACCTTGCCCTTGATGACGCTGCCTTCCATGCTGCCCTTCTTGCCGAAGGACGCTTCGAGCAGCGCGGCGAAGCTTTCGCCGGGTGCGGACGATGCGGGGGAAACAATAGTATCTTCGCGCATAACGCGCTTTTTCGATGCACTCTTGGCCATGTTGAATTTTTCTTTCAGACGGCAAACCGCCGGGAACCTTCCGTCTTGGCTGCTTCCCCCTTCGCCAAGGCTTCGGGGGACAAGTCGCAGCTTCGCCGGACTCCGGTTCCGTCGCAGGGAGTTCCTGCCGCTTTCGTTTTTGCCCCGAAGGGCCTTATTGTTCCGGGCAAATCCGAAAAGCCGGGGCTGAAAGCTACGCCCGATGGCCCTTCGCGATTTAACCGCCGCCGGCACCATGCCGGCTGTCTTCATGCGGAATGCAGCTTTTCCTCAACGATCGCCAAAACCGCGGCAAAGGCCTCGTCGGCGTTCATGCTCGTCGTGTCGAGCACAACCGCGTCCGGAGCCGGTTTTGCCGGAGCCGTGGCCCGCGTCTGGTCGCGCTCGTCGCGCGCGCGCATATCCGCCAGGACGGCGGACTCACTAACATCTTCGCCCCGCTCCCGCAACTCCTTAAACCGCCGTTTTGCGCGGGTTTCGACGCCGGCGGTGACGAAGATTTTGACCGGCGCCTCCGGCACGACCACGGTACCGATGTCGCGCCCATCCAGAACCGCCCCCTCTTTGCCATCGGGCGGATGGTGAGCAAAATCTTGCTGAAATTTCAACAAGGCGGCGCGCAACGGCGCACAGGCTCCCACCTTGGACGCCGCCTGAGCGGCCTCGTCGCCGCGCAGCGCCGGATCGTCCAGCCTTGCGGCGAAAATCTTCAGGTTGAGCCGTTTGGCGAAAGCCTCCAGCGCCTCCATATCGTCGAGGGACGCTCCGGCCTCGAGCGCCATCAGGCCCGCGGCACGGTAAAGCAGCCCCGTGTCGAGCCAGGCAAAATCCAGTTTTTCGGCCACACGCCGGGCCAGCGTGCCCTTGCCGCTGGCCGACAGGCCGTCGATGGCGATGATGGGAGTGAACGACGTGCTCATGCCGTCTTTATAGCCTTGCCTGAAAAAAGGACAAGCATTGAACCTTTTGGCGCAAACATGATAAAGTTACATTATTATGGCACAGACAGACCCCATTCTGACACGGCTGCGCACAGAGCTTGATCGGACCTACGGCGACCGGATCGAGCGCATTGTGCTGTTCGGCTCGCGCGCGCGAGGCGAGGCGAGGCCTGACTCGGATTATGACATTGCTTTGTTTCTCAAGGATATGCCGGAAGAACGCTGGCGTAAACGCGAACATATTTCCGAAGTCACCATGCCAATTTTGGACGACACCGGCGCTGTCGTTAATGTTGTTATGTTGCCGGCTGGGAGTTATGAGAACCGCACGTTATTCATGCATGAAATACGTAAAGACGGTCGCGAATTATGATTCCTGAAGTCGCCGAAAGCCTGAATATCGCACGTGGCCATCTTGATATTGCCAAGCGCGTTTTCGTGATCGATGTTTTTAGCGAAGCTGCCCGTGAAGCCTACATGACGGCTTTTCATGCCGCGCAAGCCTACGTGTACGCGCAAACGGGCAAAGTCGCCAAAACGCATAGCGGTTTACGCGCCGTGTTTTGCCGGATTGCAAAAGACACTCCGGCTATTGATCCCCGCTTTACCGGGTTTCTGGCACATGGCTATGAAACAAAGACGACCGTCGATTACGGTAAAAACCCGAACGAAAGCGTCTCGGCTCAGGAAGCCAGCGAGGCTATCGAAACGGCAACCGGTTTCGTCGCGCTAGTGGAACGCTTGTGTGAAACGGAAGGGGCTTAAGCAACACGCCCAACATGCGCTGGCCGACAGACCGTCGATGGCGATGATGGGAGTGAACGACGTGCTCATGCCGTCTTTATAGGGCCGCCGAGGCAAAGAGCAAGCCTTGCCTGTGGTTCGATTGTCAACGCTCACCCAAGGGCGGCGGAGGCGGCCGGTCATCGCCCGGCATCATGGGCTGCCTTGGCCTGTCCGGCCCCATGCCCATAGGCGGTTCCCGATGCCTGTCGCCGGGCGGCG
>JAQUPC010000133.1 GCA_028716765.1 Alphaproteobacteria bacterium | reverse complement strand
AAATCGTAGGCTACATCAAACTGCAGGTTCCGGCGGGCGCGGCCAATCCGTCGCCGCCGATCGGCCCGGCGCTCGGTCAGCGCGGCCTGAACATCATGGACTTCTGCAAACAGTTCAACGCCAAGACGCAGGGCCTGGAAAAGGGCATGCCTATTCCGGTCGTGATTACGGCCTTTTCCGATCGCACCTTCACGTTCATCACGAAGAAGCCGCCAAACTCGTACTTCATTAAGAAGGCGGTCAAGATCGAGAGCGGCTCGAAGACGCCGGGTCTTGCCTCGGCCGGAACCATCACGATGGCGCAGGTACGCGAGATCGCGAAAGAGAAAATGGTTGATATGAACGCCAACAGCATCGAGGCGGCCTGCCAGATGCTTGTCGGTTCGGCCCGTTCGATGGGCATTCAGGTGGTGGAGTAAATCATGGCTCACGGTAAAAAATTCCGCAAAACGCTCACTAACGTCGACCGCAAGAAAGCCTATGCGCTTGACGCGGCGGTTACGCTTGTCAAGAAAAACGCCGCCGATGCGCAGCGTAAATTCGACGAATCCGTCGAAATCGCCATGAACCTCGGCATCGATCCGAAGCTTTCGGATCAGGCCGTGCGTGGCATGGTTCAGTTGCCGCACGGAACCGGCAAGACCGTTCGCGTGGCCGTGTTCGCCAAGGGCGACAAGATCGACGCCGCGAAAGCGGCTGGCGCCGACATTGTCGGCGGGGACGATCTGGCTGAGAAAATCACCGCCGGTTTTTCCGATTTCGACCGCGTTATCGCTACACCCGATATGATGGGCATCGTCGGCAAACTGGGCAAGGTTTTGGGCCCGCGCGGCCTGATGCCGAACCCGAAGCTCGGCACCGTGACGCCGAACGTCGCCGAAGCCGTGAAGGCGGCTAAGGCAGGGTCGATCGAGTTCCGTGCCGAAAAGGCCGGGATCATCCACGCGGGCATCGGCAAGGTCAGCTTTTCGGAAACGGCCATCCTTGAAAACGCGCGCGCGTTTATCGGGGCCATCACCAAGGCACGTCCCGCCGGGGTGAAAGGCACCTACATCAACCGCATCACGCTGTCCTCGACAATGGGACCCGGCGTTAAGGTTGATTTGGGGACGGTAGGTTAAGGAACGAGATTTTTTGATTGCCTTTAGACGAATCTTTCGTTTATAGAGGCGATGTCCTGTCCGAGACTGCGGGTCCGGCCGATAAGGCCGGTTAAAACGCCAGCATAGACGGGTTGAAATGACCCCGGTTTTCGCCGGGGCAGGCTCGCAAGCCACCGACGCCTTTCCGGCGCGCGTTTCGACTCTTCTCCCTCGGATAGAAAAAGTTTTGTCATTCCCGCGTAAGCGGGAATCCAGCTTAAGCCGCGTCTGCGGCGATATGAGCCTTATGGCTCGCAGACGTTCGCCGCTGGATCCCCGTTTTTACGGGGATGACGCAATGGGACTAACGAGAACAACAAAGCGGGGTTTAACATGAGTGCCAATCGCGAAGCCAAAAAGAAGCTCGTTGAGGTTCTGGGAAGTGAAGTCAAGGACGCGGGTCTTATGGTCGTCGTTCAGCAAAGCGGGTTGAACGCCGCCCAAACGCTTGAGCTGCGCCGTGCGATGCGCGCGGCGGGCGTGACGATGAAAGTCGGCAAGAACACGCTGACCCGGCGCGCCATCAAGGACACCGTTCTCGAAGGCTTGACGCCGTATCTGAAAGGCCCGACGGCGCTTGCGTTCTCGAAAGACCCTGTGGCGGCGGCCAAGGTCGCGGCCGAGTTCGCCAAAAAGAACGACAAGCTCAAGATCGTCGCGGCGGCGATGGGCGACAAGATTCTGGACGCCAAAGGCGCGATGGCGCTGGCGACTCTGCCGTCGCTCGATGAACTGCGCGGCAAGATGATCGGGCTGCTTCTGGCTCCGGCCACGAAAATCGCAGGCGTGCTGCAGGCTCCGGCCGGTCAGCTGGCCCGCGTTATGTCGGCACGCAGCAAGCAGGCGGCGTAAGGAGGTTCGTTTCTGTCGTCATTGCGAGGGCCTTAAGGCCCGAAGCAATCCAGTCCCGCTTTTCGTTTTAAGCAGGGCGCGGCAAATAGAAACATGAGGACTGGATTGCTTCGCACCCCAAGAGGCGCTCGCAATGACGGTAATTGTTTACACTAACCAACGTTAACCGAGGGAGAAGTAAAATGGCTAAGCTTGATAAAATCGTTGAAGAGCTTTCGGGTCTGACCGTCATCGAGGCGGCCGAGCTGTCGAAGATGCTTGAAGAAAAATGGGGCGTCAGCGCGGCGGCTCCTGTTGCCATGGCGGCAGCGGCGGGCCCGGCGGCGGCAGCGGCTGAAGAGCAGACCGAGTTCACGGTCATCCTCGCCAAGGCCGGCGACAAGAAGATCGAGGTCATTAAGGAAGTCCGTGCGATCACGGGCCTCGGCCTTAAGGAAGCCAAGGACCTCGTCGAAGGTGCGCCGAAGACCGTCAAGGAAGCCGTTTCCAAGGGCGATGCCGACAAGTTCAAGAAGCAGCTTGAAGCCGCCGGCGCGACGGTTGAAGTGAAGTAAGGATTTTTCTTAACGACCCCGGGCTTGATCCGGGGGAGTTTAGAAAAACCTTATCCCCGCGAAGGCGGGGATCTTAAAACAAAACTGGATTCCGGCTCGCGCGGCTCACTTCGCTCGCCGCTTGGCCGGAATGACGGGAAACCGAACCGGGCGGGAGGCGACTCCCGCCCGATTTCCTTTTTTACTTTCATGCTTTTATGTTACTTAAGTCCTCGGGCAACATCAGGGCCATCAATAATTACGCGCAAATTATCTATAATTAACCATTCCGACTCAACATTGAGGGGCAAGATATGAATAATATATATCATCCAAATAGGTTAGCCATTCATGCCGCACTTACTCCAAATACTCTTGGTCAGGCAGCTTTATTCGGCTTAGCGGCAGGACTTATTACGGCCTGGGGAGCACATACCGTTGGTTTAGATATGACCGATATTCTTGGAAACCCGAATAAAACATTAGGCATCATGAGCGGAATTATCGGAGCTGCTGGTGTTATAAAGGGAAGATTTGAGCAAGAATACAGGGACATTATGGAAACCCTGGATAGAAAACACGAATTAGTGAGGGCCGAGCACTACAGGTACGGCTGATCGAAAAATTCCATTATGGAGCTTTAGCTAACCGGGCGGGAGGCGACTCCCGCCCGTTTCCTGTTATTACCCTCACATTTTTGTGTTACAGTGCAAGACGATTTTTTTAAAGGGGATTTAACATGCATAAGGCGACAAAAACAAAATTGAAGCTTTTCCAAGAAGTCGCAAAACAAACCTTTAAATGGAAACCGCATAAGATCATTCCTCTTGCTTTCGTCGGGGTTGGAATTATAGCTGGTAAAACATTAGGGGGTACGGGCGGAGCCATTATTGGTGGTGCTGTAATGACCTATGAATTTATAGTAAAAGATTTTGTGAAAAATTATAAAAGGCTTAAAGCGGAAAATTTGTCCACATGCGATTGTAGATAAATTGGATTTGTTAAAATTGAAGCCATCCCAGTTATTGACGGACGGCAGCTGCGACTTCCGCCCGTTTTGATTAGGATTTGTACCCAATCAGTTTGTAATTGGTCGAAATGACTTTTTCATTCGTCACTCCGGACAAGCACTCGAAGCGAGCGCGAGCCGGAGTCCCGTTCGGTTCATTTGAATCAAAACAAATGGGATTCCCGCCTTCGCGGGAATGACGCCACGTTTAATGAATGCAGACCCTAACAACAGGAGCAGCATTCCTTTTTCTTTTTCATCATTTCGATGTTTTCCTTGTTTTCCATATTGAGCATCCAGAGGCCGAGGACGGCGCCGGATGGATCCTTGATGATGGAAAACCACCCCATATCCTTGACCGCCGTCTTATCTTTAATGATCGTTCCGCCCAGCGTCTTTGCCTTTTTCGTTGCCGCTTCGACGTCGTCGACCATGACATAGGGAATCCACGCCGAGGGCATATCGGGTTTTGGACTCTTCATGATTCCGCCGCCCGTTCCTTCGCCGACGTTGATCATTGTGTAGTTCATGCCGTCTTCCATCGGCATGTCTTCGAGTTTCCAGTCAAAGAGCGACTTGTAAAAGGTTTTTGCCTTATCGGCGTCCGTCGAGGTTAGCTCTATGTGAACAAACGGATTTCCCATGATCATCCTCCTGTTGTCAGAATCGGTTGAATGCGGGGGACCTTTCGAAAAGTAAGGCCGACTGGAAATAGAATATCATTTTTTGAGCATCATAAGAATCGCCGTATGGCCCTACGCAAAGGAGGGAGCCATTTTCCTGGCAGAACTATTCCGTTTTTTTCTATTTTCACCTGCATTTTTACTCCATCACTCTAATAGTATCACAATAGGAACATAGTACTATTATTTGCGCTCATATTCGGCGTAATGTCAAAAATATATAACTTGATGAAAGCCGGTCTAAACCTCATACATCCCACAGAATTCCAGAACACCGGAAAGACAAGAACTGGCGTATTTTCGCCGCGCCGTCGCGCGCGGCTTTTAGCACGAGAGGCAATCATGGCATCGAATTCTCCTGTCCCCGCGTTGAGCAAGAGCTTCACTGGCCGGAATAAAATCCGCAAAAGCTTTGGACGGATTCCCGAAGTCGCGGAGATGCCGAACCTGATTGAGGTTCAGAGGCGCTCCTACGAGAACTTTCTTCAGATGGACGTGCCGCAGGCGGAGCGCCAGCGCATGGGCCTTCAGGAAGTCCTTTCGGCTGCTTTTCCGGTCAAGGACTTCGCCGAGCGCGCGGTTCTGGATTTTGTCGGCTATGAACTCGAACAGCCAAAATACGACGTGGAGGAATGCCAGCAGCGCGGCATGACCTACGCTGCGCCGCTTAAGGTCACGTTGCGCCTCACGGTGTTCGACGTCGACGAGACTACGGGCGTCAAGTCGATCCGCGACATCAAGGAACAAGACGTTTACATGGGCGATATGCCGCTCATGACCGCGAACGGCACGTTCGTCATCAACGGCACCGAGCGCGTCATCGTCAGCCAGATGCACCGCAGCCCCGGCGTTTTCTTCGATCACGACAAGGGC
>JAQUPC010000132.1 GCA_028716765.1 Alphaproteobacteria bacterium | reverse complement strand
GTATTGGCCTGGAGGGTGTGATATTGGGGCGTGCCCCCACCAGTCAGCGCCGTTAGCTGATACTCCTGCCGCGCCAGCCAGATATTCGAATCCGTGCCGGAAACCATCGCCGTGCGCGCGGCAATGCGGCCACTGGTGCCGGCGGCTCCAAAATAGGTGGAAATTAAAGACTCCCACGAGCCGTAAGCGCCGCAAGCCATTGTGTTGGCAGGCGCGCCACAAACATCCGTCCCGTAGATAAACCCGCCGTCGTTGCCGATGATGCCCGCGATGCGTCCGCCGGACGAATCGGGAATATCCTCGCCGTCGTTGTTCGTCATAATCATGAAAGAATAGCTTGCGGCCGGGTTGCCCGCCGCTTCGGTGCTGTCTTTCCGAACCCGGATGCTATAAGTCTGCCCATAAGAGTTCGTTGTTCCTGAAAAAAATCCTGCCGGCAAAAAGTTGCAAAGCCCCGAAGTCACAGGTACTGTAACCGGGATTGTCCCTGCACAATCAGCAGCGTTTGTTGGCAAGCCGAGCGCAGCTGTGCCGCCGGAGGCCAGAGACGCAACATACTGCTGCCCTTCAGAATTTCCTAAATACCCCTTTGCCGCCGAGACAAGCTGGTTCATCTGGTCCGCCGCGGCCTGATCGCGCATTTGCTGGTTGCCGCCCGCCATCAAACGCCACAACCCGGCGAACATCATCGCCGCCACGCCGAGAACGATCGCAAGCTCGACGAGGGTAAAGCCCCTCTGGCTGCTGGAACGGAAACGGAGATTAAGGTTCGTCATCGTGTTCTCTCCTTGGCACAGGCGGGGTCAACCTAGCAATCTTATCCTCGCATCACAAAGGCGAAATCAAGCCAACCGATCCGGGGGGGACGTAATATAGGGTGCCATAACGCGGCACGCCGTAATACGGTATAGGCGTGGCCGGCGCATCCGGCGTTACGAATTGACGACCTAAAACACCCATGTCCTGTGTCATGCCATAGGCCGTCCGCGGCGCGCCGCTTTTCTTGAGTTGCTGGAGAATCTCCGCCGGGGAATAACCGATATTAGGCTGCGGGGTAGGCAACGTAACGCTCCCGCCCGTGGATGTCGCAATGGTCAGCACATACTGCTGTCCTGTCCCGTCCGGCGCATAGGCGATCGAATACCATTGATAGGCGCTCTGATACCCGCCCGGCAGATAGGCCGTGGCCGTTGTTTCCAAAAGACTGCCGCATGAGGACACGCCGCCCAAGCTTATACCTTCGGTTAAAAGGCATCCCTTTGCATCCGTGCTTTGCGTTCCTAGCGAACCTCTGTTGTCGCGCGCAAACGCCAAGGCGCCGCCGTGCCATACAAGCATGGTTTGGCCGATCGCTTTTTGATTGGCCAGCATCTTCGATAGCTGAAGCGAATAGACCTGGATGTAAAGGCCTATGATCGATAGCATCAGAAAAACGAAAACAAGCAGATACATGCCTTGGCTCTTCCCGCTGCCCCTTGTTCAAGAGAGCGCCTGTTTGTGCCTTTGGTATAGGTTTATTGTAGCCCCAAGTTTCTTAACAAACCTTAATTTTCTTAAAATTCTCTATCGTAAACTTAGGGCATTTTCCGTCTAGGCTGAATGGCCCTCCCCACTTGGGGGGAGGAAGCAAAAACTTGGGCTTGCAACTTGCCCGCCGAAGCCTTGGCGAAGGCGAGAGCAAGCCTTTAGTTTTTGCAGGTGGGTGGTCAATTTAATCTGACTTTCCCCGGCTGTCACCTAACCTGATGTTGCCCGGGAAGCCATGTTTTCGGTTACCCATGGCCTTTTTCCGTATTTTCCGGGGCGCCGCCTGCCCCATGCCCTCACAGTGGGCAGGCTCCGGGCGCATCTCTACCGCCGAAAAACAGCGATACAGGGAGCGTTCGCGGCCCTAATTTATTCGTTTGTTAAGCATAATTATTGCCCTTGTCAGAAATGGCGTTTGTCTTTAACTGAATCCTGACGCTTAATTAGGGTCTGTATTCATTAAGTTCGGCGTCATTCCCGCAAAGGCGGGAATCCCGTTTGTTTTGAATCATTTAACCAAACGGGATTCCGGCTCGCGCCCGCTTCGCGAACTTGGCCGGAATGACGGAAGAAAGAGTCTTTTCAACTCCAACGTTTACGAAGGATGCGATCCCATGAAACTGAAAAAGCTCGGCGCGATCACGATGGGCCTCATTTTTGGTTTTGCCGCCGTCGCCGCCGATCTAACCATGCCGAAAACCGGGCAGACAGCCGTGACGACCTTCGACTTTAAGGCGGAGCCGTTCACCGAGACCGGCATTTCCGATACGGTACTGCCGGGGCTTGGCGACAGGATTACCGGCGAAATAACCGTCGATGTTCCTGCCGGGGGCTTCGGAGAAATTACGTCGTTAAATCAAATAAAATCGTTTTCATTTTCTTGCGGTTCCGTAACCCAAAACAACATCAATTCGAAACTTGGGTACTTTCAATTGACATTTTCTAATGGCATGCCCTCCAGCGCGTATTTGTGCACGGATAATTACTATTTCAACCCGCCGCCCTCTATCCAATTTTTGGTGGTAACCGGAGATATCGCAAGTACCTTGCCGGACAATACAGCCGGCGGGCTCTCTTGGCTGGCGGCTACCGTCGGCAGCCCTTGGGGTACATGGCAAATCAACAAAAGCGATGTTCCCGGCACATGGACGAAACGGCCCCTTCGCTCTAAAGACCCCGCAGGTCCGGCAAGGATGCTTTTGTTAGGGGACTAGGGTCAGGACCCATTAATTTCGTGAGGTTCTGTTTGCAAAGGATCAAAAATGGCCAGGAAACGAGCGCAGGCGTGGCAGGCCCCACGTCAAGCGAAGTTGACGCCGCCATTTTTGATCCTCTGTAAACCCGGAGGGCGCCGCGAAAAAAAACGCCCCGGACGTCCGAAAAATGCTTGCTTGTACGTCCAGTACACGCTGCGCATTTTTCGTAGCCGGATCGTTTTTTCGCTGGCGCAGAACCCACAAAATTAATGGGTCCTGACCCTAAAGCGCCGTTCGTTATTGTAGACGAAACGTTAAGGCAAGAACGACCTGCTCATACGAGCCGCAGCCCCTTGCGATCGACCCGGCGCTCAGGCTGGCCTGCGAAGGTGCGTTCCCGGCGTCGTACAAAAGGCGGGGCGCCATTCCCGCAAAGCCTTCGTCGCGCACCTCGACGTGTTGCAACCCAAGCGGGCCGGCGTCTTTGGCATAAAACTGGACCAGCCTGCGGCAAATGACCGGAGACACAGCCGCCAGCACACGCAATTGCCGCTGGGCCGGTTGCATTTCGAGATCCACGCTTCCGCCCCACGGATTGGCAAGAGTGGTTTTCCCGCCACCGGCCGCTGTTTGAACGCGCGTGTCGTCAATGTGCAAGAGGCGATCGAACAAATCCGCCGTCGACTGTACGGGGGTTGCCGCCAAGGGAACCTTCATGTCGCGCGCGACGGCGACGACGCTGAGAATCTGGCCCGTGGCGCGCGCGAAGCGATAGTTCTCAAAGGCGGAGGTAACCGTAAGCCACAAAGCGGCCAGGACCCCGGCAACGACAACCGGGGCGATGAACAACGTTTTCCAGTGGATTTTGGGAAAGAGATTCATGGCGGGGCTTTCTCTCCTCCACGCTAGATTGCTCCGGTTAATTTTCGCATAACAGAGCCGTCATTGCGATTAGGTTCCATGCGTCATGCCAGCGAAGGCTGGCATCCCGTTTGTTTTTATCTGCTTGAAATAAAATGGGATTCCTGCTTTCGCAGGAATGGCGATCATATGGAAATTATTGAAAACGGCTATAAGCCAGAAAAAGTTCCTGCATCCGCTGTAACAACCTGATCCCCGTTGACTGCCCAACAAAAAGGCGGAGAGTTGCCCCTCCGCCTTTTTTTAACCTGTTCAGGCAAAGGCTGTTATCAGCCTTTGAGCCTGAAAGTGAAGGTCAAAGTTTGACCTGCGGCACATCCGGTTGTGATGAACCTGTTTGGTGTAGCATTGACTCCTACCGTTGCTGCGCCATCACTAATTTGCGCGGCACCAACGCCTGCCAACCCACTATCTCTTCCTTGGCCAGCGTTGCCCACGGCCATTTTAATGCAAGCATCCATGGGAACTCCGGCAAAACCAACCATAAAGCAATCGCCTGCTGTTGGACAAAAAGTACCCGCGGCAGCGGCTCCTCGAGCAACGGTTATAGCTCCACCCCAGCCATTCGTCCCGTTACCTGTTGCCGCATTAGGATTCGTGTCAGGAGGAAATACCCCCGCCCTAACAAGATCTCCAGCTGCAATAGCATCCATTTGGGTTGAACTAGAATAAAGCGAACGAACGTTTTGCACAACACTCATCAATTGCTTGTTTGCAGTTTCCACGCGCAAATTACTATAAACAGCGCCCGCCGCCACCCAGATGGCGCCCAGAATCAGGCCAACGATGCCGAGAACGATCGCGGCTTCGGTTAAGGTAAAGCCCCGCATCGCGCGGACCTTTTTGTTGTTGGAAATCATTTTTTTCTCCTTCGCAGTTTTGTTGCCGCCGAATGTTCCGGGCACAGCCTTGCGCCGCCCTTTTCCGGATTCTCCCGAAAACCAGAAAAAAGTATTCCGAAATAGTTATTAAACGATTAACGGATTTTTCGGCTAATGGATTTGATCATTTGTTCCATCGTATTTATCAAGCTTGTCCCCACGCCCTTCCCGATGCGCTCACCGCTCTTATGGTTACGATACCGCAACAAAAAAGCGCTGTTTTACTACATGCCGCCGCTCATGCCCCCGCCGGATACGGCCGTCACCACGTTGAACACCGATTGCATCGACCATGCGATCGTGCCGCCTACGGCCACAAGGCCGAGATTGCGCGCAACCCCGGCTTGAGCCTTGAGAATGTCGATCTGGTCGCGGATCCATTCCTGCGTAACGTCTTCGATGACCGAGCCGACGTCCGCGCGTTCGGACAGAATTTCAAGGTCGATGGCCACGCTCGGGTCGGGAAAGTTATAGCGCCCGTACCGGAGGGCTTCGCCGAGATTACGCCCGCGCAAGACCTCCTGCCGGGCCGCGTAGATGCGCTCCTTGAGCCAGGGCGTGGCCTGTTCCTCGAGAATCTCGAGCGCGCGTTTTAAGGGCACCTGCGCCCCCAAAAGAGCCGACAGGCCGAGCAAAAAGCTGCTCCCCTGCAGAACGCGGTACCACGACCACGGCGGAAACATGTCGAATTTCACGCGCATGGGCCCGCGCCACACCGGCAGCGTCACCGTCACAAAA
>JAQUPC010000131.1 GCA_028716765.1 Alphaproteobacteria bacterium | reverse complement strand
CGCGCGAGGCGCGGCGCCTGTCGCTCGCAAGGGCGCTGGCCGTGCGCGATTATCTGACCAACAAGGGCATATCGAGCGGCCGCATAGACGTCCGAGCCCTTGGCGCTAACGTTCCCTCCGGCGATATGGACCGCGTGGACGTTAAGGTTAACTAAGGCGCTTCGTTAGCGAGCCTCTTGGCGAGCTTACGAAGGCCTTATCCCGGCGAAAGCCGGGATCCAGTTTCTTTCCTTAAAAGCCCCATCCATTTCAAATTGTCGTGATCCGGCATTTGTTGATATAAACGGTTCGTTTCATAGCTGTAAGCTATTTTGATAATGCGCATAAGTCAGGATCATTCATGCCCGGCAACCAAATCATTTGGATTATAAACGATGCCGAACATCCCCAAGTCATTGAAAATGAAATGGATGCTCTGGAGACGATTGGGGCAGGATGCAACGTCCTTCATTACAGGCGCATTCAGAAAGCCATCGACACCTTACAGGAAAATGCTGAACAAAAGATTCCAAAGATAATATTTTTCGATGCTCTTAAAGGCGACGACGAGCATGGAGATAGGGAAGCGGGCTATAAAGATTTTCTGTATATGGTGCAGAAGCTGAAAAAATCCAATATAAAGCTCTTGCCTGAATATGTAGTTTTTATGTCGGCTAACGCGAAATATGCGGACAATTGTCAGGAACTTTCCGACGCGCACGGCATTATGCCTTCCGGGCATATCTTTGCTACCTACAGAAGCTCAATATATCAAGCCAGTTATATACTTAAAAAACTAGAAGCGAGGATCAGGACACACGAGGTGGATTGGGAACTGAATGCCTTTTTCAACCGGGCTTTTGGAATCGATTTGCCGGGTGATGAAGATGCGTACGATCAATTCCGAATTCATAATGGCCTGCTAAGAGGCGAAGACGCTGTTGAATATTGGGGCGTGAAAAAAATAACAGGGGCGCAGGCGCTCAATATTATAAATCAGGACAATAAATGTAGAGGAAAAGATTCCTTTCTCGAATACAGCATTAACTGGCATGAGGCCAGCTTCAGCGATGCCGAAAATTTTAGGAATAAGCCAAAAATTAATTTTGACAAAGCCGGAGGAGAAGATCGTCATGGCTATGCCGCTTTTTCAATCGAGGAGATACGTGAGCTTAAATTGCAGAGCAAGCCACCTGTGCTATTTACTGAACGCTTTAAATACGAATGGTTTCCGCAACTCGATAACTTGGCCGGACTCGTCATTGCGAATGGAGATCATACCGACCACATCAAAATAGTGGCGGCAGCCTGTCACGTTTCGGCGCTTATCGGGGTGAAGAATAATTATGTTATCGATCCTGGAACGCCGGAAAAGAAAGGGGGGATTGCGGCTGAAGAAATCGTCATAACATACGGGGATCGCGTGACGATGAATTGCAAAGGTAAAAGACTTTATGCCGATCACCTATACCTGCAACCTCATATACAATATTCGCATGTCCGCAGAATTCCCGCAATCTATCGCGAGGCCATGAATGCGCTTAACCGGCCGATTATGAAATTCAAGGCGAATATAGACAGTCTTTCTCAACTTGAGGACGCAGCGCAGTGCGAAGATGGCATCGGTCTTGTTCGTACCGAGCATCTTGCCTTTGCTGATAATGAACAAAGGCAAGCTCTGCGCCAGATTTTCTTGAGTTCCGGGTACGAAAAAATGGCTTTGAATGTTTTTTCCAGCCATCAGCAGAAGCAGGCAACGGAAATTTTCGAGGGGGCGCATTATTTTAATAAATATGGGAAATTTGAGAATGGATATCACGTTCGCATACGCTTGCTGGATGCGCCGCCGGAAGAGTTTCTGGAGGCGGAAGAGGTTGAGGCCTTAAACACTTCCATCAAACCTGAAGACCAGCGCGGCGTGCAGATGGGCTTGAAAAAGCCGAACCTGTACCGGCGGCAGCTCGAAGCCATTTTCCACGCCTATGCTGATTATCTTACTATGGCCCAAAAGGAAAATGGGCCAGCCGTTGTCAATCTTGAGATCCTGGTGCCGATGGTCAGAACGCTCGATGAGCTTTTGACGGTTAAGGGTATGGCAGCCAAAGCAGCCGAAAAAGCAGGGGTATCGCAAGACAGCTATACCTTTGGCATGATGCTTGAGACTGTGGAGGCTGCCGAAAATATAAACTCCCTTGCGCCGCACGTCTCATTTATAAGCTTTGGCACCAGTGATCTGACAAGCGTGGCGCTTCGTATCTCACGATCGAATATCCGCGCTCGGAAATTCTGTCGTAAAGATCCGTTTTTGACGCTGCACTACGACGTGACTAAACTTATCATTCAAACGGTGCGTGGGGCTCGAAACGCCAATCCTACGATTGAAATCGAGCTTTGCGGCGCGCACGCGGAGGATTTGGAATCGCTCAAGGCTTTGCGCCCGGCAAGACTAAACGCGGTTTCCGTTCCGCCATCGGACAGGAACTTTGAGGCTCTGAGGGCTGATTGGGGGCTCTATGACTGGCGGCAATATCAAAAAGAATGTTCGTGCGCCTAATAAAATACCTTAAAAACGCTTACCTCACATAAATATGAACTTCCGGCGTTGTGGCGGATTGCAACTGGGAACTGGCCATCGTGATGCGTGAGGGCGAAAGGCCAAGCTGAATTAGCGAGCGCTTCACCTCTTCGGCGTTGCGGCTCGCGGCGTCCTTTTGCGTGGCCAGATCGCCGGGGCTGCCGCTGGAGGGCGAGACGGCGATCACCGAGAACTCGGCGTTCGGCTCACGCTCCAAGGCCGTGCTAACAGCCCGCGAAAGCTGCTGAGCATATTCCACGACCGGCTGATTGAAGCGGATCAGGACAAGAAGCCGTCCTGCCGAAGGAGTTCCCGATAAGGGCTGTTCAGCGGCCGGTTGTCCCGACTCCTGCATATATTCGCGGGGTGACATTGGCGATGGGCCAACCTTGCCTTGCGTGACGGGCATCGGCGGGGCAGCCGCCGGAGCCGGCGCGGCATAAGGCGCTGCGGAAGGCAGCGACAGCATAGATGGCGTGTTGACGATCACCGGCCGGTTGGAAAGGCTGTTGCCCAAAAGCTCGCCGCGGGTGATGGCAAAAGCCAACGCCTGCAGGTTTGAGCGTTCGGTGGTCAGATAAGCCGTCTGGCGTTGAATATCGCCCGTAACCTGATTGCTCAGGTAATCGAGCTGCACGATCTGGCGGCTGACCTCGTCGCGCAATAGCTTCAATTGGTCGTGATCTTCATCGACGGCTCCCGAAAGCTGAAAGCCAGCCTGTACCGATTCAAGAAGATAGGTCGCCAGGGAAGCATCGGCCGCCACGGAAGTTTGCAAAGCGTTAAGGCGGTCAAGCGAATGGGTCACTTCGTTCAAGCTGGATTCAGCCTCGTCCCATTGACGCAGTAAAATCGGGTTGCCGCGTGTTGTGCCGTTTTGAAGCCGCGCCGTGATGGCGGCCACCGTACTGTGGTACTGAACGGCGCCTGCGGCGCCGTTGGCGCGCAGAATCGAGAACTCGTTGGCGTTCATGTTCACGGAAGAGCGCAGCCGCAGTACCTCGTCCCGAAGCTCAAGGGCCCGGTTGCCGACAACCGTGCCGCTGGAGGGCCCGAAGTTGGCGAGAGGATCGTTGGCAGGTCCGCCTTCGGAAAGCGAAGGCCCCGAAGCTTTCGCCAAATCGAGGACCTGCGACATCTCCTCGCTTTGTTCTTTGGGGAGATTAAGGCTGGAGTCCTTGTCGCTGCCTGTATCGGCGGACGCCCCCGATTTGTTAATGTTGCTGTTGAAGACAGGCTTTCGAGCTGCCCATGCGGGCGTGCCTGCCAGAAGAACGACGGCCATAAGGAGGGCCAATACACTTTTGCGCGTCATTGCAAATTCCCTTGTTTGCATCACGTTATACCCTTCGAAGAGCCGGGCGCCCAATCGCTAGTTTTGAACGGATCATGTTTATAGGCAACCAGCAAAAAAGCCAAGCTTTCCGATAACGAGTCGCCCGAAGGATAGTTGGTTAACCCATTGGCAACAAGAACTATCCATAGCGTTTTTGTGCCCTTTGGGCCACAGTTCAGGAAAGAAGTTTTTTAGGCTAGAGAGAGAGTATGGTTATTGGCGGCAAAACTTCTGCCGGGGGCAAATCCCCCCAAGCGTTCATCGTGACGGATGACGAAGCCGGTTTGCGGCTGGACCGCTGGTTCAAGCGGCATTTTCCGGCGCTTTCGCATGGGCCGTTACAAAAAATGCTGCGCACGGGGCAGATACGAATCGACGGCAAGCGTACCATCGCGTCTTACAGACTTCAGACGGGACAGGAACTGCGCGTGCCGCCGCCGCTATTGGAAAGCGATGGCGCATGCGGGCCGGCGAAGGTAAAACTACGGACGATTCGTAACGCAGACTGGTTCCGCGACCTCGTTCTTTACGAAGATGATGATGTCATAGCTCTCAACAAGCCTGCGGGTCTTGCGGTTCAGGGCGGTACCGGGCTTCGGGAAAACCTTGACGATGCCCTGACGGTTTTCAGCAAGGACGGCAAAACTAAGCCGAAGCTGGTTCACCGGCTCGATCGCGAGACAAGCGGCGTTTTGCTTGTGGCGCGCACGGATTTCGCGGCGGCCAAGCTGACGGCGGCGTTCCGGAACCGTGATACGAAAAAGATCTATTGGGCCGTGACGGTAGGCGTGCCCAAACCATTGCAGGGACGCATTGATGTTCCGCTCGTCAAGCGCGGGGAAAAGATAATCGCTGTAGGGAAGAGCGGGGAAGACGGCGCTAAAAGCGCCTCGACCCTCTATAAGGTCGTCGAAAGTGTCTCAGGCAAAGCCGCCTTTGTCGCGCTTTGGCCGCTTACGGGCCGCACACATCAGTTGCGTGTGCATCTGGCTCATGCCGGCACGCCCATTCTAGGCGACCGGCTTTACGGCGACGAGGGCCCGCCCGGATTGCCAAAAAAAGAAATCGGGGCAGGACTACACCTGCATGCAAGGCGGCTGGTACTGCCGCATCCTCGCAAGGGTGTGATCGACGTGACCGCGCCGCTCGGCAAAGCCCTGCTCAAAACCTTCCGCTGGTTCGGGTTCGATGAGAATGTTGAGGCGGATTTTGGAGAAGATGGTTAATTCTGCCGGCAAATTCGGGAAAGATGCGGATGAAAGTATATTCATGTTTGAACAAACGGGGACCTGTCGTTAACACTTCACCGGCGGATTTAGAATTTTAAGGAGAAGCAAAATGGTTTTTTCATTCTTGAACAGAGTTGCTTTGACGGCCGAATATAACGACAGGCTTCGCGCGCTTCGTGAGCAAGA
>JAQUPC010000130.1 GCA_028716765.1 Alphaproteobacteria bacterium | reverse complement strand
AAAACAGGAACGGACTATGGAAATGGTTACTTTGCAGCCAAACCCCAAATCAACTGAGCCGCACCGCCTTAGCTGCCGTGTCTATTACGAAGACACGGACGCGGGCGGCGTGGTCTATTACGCGAACTACCTGAGGTTCGCTGAGCGCGCGCGCACGGAATGGCTGCGGCAGCTGGGCACGAATCACCGGCTGCTGCTGGACGGGCACAACCTGATTTTTGCCGTCAAGCGCGCCGCCGCCGACTATCTGGCCCCGGCAAAGCTGGACGATTTGCTGGAAATAACCTCGGAAGTTACGGACTGTGGCGCGGCTACACTGGACATGCGTCAGATCATCCGTCATGAAGGAAAAACACTGACGACAGTTTTGGTGACTCTTGTCGCCATTTCCCCTGCCGGAAAAGTTCTGCGTCTGCCCGCCGCTTTGCGCGAAGCGCTCTGTGGCGAGTTGCCATCAAGAAAGAAGGGTTGAGAATAAACATGGAACCGCAAGCACTCCAAGCCGTTGATGCATTGAAACTGGCCGGATCGGTCGCGCCGGTTGACCTTTCCGTTTTCAGTCTTTTCGGGCACGCCGACATGGTGGGCAAGGTTGTCATGATATCCTTGCTGCTGGTCTCGGTGTTCACGTGGGGGCTGATTTTCGACAAAATTTCCAAGATCATGCGCCTCAAAAGCCGCGCTGGATTTTTCGAGGAGCGCTTTTGGTCGAGCGGCTCGCTTGAGATGCTTTACAACAAAATGAAACGCCCCGGCGATCCGATGCAGGCGGTGTTCGTCGCCGGCATGAAGGAATGGCACAGCGCCACCGACAAAGGCTTGCTGGCCACGCCGCAGGGCCGCTCCAGCGTTCTGGCGCGTATCGACCGCGTGCTGCAGGTGACGATCGGGCGCGAAATGGCGCTCATCGAAACGTGGATGACGTTTTTGGCCTCGGTCAGCTCCGTAGCGCCTTTCATCGGCCTGTTCGGCACGGTGTGGGGCATCATGCGCAGCTTTATCGGCATCGCCGCGGCGCAGAACACCAGTCTTGCGGTTGTGGCCCCCGGCATCGCCGAGGCGCTGCTGGCGACGGCGTTCGGCCTTGTCGCGGCCATTCCGGCGACGGCGGCCTATAACAAATTTTCGACGGAGATCGGGCGCTACGGCGCGCGGCTCGAAAACTTCGCCAACGACTTTATCGCGACGTTGTCGCGCAACATGGAAGAACGCTAATGGCCGGAGCGCTTATGGGATCAGGCGGCGGTGCGCGCCGCGGACGGCGAGGCGGGTATCGCCCCGTGTCCGACATCAACGTCACGCCCCTAGTCGACGTGATGCTGGTGCTGCTGATCGTTTTCATGATCACCGCGCCGCTCTTGACCGTGGCCGTGCCGGTCGATTTGCCGAAGGCGCAGGCGCGCTCGCTCAATCAGGACAAGGAGCCGCTCGTCGTCAGCATCGACGTGAAGGGGCAGGTTTATCTTCAGCAAAGCGAGCTGGGGCTCGAAGATCTTGTCGCCAAATTGCGGGCCGTGACCGGCTCCAACCCCGACGCACGGATTTTCGTGCGCGGCGACCGCGGCGTGCCTTACGGTCGCATTATGGAAGTTATGGGGACGATCAACGCGGCCGGGTACAACAAGGTCGCGCTGGTGGCGGAATTGCCTCGTCCCGAACAGGTTCCGGACAAACCGCGCAAACGGCGATGAGACGCTGCGATCATGATCCTGGATGACGGAAACCTGCGCAACAGCATTATTATCTCGACATGCTTGCATATCGCGATGCTGCTGTTCATGTATTTCGGGCTGCCGCGCCTCTTCAAGCCGCTGCCGCCTCTCTCGCGGCCGATTCCGGTCGACATCGTCGAAATAGGCGCCATCACGAACCTCAACATCAACAAGAACGAGGAGGAGAACAAACCGGCCGCATCGCAAGCCACGAAGCCGGAGCCGCCGCAAAAGGCCGAAATGAAACCGCCGGAGCCGATAAACAAGCCGGAGGTCAAGCCGCAGGAACAAAAAGCCGATAAAGCCGAAGACGCCGCGCTCTTGCCCAAGCCGATGACCAAGCCCGCGCCGCCGGAGCCGCCCAAGCCGGTGCCGCAGAAGGCCCAGCAGGATCAACTGGCCAGCGTGCTGAAGAACGTGGCCAAGCTTAAGCCGCAAGGCGCGAAAAGCGAGGATATGAAGAACGACGCCAAAACCGGGCAAACGAACGTTGTCAACGGCGGGCAAGGCGGGCTCGGCCCTTCGCTTTCCGACCGGCTTACCATTAGCGACGAGGACGCGCTCCGGCGCCAGATCCAACAATGCTGGAACATTCCGGCGGGCGCCCGCGACGCCGAAAAGCTTGTCGTCGAGGTCTTGATCGAAATGAATCCGGATCGTACTGTGCGTGAAGCCCGCGTCGTGGACGACGGCCGCCTTGGAGGCGATCCTTTCTACCGCGCGGCGGCGGAGTCGGCCCTGCGCGCCTTGCGCAATCCGAAATGCAGCCCGTTGGAGCTGCCGCCCGATCAGTACGAGCAGTGGAAAACCATTACCTTCACTTTTGACCCGAGGGATATGCTATGAGCAGAATACAGAATACAGAAGACAGGTATCAGAATCAGAAGGCTGAGGGCAGGTATCAGGTATCAGATAACAGATGCAGCCTTTCGTCAGCGCTGTCTTTCTGCCGTCTGATCCCCGTCTACTGTCTTCTGATTCTGATACCTGTCTTCTGCCCTCTGACTTCCGCTAAAGCGGAAGTCCGGATTGACATCACGCGCGGCGTGGTCGAGCCGATTCCCATAGCGATACCGGCTTTCTACGGCTCCGGCGGCAATGAAGCCCAGTTCGGGCGCGACATCGCGAAAGTCGTCGGCAACGATCTCGTCCGCTCCGGCCTGTTCTCGACCGTCGATCCCCATTCCTTCATTCAGGACAGGGATTCGCTCCTTGTCGCGCCGCGCTTCGCCGACTGGCGTGTGCTGAACGCGCAAGGCCTGGTCGTGGGGCGCATCGAAACGCAGCCCGACGGGCGATTGAAGGTCGAATTCCGCCTGTGGGATGTGTTCAGCGAAACGCAGATGACGGGGCTTGCCTATTTCTCCGTGCCCAACAACTGGCGGCGCGTGGCGCACATCATCTCTGACGCGATCTACAAGCGCATCACGGGCGAAGACGGCTATTTCGATACGCGCATCGTCTATGTGGCCGAATCGGGACCGGCGACCGCACGCGTCAAACGCCTCGCCATCATGGATCAGGACGGCGAGAACAACCGTCTTCTCAGCGACGGGCGCGCGCTGGTTCTGACGCCGCGCTTTTCGCCGACGCTGCAGGAAATCACCTACATGGCTTATTACAACAACAAGCCGCGCGTTTACCTGTTCAACATCGATTCGGGGCGGCAGGAAGTGCTGGGCGATTTCGCCAACATGACCTTCGCGCCGCGCTTTTCGCCGGACGGCAACAAGGTGATTTTCAGTTTGTCGGACAACGGCAACTCGGACATCTACACGATGGATTTGCGCACGCGCCGCACCCAGAAGCTGACGGATCATCCTTCCATCAACACCGGTCCGAGTTTCGCGCCTGACGGGAAGCGCATCGTGTTCGAATCGGATCGCGGCGGAACGCAGCAGATCTACGTCATGAGTTCGAACGGCAGCAATGTGCAGCGCATCAGTTTCGGCGACGGCCGTTACGCTACGCCTGTGTGGTCGCCGCGCGGCGACTTGATCGCGTTCACCAAGCAACACGGCGGCCGGTTCTACATCGGCGTCATGCGCCCGGATGGTTCCGGCGAACGTTTGCTGACGGAATCCTATCACGTCGAAGGCCCGACATGGGCTCCGAACGGGCGCGTCCTGATGTATTTCAAGGATTTGCCGGCGGGCTCGGGCGGGCGGCAGCGCTCGGCGCACCTCTATAGTATCGATTTAACGGGCTACAATGAGCGCGAAGTGCAAACATCGACGGACGCTTCCGATCCCGCGTGGTCGCCATTGATTCCATAAGAGAATCGGGGTTTCGAGTTAGGGCCGAAAACATCGCAGCACCGTGAAGGCTAATCTATTGTGGCAAAAAGAAGGCCTATCCGTTGCCTTCTTGTCACGGAGTCTTAAACGATTCTTTTCGCTTAAAGAATCTCGATAGAATCAGGGTTTGATGTCTTGATTCAAAAAGGGATGCGGTCTATTTTGACTGCGGGTTTGCAAGAGGCCTTTTCTGAATGGATTGAACATAATTGTTCCATATCCGTTCCGGCGAGGCGGAAGGCTTTCCGTCAAGACGTTCGAGGCCGTTTTTTTCAAGTCCTTGAAATCAAAGGAACTTCGAACGGAAATCAATAGCAATCACATCTCGGCTAAAGCTGGGGGCAGCGTTTTGTACTGGTCCGGCTGATTCCGCCAAAAAGCTCACGAAGGGGGTTACGATGTTCAAGAAGATTTTGTGCCTTATGGCGGCGCTCGTTCTGGTAGCCGCTTGCGAATCGACGACAGGAACCGAAGATGCGGCAGGCGCTGGTGGCGCCGGCGGCATGGGCGCAGGCAGAATGGGCGCAGCCCGTCCCGGCACCCAGGAAGATCTGGTGGTCAATGTTGGCGACCGCGTGTTTTTCGCTTTCGACAAGTCGGACCTGACGCCGGAAGCCCGTGCGACGCTTGACCGTCAAGCCGCATGGCTGAAGAAGTATGCCAACGTCAAAGTGACCGTCGAAGGTCATTGCGACGAACGCGGCACCCGCGAGTACAACCTCGCGTTGGGTGAGCGCCGCGCCATGGCCGCGAAGAACTACTTGGTGGCCGACGGCATCGGCGCCGATCGCGTCAAGACGGTCAGCTACGGCAAGGAACGCCCGGCTGTGCTCGGCAGCAACGAGACTGCCTGGGCCCAGAACCGCCGCGCCGTTTCGGTCGTGACTCAGTAATTAAGAGCCTGTCGGCTCTTTAAGGAACAGGCCGTAATCCAAGGGTTACGGCCTTTTCTTTTGCCTGATCGATTATCATCTGGTTATATAGGGGTATCCTTCCCGGCCCCGGTTTTGACGAAAAGCCGGTATAGTCTGCCCCGTCAACGGTTTCATGAATGGATGCGCCATGAACAACGTTTTTCGCTGCGCCTTTCTTGTTCCAGCCTTCGCCCTTTTTTTCGCCGCGGCGCCGTCTCTGGCGCAGGACCAGCCCTATGCACTGCCCGGCGCGGGAACGAATTACGAAACGCGCCTCAGCGACGTTGAAGATCAGCTTCGCGCCCTGACCGGAAAGGTCGAGCAGCTGGAATACACGCTGCGCCGCATGGACAACACGCTCCAACGGATGCAAAGCGATTACGATGCGCGGCTTACCAAGCTTGAAGCGGCGCCGCCGCCGCCC
>JAQUPC010000129.1 GCA_028716765.1 Alphaproteobacteria bacterium | reverse complement strand
GTAACAAGAAATAAAGGGGAACCACTATCTTTGCTGGAAACGACTATCAGCAAATAATAAAGGTGAGGTTTGATTGAGATCGTATCCCCGGTATCCGGTGTTTCTGCCTCACCGCCCGTAATATGGCCGTAAATCTCCTTAATATCGGACACAGATCTGACCGGCCCGCCACTCATTGTATGAACGCCGGTCACCCAAAGCTTTATAGGCCCACTTTTGCCGTATTCAGTGCCTTCGTTCATCAGCCAGAAACGCAAGTCGGGCGACTGACATATAATGTTCGCCTCGTCTTTTCCAAACTGCTCGCCGACGTAAACGCACACATTAGGGTTCGTGGACAGTTCGTATGTGCCGGACGCATTTCCTACGGGATGAAGTTCAATAACAATAGGCTCATCATCAGTATTATCGATAGTCATTATAACTTCCTGCAATTATGGGCCTGACGTGCCTTTATCATTAAGGATCACGGGCGGATAATTCAACCTCAATCCACATCTAAGCGTTCTTCATGTATGGTAAACAGGGCTAAAATGTCCCCCTTTGTTTTTACGGATGCTTTAGGTTAAAACAGTCAGGGAGGGCCTTTATGAGGCTCATCCGAAAAGAAAAGTTTGTTTTTCAATCTGATGGAAAAGAATGATGAGTTCAGGACTCAAATCCGACTTCTTACGCGTTATGACGGAGCGCGGCCATATTAACCAGTGCACGGACCTTGAGGCGCTCGATCAGGCCGCCAGCAAGGGCATTATTCCGGCCTATATCGGTTATGACGCGACCGCAGACAGCCTCCACGTCGGCAGCCTTGCCACCATCATGATGCTGAGGCGGCTTCAGCAAACGGGACATAAGCCCATCGTCTTGATGGGAGGAGGAACGTCGAAGGTCGGCGACCCGTCGGACAAAACCGGGTTGCGTAAAATGCTGACCGACGATCAAATCAACAGCAACATCGCTAACATCAAATCCTGCTTCGAGCAGTTCCTCACGTTCGGCAGCGGTCCGCGTGACGCCATTTTGGTCAACAACGCCGATTGGCTCGACAAGCTCGGCTATATCGATTTCCTGCGCGAGATCGGCGTGCATTTTACGATCAACCGCATGGTCAATTTCGATTTCGTCAAACGGCGCCTGGAACAGGAACAGCCGCTGACGTTCCTCGAGTTCAATTACATGATCATGCAGGGTTACGATTTCGCCGAATTGTACAAAAGGCATAAATGCACGCTGCAAATGGGCGGTTCGGATCAATGGGGCAATATCGTCAGCGGCGTCGAACTTGGCCGCCGCCTTTATGACGCGGCACTGTACGGGCTGACGACGCCTCTCATCATGACGTCTTCCGGCATCAAGATGGGCAAGACGGTCACGGGAGCTGTGTGGCTTAGGCCCGAAAAACTTGGCGCCTACGACTACTGGCAGTTCTGGCGCAACACGGAAGACGCCGACGTAGGCCGCTTCCTGAAACTGTTTACCGATCTGCCTCTCGATGAGATCGCGCGTTTGGAAAAGCTGGAAGGCGCGGAGATCAACGAAGCCAAGAAAATCCTGGCAAACGAAGCTACGAAAATGTGCCACGGAATCGATGCCGCCAGGTCTGCCGCCGGCACGGCTCAAGCCACGTTCGAGGGCGGCGGAAAAGGCTCGGATCTCCCGGTCTATACGTTTCCGAAAAGCACGTCCCCCTTGCTGGTAGATGCCATTGTGACTTTGGGTTTTGTGGCCTCGAAGGGCGAAGCCAAACGCCTCATCGAGCAAGGCGGCTTGCGCCTGAACGACAAGCCTGTTCCCGCCATTACGGCCACCGTCTCCGAAGCCGATCTCGGCAGCGATGGCACCGCGCGTCTCAGCGCAGGAAAAAAACGGCATGCGGTGGTGCGTATAGCTTAATCGGCTCTCTCAACAAAAAAACGCCGCGCTTTTTCAAGTGCGGCGTTTTCTTTTTTAACGAAAAAGAACTTACGGCTTAACCGGGCCTGGTTCCTGCCTCTCGGTAGCCGCCGGAACTGGCGCCGGAGGAATAGCTGCGCCGGCTTGCTGTGCCGGGGGAAGGTTTATTTCAATCCCCATGCTCTTCAGCTTCTCGACGATGCCCTTGGCATCCTTATTGCCCGCGTCTGACAGTTTTTTAGTGCCGGTCAACAGCGCGTTCAATTGCCCCTGAAGCCGGTTGCTGTCTTCAAAAGCCTTCTCCTGCTGACCCTTGGCCATGTTAAGGGAATCGCGGTCCCGCAAGATCTGCATGGTTTGAAAACTCATGACCAGAAACATGGTGAGGGCCATTAGACTGACGGGGATCAGCAAATGCCGGGTGGTCAGTCGCATATCGCTTGTGGAATTGGACATATCAACCTCTCTCTCGGGTTATTTATTCTTGGGGGTCGCGGCACCTTCATCCTTCGCCTTATCGGGCTTGCGGATTTCTATGCCTTGGGACGCCAGAAGATCGCGGATATCCTTATCGTTGCTTTTAACCGCAGCTTCGGCGAGCGCCTGCGCCAAATTCTGATTCAGCGGCGTCAAACGGGTTGCCTTGTCGATTTCCGTTTGACGGGCCGCCACCTCAGTCTGAAGCTGACGGTTTCCGGAGATGAGTGCCGTGTCGGCAATGAACAGCAGCAAGGACAAGCCGCCGAACAATACGGACATCCAGTACATAATCTTGTCGCTCATAATGACCTCGTGGAAGGTTGGAACGGGACACAGATAGAAAAGGCACCATTCAGGGGTGCATTTTGCGTGGAAGTACGGATTACCACCCATCCTGTTGATTCGCAACAATCTAGGCGCATGCATAGCCAGCTTGCAATTATGGCATCCCGTCACCAGATAACATTAAGGATTTGGTTAGAAAATTGTGAATATACTGATGACCGTCCCTGAAAGGTAAGCGCAAGCGATGAGAAAATTTGAGTCTTCAAAACAGTCATTTACGCCGGAAGAATTAGGCCGGTTCGGCGTGGATTACGTTGCTTACATCAAACCAGTTATTATTCGCGGACAACAATTTCATATCATACATGCCGCGGATGGAACGCCGATAATGGCCGCCTCCGAGCGCGAGCTTGCCTTTGCCACCGTGCGGCAAAATGAAATGGAACCCGCCAGCGTTCATTAAGACACTAGGTGAAGCCTGATAAAACCCCGGCTAACAAGCTGTGGGTATCTTTAACTATATCGACACTAAATGTTGCATTGCGGTTAATTGTATGTCACTTCTTGGCCCGACGCATTTTTGAACGAGCTAAGATGCAATTGATGAGCGAAAAGTTTGCCGATTTAGGCACCCCTCGCCGCGTTTGGGCCGTCGCCGCCATTCACGGTGACCGTGATCGGCTTATGGCGTTGCACGACCATCTTGCGACTCGCTTTGCTCTCGGCGACCGACTCGTGTACCTCGGCAATTATCTTGGGGTCGGCTCCCCTGACAACGAAGCCATTATCGAAGAACTTCTCGCCTTCCGCTCGGCATTGCTCGCAAAACCGGGCATGGAGCCATCCGACATCGTGCACTTGCGCGGGCCTGCCGAGGAAGCGTGGCAACGTTTATTGCGGCTCCAGTTCGCGCCGCTGCCATCCAGGATGCTCGAACAGCTGCTCAAAGCGGGGGTCGAACCTTATCTCCGCCTCTACGGCATTCAGATGAACGACACCAAGGCGATGGCGCGCGCCGACAGCGTGACGATCACGCGCTGGACCAACCAGCTGCGCGTAGCCCAACGGCTGGCTCCCGGCCACGAACCACTGGTGTGCTGCATGAAACGCGCCGCCGTTTCCGGAACGGGGCGCGACGGCTCGCCGCGCTTGCTGTTCGTTCCTGCAGGGTTTGATTCACGGCGCTCGCTTGAGGATCAAGGGGACAATCTGTGGTTTGGAACGGACGCATCTGCCGCGGAAAACACTTCGGCCGTCTTCTATGCCCGTATCGTGCGCGGCTTTGATCCGCAGCGCGGCGGCGTTGTCACCGAAGGAACCGCGGTAACGCTTGACGGCGGTTGTGGTTTTGGCGGGCCGCTTATTTGCGGAAGCTTCGACGCCCAGGGCAATCTTCTCGAGATGATCACCGTCGGCGGTCAGGGAGCGCTGGATACCTTGCCCGCCAAGGATGAAAATCGCGAGGAAGATTATGACTATCGTACTTCTGCGTCCTCCCGGGCGGAACGAATTGCGATGTCGGCTTAAACCCTGCCCTTTTCCCCCCGATTTGCAAATACCATGAAACAAGGATTTTGACGTGGCGCAACCAATTGCACAAACGCCGCCGGATCAGCTGCTTGATTTGATCGCGAAGGCAAAGCGCATGGGTGCCGAAGCCGCCGACGCCATACTCATCGACTCGTCCTCTCTTTCCGTCAGCTGGCGCAACGGCCAGATTGAATCTGTGGAAAACGCCGAGTCCGCCGATCTGGGCCTGCGCGTCCTGATCGGCAAAAAACAGGCTATGGCCGCGACGACCGACAGGCGGCCGCAGAGTCTGGACGAACTTGCCGAACGTGCCGTGGCAATGGCCAGGGCAGCGCCGGAGGACCCTTACTGCGGACTCGCCGCTCCGGAAGAAATCGCGACCGCATGGCCTAAACTTGAACTGGCCGACGCGCATGAGATATCGGCGCCGGCGCTGATCGATATGGCGCGCGAAGCGGAAGAAGCCGCCCTTTCCGTTAAAGGCGTGGCGCAATGCGAAAGCACCGATGCCGGTGCCGGCCATGCGGCCATTGTTCTTGCCGCAAGCAACGGATTCCTTGGCCGTTACCGCCGTACAAGCTTTAGCCTTAGCGCTTCGGTTCTGGCGGGCGAAGGCTTAGGCATGGAGCGGGACTATGATTTTGCTTCGGTCGTATTTCATGACGACTTGCCATCCGCAACGAAGATAGGCCGTAGGGCCGCAGAACGGGCGATCCGGAATCTCGGGGCGCGCAAAATGCCGACCTGTCATGTTCCCGTCGTATTCGATCCGCGCGAGGCCAACAGCTTGCTGGGACATTTCTCTTCCGCGATTTCCGGCTCCAGCGTCGCACGCGGCACCAGTTTTCTGAAGGATTATCTGAGCAAAAAAGTTTTTGCGGATTCCGTAATCGTTACCGACGATCCGTTTCGCGCACGCGGCTTGCGCTCGCATTCTTTCGACGCCGAAGGACTCCTGCCTGTTAAACGCAAGATTATCGACCAAGGCTTGCTCACGACCTGGTTCATGGACCTGCGCTCGGCAAGGCAGCTCGGCATGAAGAGCACCGCGCACGCCAGCCGCAGCCCCGGCGGCGTTCCATCCCCCTCGCCAAGCAACCTTTATATCGAGCCGGGAAAACTTAATCCCGCCGAACTCATGCGCGACATTAAACAAGGCTTTTATGTCACGGAATTAATGGGCTCGGGGGTCAACGGCGTAACAGGCGATT
>JAQUPC010000128.1 GCA_028716765.1 Alphaproteobacteria bacterium | reverse complement strand
GGCCCATAACCCTACGAAGTTCCACAGGCAGGCTCCCCACATATCGCGCGGGCGAAACCCCACGACGACCGCGAGCAACAGAAGCAATGCCACGGGGCCAAGCGCAATCGCATGCAAGAAAACACGGTCAAAGGAACCGGCTCCCGCCTTCAAATTATCGGACAGGCGCACGCGGCCTCGGACGAACAACGCATACAAAAGGATCATAGCCAGTAGCGACAGGCCTTGCGCCATAAGAAACTGGCCGGGGTACAGGAAGCGCTCATATACATGCTCCGTCAGCCCGGTCCGGCTTTCGGCATAAAAGAACGGCTGAAAATCATGCGCCACCAGCCACTTCAGATGCGGCGCCCCTAACAGCGACAGCATCGCCAGGGCGAGATAAGGGCCGAACCCGCGCAGACGCCGCCGCGCTTCGGGGTGGAAAATCATCAGCCCGGCCAGAACCGCCAGAAGCACGAGCATGCTGTATTTCGTATAAAGGCCGCCCGCGCCCCAAACGCCCAGCAACGCCCAATCGAACCAGCGGTTTTCCTTAACGGCGCGATGAAACGACCAGCAGGCCAGAGCCCAAAACGGCAATTGCAAAACGTTCGGGTTGAACTCGGGACTCGTGAAATTGTAATAAACCGCGCCTTCGAGCAGAAGAACGCCCAGCAGCGCCGTCTTGTCCCCGGCCAGACGGCGGCCCGTCTGCCAAACGGCCCAAAATGCGGTAACGATGGCGATCTGGCTTGCCAGAAGATGCGCCCACGAGGCCCGGCCCGTGGCATACGCAAGAATTTCCAGCCACCAGGCCTGCATCGGCGGATGCTTGTAGGTGCCGATAAGCCATTCGCGGCCCCACGCATAGCCCTCGATAACGTCAAGCTGCACGTTGGGGCTTGTCAGCGCCGGAACAAGAATCCAAAGAACGAAATGCAGCCCCGCTACGATCCAAAACACATGAACCGGCGAAATCTTTTCCCGGGAATTTTTCGCGGAAACTGCGGACGTCATCAGACCCGGGGCGCTTTCGCGTCTTCAAAGCCCTGTTGCTCGGCAACGAGGTAGATGGGCCGCGCCTTCACTTCCATAAACACGCGCGCCAGATATTCGCCGATCACCCCGAGGCTCAGCAATTGCACGCCGCCCATGAACAGGATGCCGGCCATCAGGGAAGCAAAGCCCGGAACGTCGACGCCGAACAAGAGCGTGCGCAGAACCAGCAGCAGGCCGTAGGCCAGCGCGAAAAGCGATATGATGCTGCCGAACCACGTCCAGATGCGCAGGGGCAAGGTGCTGAACGACGCCAGCCCGTCGAAGGCGAAGCGCACGAGTCGAAACAGGTTCCACGTCGTATGCCCTTCGGGGCGCGGCGCGACGTCGAACGGCACCTGCGCGTAATCGAAGCCCACCCATGTCATCAAGCCTTTCATGAAACGGGTGCGCTCCGGCAAGGCGTTCACCGCATCGATCACGGCGCGGTCGAGCAACCGGTAATCGCCCGCCCCTTCCGGCATGCGAATTTCGGCGATGTGCCTGAAAACGTAATAGAAGGCCTTGGAGAGAAACTTGCGGAGCGGATAATCCGTGTCGCGGTTGCGGCGAATGGCGTAAACCATTTTGGCTCCGCGATCCCATGCCGCGACAAGTTCGGGAATGACCTCGGGCGGGTGCTGCAGATCGCTGTCGAGCATGATCGCCGCCCGCCCTTTCGCGCGGTGCAAGCCGCAGGTCAGCGCGGCTTCCTTGCCGAAATTGCGCGCCAGACGCACGATTTTGATACGCAGGTCGTGCTCGCGCGCATGCGACAAGAGGCTGTACGTGTTGTCGGTGCTGCCGTCGTCGACGCAAATGATCTCGTAACTCAACCCCAAACGGCCGAGCACGGGGAACAGGCGCTGAAACAACGTGCGCACCGATCCTCCCTCGTTATGGAACGGCAGAATGACGGAAAGATCGGGCGCGGACATAGAAGAGTGCTTAAACATAGGAATCAAACCCTGAAAATAACGGCTTAAAAAGGAATATCAGAGAAAACACACTTCGAACAGGGTATGTTTTTGCGCCGCAAGGCTCGCGTTTTTGATCGAACGGAAAGGCGCTCCGCACCTGTTTTTCTTGTTTTCCCCATGCTATGATAAACGGTCGTTTCAAGAACTGCTGCCGCAAGGGCAGGCAACCGCAGGAGTACATGCAAAATGAAAAAAAGCAACGGCTACGTCGATAACATTGAAAAGCTTACGCTGGAGAATGAAAATTTCCGGCAGGTTCTCTATACCGCGAAACACTGCCAGCTTGTGGTCATGGCGCTTAAGCCGGGCGAAGAAATCGGCGCGGAGACGCACCACCTCGACCAGTTTCTGCGCATCGAGTCCGGCACGGGCGAATGCGTTCTGAACGGCGAGCGCAGCGAAATAGGCGACGGCTCCGCCATCGTCGTTCCCGCCGGGGTCGAGCACAACTTCATCAACACCGGCAAGACCCCGATGAAGCTCTACACCCTTTACGCTCCTCCCGAGCATCGCGACGGCGTTATCCACCGCACGCGCGAGGACGCCTTGAAAGACGACGAAGAGTTCGACGGAAAGACGTCGTTTTAACGATCGAACCGATCATGCAGGATCAAGAGCCGCCGTCATTGCGGGCCTGTCGCTTGCCCGCAATATCGAAGCCGATTTCAATTGTTATGGTTAAGATGATTTTCGGACGGCGCCTGCGGCAACATTAACCATACATATGGCTTTCAACAAAAGCTCCGGATGCTAAATTGCAGGAAAGCAATAAGGGAGCGGGATTATGTACAGAGCCATAATTGTCGGCGGCACTTTTGACAGGCAATCGGGCAAACCGTCCAAACTGGCCAGCATGATAGCGGAAAACACCGGATGGCCTTGCATGAACGGCGGAAATTTATCCGCGTTATACGGCCTCGATTTTAAGGACTTCGACGTCCTCGTCTGGATGCCGAACATCGACAATGCGGAAACAAAAATACTGCCCGTTATCAAACAAAAGAATCCGCACCTCACGTTGATCTCGTCAAAACGCGTCGTTGAGAAAACGTACAGTCCCTTTGCCGTTATCGACCGGCTGCTGAAGTCCCGGTCGAATCTGGGGATCATGATCGAGAAACAGGACGGCCGCTACGTTTTCAAATTGCTCGACCCCCTCGGCAATCTATATTCCGGCACCGCCGATATTGCGGAATTCAGCCGGGCCTTGCTTGAGCGCGTGGACAAAATCAGATCGCTGACGCGCGTACCGTCGAAATCGCTGGGACCGGCCGGGGAGAACCTGCCCGCCATAAACGAGGCGTTCATCCAGCTTGCCCGCCAATTCGGCGACGAGTTTTCCAAACACGTCAACGCCGTCAATCCCGAGAGGTTTTTGGGCAACGCGTCCGCGCGTTACACCGACCGCATCACGCGATGCTGCCACGGCTTCCCGGCTTTTCGCGACGCCGGGCATTATCTTGTCTCGCGCCGGAACGTGGACAAGGCGACTTTAAGCGCCGGGGATTTTGTCGCGGTCGAGCCCGACGAACGCCAGGTGAAATTTATCGGGGAGGTGAAGCCTTCCGTCGACGCGCCCATTCAAATTCGTCTTTTCAACTATTTTCCGAACGTAAATTACGTCATCCACGGCCACGTGTATCTCGAAAACGCGCCCGCGACGAAATCAAAAATCCCGTGCGGCTATATCGAAGAGTTCGACGAGATCGTCGCGCTTTTCCCTTCGCGGGAGTCCTTCAATTTCGGCGTTAATCTGAAAGGCCACGGCTGTTTGATAATGGCCGGAGATTTGGATTATCTGCGCAAGCAGAAAGACAGGATTATAAGCCGCGGATTTCCCGAGCCGTAGAAACATCGCGCCGGGCTTGGTTGCCTATATGGCGGGACGGAGGTAGCTGGCGCGACAAATATTATCTACCCATTGCCTTGATTGGCATGGATAATATTAATCCCTTGTTGAACCATTTTTCCAGCACCCATTCGAAATATTCGTCTGATGCTGAAGATCCACAAATAGATGCTAATTCCGATCCGGCCTGTGTAAACAAAACCTGGCCGACATCTAATGAATTATCGTCGGCTGAAAATTCTATTGTAATGGACCGACCATAATAGAAAATCGTGAAATATTTGGGCAGTTTCTTTTTTGCAAAGCCACCGAGGCCGCTTTGATTAAAATTTATCAATCCGATGCTGTCTAAATGAGCGAGTGTGGAAAACTCGATGCCTTCTTTCTCATATAGAGCGCCGTCTTTGTAAAAAACAACAGGAGTAATTCCACCGATCATCCATGCAAACGTACATAGCTTCGTAAAGAGATTAGCGTCCTTTTTATCTAGGGAAGCAACAAGATCAATCGTTTTTCTAGAAAACGTTCCGGGCGTGTTCGCTTGTCCCGCTAGAATATTGGCCCAAAGAGATTGCATTTCGTCATCAGACACGAGTCGGCTTCTATCGAAAAAGTATGTGAGCCAATCTTTTTCGATGCTATCTGGCTTTGAATCTTCCTTAAGGTTCGGAAACGCTTTTGTTGTTATGCTTTCAATATTCTCTTGTTTCTGCCCTTCTTCGCGAATCATACGCTCAAGACTTCGTCGTTGAATTTCGGTAATTTCGATTCTGGTTTGAGCACGAATTATTTCAGCATCCGATTCCGCTTTTGCCACACGTCTGATTTGTCCCGGTTTTGCTATTCCCCCTACAGCATCCGATACTTTTTCAATCAATTTTGTGGCAGGAGCAGATAAGCCATCAAAATTTATGTTAATCAGTGCTTTGGCCATATTACATTTCTCCCCGACGTGAGATTTCGTCTGCCTACCACTCAATATACAACCACAACACCTAACCTATTGACTTAAATACGCCGTACTAAGTCAACAGCTACCATAACTTTTAGAGAGTTTTGGCCTATCTGACAATCAGGCGGGTCGGATTTGGAAAAATCGAGGTTAACAGCTTTTCACAGAAAGTGCTGAAGCTATTGTGCGTTTTCGGTGCACCAGGAATTCATATATGAGTTGTAATTGTAAAAAAGCTGACGGAAGGGATGAGATTGCTTTCTCTTCCCTACGCTAAAGCTTCGGGAGGCTCGAAGTCCACTCGATAGAGGGGGATGTGCTCGCTGCGTCCGCTTCGCGGACTTGCGGCCACGGTTTTCATTTATCGTAGTGCGGGGGGATTGATGAAAAACATACATCCAGTATGTTTTTCACCCCTCGCAAATGCTCGGGGCCGCCTTCGGCGTTCCAAAACGCTCCCCCGGAGCGTTTTGTCGAACCCTGCGGGCTCTTCAGCTCTCCCCTTTCGCCAATAAAAAAGGGCCCTCTTGGGCCCATTTTTATTGGCGGAGAGGGGGGGATTCGAACCCCCGGTACGTTTGCACGCACAGCGGTTTTCGAGACCGCCGCATTCAACCGCTCTGCCACCTCTCCATGATGTCATAATAACCAG
>JAQUPC010000127.1 GCA_028716765.1 Alphaproteobacteria bacterium | reverse complement strand
CATAATTTGGCAGCTGCGGCAACAAAAATATGGGAAATTAACCATACATTTTAGCGCTGTGCGCGTCGGCGCATCGTTTCATATTCCAGCAGATCGTAAATTTTGGGCTGAAGATCTTCGCGGGGCCCCTTGGAAGATTGCGGTGTTTGCATACGGCGGTACAGGGAGGCGACCATAGCGGCAAAATCGCGCGGGCCGATCGGATGTTTATACTCTTCGATGACTTCCTGAAGGCGTGTAATAATTTCGGTCAGCAGTTCAAGGTCGCCGTCTAGTACCTCTGATTTTACCGGGTTATTCGCTTCTTTTTCCTGCCCGTCCATCAGCCCTGTCGGCGTAACGTCAAGCGCGTGCGATAGCGCAAGGACCGTATCGTAGCGGGGAAAGCGCGTGCGCCCTTCCAGCATGTCGCGCACGGCCGTAGCGTTCAATCCCGCCTTCAACGACAGGCTGCGCGGGTTCAGCTGGCGCGCGGTCATCAGGGTGTGCAGGTTGGCCACCCACTTGGGTTGGGAGCGTCTGGGTTTTTTCATAAACAAGACCTAGCGCGGCCGGCGGCGCCGTGTCAACTTTTAACGTCAAATTACTGCGATATATGGGAAATAAACTACTTATTCGGGGCCGGTTCAAGCCGGTAGAGGGTCAGTTCGGTCCGGCGGCCGTTGCCTATATTGAGGCCGGCGGAATGCGAAAGGGCAACAGGGGAAGCGCCGGAACCTTTGAAAGCGGCCCGGAAAGCCTCGTCGCTGTTCGAGCTGATGAGGCCGAGGAGGCAGGAGTCCTTAAGCATGGCGCGCGCGGCCGTCACTCCGCTGGAGAAGACTTCCGTGTCCGTTCCCGCCATAAAGACCAGGCTCGGTTCGTTATAGGTTGACGAAACGATTTTCACGCCGGCGCACGGCTTCACGGTTTCGGCAACTTGCATAACTTGCCGCGTTAGCCATGCCTGACGCAGCGATGGAATAACGATCCCGAACGTCAGCAACGTAAAAAGCAGGCTACCTCCCGTCAGCACCAAAAGGCTTTTCGGCGCGCGCGAAGCAAGCAACACAAAAAAAGCCGCCTGCGTGCCGAGCAGAATGACGCCAGCCATTATGGCTGCGGGCTGCCATACCCTGTCGCTGAAAAACGGCATGAACATGACGCCCGCCGCCACCAGCATGCCCGCCGCCAGCCAGGCGCCGAAGGCCGTGACATTAATCCAGCGCCAGCGCCCCGTTGTAATCAGCGGAAACCCTTTGAGCATCATGGCCGACGCCAGTAGGGCAACGGCCGGGTAAAGAGGCAGGACGTAATGAGGCAGTTTGGTCAGCGAAAGTTCGAACAGCAGCCACGGGAAAAGAATCCAGCCGAGGCAAAAACGCACGGCGGAGTCTTTCCTGTTCTGCCACACGCCGGGGATCGCCAGCAACGCGAGAAGGGAGCCGGGAAAGAACATCAACGGAAACACGAGTAGGTGCAACCCCGGCGGCATGATGCCGCGATCCTGCCCCTGCCAGAGTTTGGCGAACAGATCGTGGCCCGCCGATTGCGCGGCAAAGCCGCCCTGGCTCGCCAGCATGATGGCCGCAAACCACGGCGCGGCAAGCAACAGCGCGAAAGGGATGCCGATCGCCGGTCTAAGGGATTTAACCCATCCAATTCTTTTTTCAGTTATTTTCAGATACAAAAGGGTAGATGCCGTGAGAAGAAGCACAAGCGGCCCTTTGATAAGAAAGCCCGCGCCCTGCGCCAGCCAGAACGCGAAGAACACCGGCCAGCCTGTAAAACCCCTCTCCCCTTGCGGGAGGGTGACTCCATGCATATACGCTCTGGCCAGCCCATATTGCGCAACAACCACGCAGGCCAACAGCACGGCATCGGTTTTGGCGAGGCGCGCTTCGACGTTGAGGATCAGGCAGGACGCGATCAAGAGAGCGGCCATAAACCCGGCCAAAGGCCCGAAGAGAAGGGCACCAAGCGCCGCGGTCATCAAAACGGCCACCGTCGCACCAAGGACCGAGGGCACGCGATACGCCCAAATGGCGTCGAGATTGGCCGGACTGAGCATTTTAACGCTCGCCGCCTGCAGCCAATAGATGCCGACAGGTTTTTTATAGCGCGTTTCTTTTTGAAAGCGGATATCGACGTAGTTGCCGGTTTCGATCATCTGCTTCGTCGCTTGCGCAAAATGAGGTTCGTCACGGTCGACGGGCGGAATGGCCGTCAGACCTGGCAGGAAAAACGCGAAACATAACAACGCCAGAATAACGTACGCGCGCCAGCCGAGGCTTTTGCCGTCTTCGCTTATGAAATCAGACGGAAGCGAAAAGGGCAGGCCGTTTGCCTCAGGTGCGTTCTCGTTCATGCGCTAACCCGGAATTGCGGAATCCGTCGCAGCGCGTTGCTTGCGTTTATGCCGCCAGATAAACTGGATGTTGCGAAGATAGATGACGACGCCAAGAGCCTGGCCGAGAATAAAAACAAGATCTTTTTTATGGATAGCATAGGTCAATACGATAACTCCGCCACCGAGGCTGAAATACCAGAAAATCTCCGGCATGACGCTTTGCTTGGCGCGTTCGCTGTGAATCCACTGGAACACAAAGCGCATCATAAACATGCACTGGCCGAAAAGGCCGAGCGCCACCCAGAAATTGAGCTGCGTTTGAAACCAGCTCCAAAAGGCCAATACCGCGTTTTCCATACAAGCCGATATAGAGCAAAGCCCGATTAAGTAAAACCGTTTTTAGGATGGAGTGACGCCCGGTTTATTCTGGTAAAAGGCGGTTAATCGTCATCCTCGTCATCATTATCGTTATGATCGTCGTTGTCATGCTCCGCCTGCTCGGCATGTTCGTGCTCCTCGTCATTATGCACTGAGGGAGATCGGCCTATCTTCGCAGGAGAAGGCGCCCCAAGCTTTTGAGGAACATGTTCTATGGTAGGGCCCGTCCTGGCGATCTCGGGATGTTCGATGCTTCGCTGCGCGTGCATGACGTTATAGTAAAAGGTATAGGGATCATCCACGTGATCGACTGGCGGAAGGTCCGCGCCCGAGCCCTTCACCTCCACCATGCCGTACCCGAGAAAAGCCCCAAGAAACGATTGCTGGATATCGACGCTGGCGACTTTCGGCAACGTATTTTCCCGCACCTCGACGGCGATAAGGCCATGTTTAAAAATCACGCGTTCGTTGGTGACGACAAGCCGGGTCGAGATGTGCCTGATAAAAACGAACAGTAAATTGAGAACGCCGATAACGATGCTGGCGACAGCGATAAACTGCATCGGCAACACGACATATCCGGCAGCCCTCCCGCTCAGCAGCATATTCGCCAAAAGGCCGTTGTAGTTCCACAGCAAGATACCGAAGAGCGTCGTGGCAACGCCGAAATCGTATATGATCCAGTGAAGGCCGGCCATATAGAGGACGTACTCGTCGGGCAACAGCATGCGGCCGATATAAGTCAATCGCGAGGGGCGGTAGCCGCGGACGGGCTCATGAAAAGAAACGTCTTTTTTGTCCATTCTTGCCCCGCTCTGCTTCCGGACTTGTATTGTAATGATAAAGCAAAATCTGTGCGAGGGAAATGCCTTACGAGAGAAAGGCGTGAGAATGGGAATGCATCATCACAGCGTAAACGAGGATACGCTCTGTCCGGAATGACGCTGGCGTTAAGATAGAGGAAAAGACGCGCTTTACCCGCGCAGGAAGCCGCCGCGGCGAAGAGCCGTCAGGCGCTCGGGCTCTTCGGCAAGCTCGGAGGGGATCATGCCGCCTGCCGTTGCGCCCATCAATTCGTTGGCCGCGCGCTGGAGCATAGGCTCCGCGTCGCTGGGGACTTCGAGGGCGTCGCGCACAAGGGCGCACAGCGTCAAATAGGCCTGGGGCGATAACTCAACCAACACGTCTTTATCCTTCATTCTGGTGAACGGGCGCTTCTTTATAACGCCGCTTTCTTAAATCCACCTTAACTGGCCACAGGCAAGTCGATAAAACTTTCATGAGGGTTTTTTTCAAAAAAAACCATGAAAGTAATTAGGTTTACCAAAAAACCGTAAGTTCTAACCAATATTAGGTAGGGGTAAGGCGGCATGGGTCAGACGTCGCTTATCCCGGTGCGGGAGATTTTGACCTCCCGGTGCACGGAGATTCCGAGCAAAATGCCGCATCCCATGAGGAGAGTCATGAGCGACGTGCCGCCATAAGAGACCAGCGGCAAAGGGATGCCCACAACCGGGATCGCGCCGGTTACCATCGCCACATTGACGAAAATATGCAGGAAAAAACACGTCGTCAGTCCAAAGGCGACTAGGCGCCCGAATTGGCTGCGGCTCGTGAAAGCGATGATCATGCCGTACGCCATAAGCAGGAAATAAAGCCCCATAAGGCCGAGAGCGCCCGCCATGCCGAACTCTTCGGCCAGCACGACGAATATGAAGTCCGTATGCTTTTCGGGAAGGAATTGAAGCTGGCTTTGCGTGCCCATGCCGAAGCCTTTGCCGAACAGGC
This sequence comes from Alphaproteobacteria bacterium, assembly GCA_028716765.1. The sequence goes on along the minus strand of JAQUPC010000127.1, from coordinate 977 downwards.
CGCCGGAGCCGAGCGCGATTTTGGATTGCAGTATGTTGTAGCCCGCGCCCAACGGATCGGCGTCGGGGTTCAAAAAGGTCATCAGCCGGGTCTTTTGGTAATCGTGCAGGTGATGCCACGCATAAGGCGCGGCGACGGCGACAATCGCAAGGAGAAGCGCGAACTTCCACCACCTCACGCCCGCCACGAAGAATATCGCGGCGCTGACCATAAGGAGAATGGCCGCCGTGCCGAGATTGGGTTGCAGAAGGACGAGGCCGACAGGCACGAGGACCATAAGAACAGGCGGCACAAGACGCAGCGGATGGCCTATTTCGTCGTAATCGAGGCCGTGGAAATACTTCGCGAGGGCGAGGATCAGCGCGATCTTCATAAGTTCGGAAGGCTGGAGCACAAAAAAGCCGAGGTTGATCCAGCGTTGGGCCCCCATGCCGGTGTGGCCCATAATCTCCACCGCGACAAGAAGGATCAGCATGACGCCGTAAAGCGGGTAGGCCGTGCGGAGCCAGAAACGGATGTCCACAAGGGCCAGCACCATCATGATCGCGAAGCCGGCCGTGAAGCGCGTAAGCTGCGCGCCGGCCCACGGGTGCCAGCTTTTGCCGCCGGACGAATACTGTAAAACCACGCCGATCAGGCAAATGGCCGCGATCAACGCCACCAGCCCCCAGTTGATGAGGCGTAGTTTGTCGAAAAATCCGAGATGCTCGGCGCGGGAAAGACGGGACATGAGATTAGGGGTTAGGGATTAGGGATTAGGGATTAGGGAAATGGAGTTGTCGACTAAAGCCTATCGTTTGGCTGAAAGACAAACAAGGGGGTGGCCGGGGTTTAACCAACATTAGCCGTTGCGCCAATGTGCTCGTTTTGTAAGTCTTGATAGCGTATCAAGAACCAATCCGGCCAGAGTTGTACTGGCAAACCGCCGCATAGCAGGAGGCCATTCTATGGATGCCGCAATATTTCAAAAAGAAAAA
>JAQUPC010000126.1 GCA_028716765.1 Alphaproteobacteria bacterium | reverse complement strand
TGCTGGGCGGGCTGATGGTAAAAATTGGTTCGCGTCAGTTTGATGCCTCGGTTCGGGGCAAGTTGGCGCGGCTGGAACGTCAATTGAAGGCACAACAGGAGGCAGCGTAAATGGATATCCGCGCATCGGAAATTTCAGCCGTTTTAAAGAAACAGATGGCGCAGATTGGCGCCGCCGCCGAAGTGGCGGAGGTTGGCCAGGTTTTAAAGGTCGGCGACGGTGTGGCTATCGTTTACGGGCTCGACAACGTGCGCGCCGGTGAAATGGTCGAGTTCCATAACGGCGTGAAAGGCATGGCGCTCAATCTGGAAACCGACAGCGTGGGCGTCGTGATCTTCGGCGACGACCGCAGCATTCGCGAAGGCGATATGGTCAAGCGCACCGACGCCATCGTTGACGTGCCGGTCGGCAAGGGCCTTCTGGGCCGCGTGGTCGATGCTCTTGGCAATCCGATCGACGGCAAGGGGCCGCTCAAAGACGTTAAGATGGAGCGCATCGAGGTGAAGGCGCCCGGCATCATCCCGAGGCAGTCCGTGAGTGAGCCGATGCAAACCGGCCTTAAGGCCATCGATTCGCTGGTGCCGATCGGGCGCGGTCAGCGCGAGCTGATCATCGGCGATCGTCAGACCGGCAAGACGGCGGTGGCGATCGACACGTTCATCAATCAGAAGCCCATCAACAAGGGAAGTGACGAATCGCAGAAGCTTTACTGCATTTATGTGGCTATCGGACAAAAGCGTTCGACCGTGGCGCAGATCGTGAAAGTTCTTGAAGACGCCGGCGCGCTTGAATACTCGATCATCGTCGCAGCCACAGCTTCCGAACCGGCGCCGATGCAATTTATCGCGCCCTACGCCGGTTGCGCGATGGGCGAATATTTCCGCGACAACGGCATGCATGCCGTGATCGTGTACGACGATTTGTCGAAACAGGCCGTGGCCTATCGTCAGATGTCGCTTTTACTGCGCCGCCCGCCGGGACGGGAGGCATACCCCGGCGACGTGTTCTATCTGCATTCGCGCCTGCTTGAACGCGCCGCGAAGATGAGCGACAAGGAAAAGGGCGGTTCGCTGACGGCTCTGCCGATCATCGAGACGCAGGCCGGCGACGTGACCGCGTACATTCCGACGAACGTGATTTCGATCACGGACGGGCAGATTTTTCTTGAAACCGCGTTGTTCTATAAGGGTGTTCGTCCGGCTATCAACGTCGGACTTTCGGTGAGCCGTGTCGGGTCGGCCGCGCAGATCAAGGCTATGAAGCAGGTCGCAGGGTCTATCAAGCTCGATCTTGCCCAGTTCCGCGAAATGGAATCCTTTTCGCAGTTCGCTTCGGATCTGGACGCAGCGACGCAGAAATTGTTGAATCGCGGACGCCGTTTGACGGAGCTTCTCAAGCAAGCGCAATACGCGCCGCTTACGGTTGAGGAGCAGGTGGCCGTAATCTATTCGGGCGTGAAGGGATATCTTGACAAGGTGAAGGTCGACGACGTGTCGCGCTATGAAAAAGGTCTTCTGACCGAACTGCGCGGGCCGGGGGGTTCCATTCTCGCCGCTATCCGCAAGGACAAACAGATTTCGCCGGAAACGGAAGGGAAGCTGAAAGCCTTTATGGAAGAGTATACGAAGGCATTCGCCGCCTGACATAGCTTCCAAAGTTGTTTATCCAATAAAAAACTCCCGGTCCTGAAAAGACCGGGAGTTTTTGTTTTTAGCCCGAAGCTTATGCAAACTCTAGATGCGGGAATCTCCGGAAAAAAGTGCTGCCTGAATGAGTCGCCGGTCTTTTTAAGCGGGATAATCCTAATATATCCGACAAAACGTTGTGGTGTTCACGCAGGCTGTAATTGATCAGGCGGGAACCGTCATCTCTCTTACACTCCAGTGCCTGCATTCCTTTTTCGCAAGATTGTCTCATGGCTTGCATAAGCGGATAAAAAACAGGTTCTTTTTTCAATCTTTCGGCCGGAAAAATTTCAAGCAGCTGCGTGACGAAACCGTTTATCAGATGAGGGGTATCGCCGCAGGCGTCAAGGGCGCGTTTAGCAACGCTGACGGCGTGGACGCGGCGACCATTATCCATGTTAGCCAAGAGGGGCGGCAGAGAGTGTAAAACAGGTTTGAGTTGCGTTGAATTTTCGCCGAGCCGGGACAACAACGCGCCAAATTTTTCTTCCGCGCCTTCGACATCGTGGAGGTAAGAAGCCAGGATATCCGCGACCGTCTGTTTCATGATTTCACTCCGCAACTGACTCGATTTAAAAAAGAGATTCTACGAACGAATCGAACGCCAATCATCATTCGTAGTATTATGAGGTGTCAATATTTAAAGCTTTTGTATAAAGAAATTACAAAATGGTTAATAGCGGCTTCATTAACGTTAAGCTTTTGGGTTAACCTTTTCATTCGCGTCTTTGTGAATCAAAGATTTTTCGCCAATAGATAGGCAATTACATAAATCACCAGAATCCCGGCCAGCGTGCCGTAGCCGATCCGGCCGATGCTTTGGGTGAGCCGGACATCGGATCGCGGGTAGCGCCTCTGCAACACCCATTTTGCGGCGTGGACGAAGGCGAATCCGCTCAAGCCTATAGCGGCCGCCGGCAACAGCGACTCGACAAGCAGGACGAAACGAGGTGTCAGGTTTTTGGTTATTGCCGCATGAAGCGGAGTCAGAAAAAGACCTGTGAATAAAGCAGCGCTTAAAAAAAGGCTTAACACAGCTACAATCAGACGTTCTCTCAAGGTTATCCGGCGTAACGCCTTCTCCATATGATCAAGGATTTCCCCGGCCGTTTTCGATGAGAGGCCGATAGGATACAAACGCCGCAGATCATTAACCAAATCTTTGCCGCTAAGCTTGAGGTCAAGCGCTTCACGCAAAGCGCGGGCTTCAAGAGCCTTATCGAGAGATTCGGTTCCTTCTGCAGCGCGCGCCAGATGTTCTCGCCAAGGCTTGAGAGATTCATCAAGGAAGGACGGAATCCCGGACATCAATCCTCGCTTGCCAAAGGCAGCGGCGATCACGACTTTGCCGCTCATCTGCAGTTTTATATCCGCATAAGGAATCCGGGCGCGCAGGATGATTGTGTTCTTCAGTGTGCCGGAAACGTCTGGAACCGGAGCCACGAACTCGATGTCGCCGTGCCCCTTGACGAGATTGGCCATGCCGAGGCGGTCGAGGCTGCGAAGAAGCCCGCTGGGCAAGGGCGCGCCTTTCTTGATCGCGAAATGCAGCGAAGCGTTGGCATCGACATCGGCTTCTTGCGTCAGGAATCCCGTGCTTTTGCAGGTTGGGCAAGGCGTCCCGCCGCGCCCCTGACAGTTGGGGCAAGGCAAGTTCCCCGTTGCTTTACAATAGCGGCAAGGCGCAAAGCGCGTGCCCCGGCAAATAGGGCAGGGCTGCTGCGGATTGACGGGATCCGTCCCCTTGCCGAAACAGTTGTAGCAATTCTCCTGACCGCGTCCGTAACAATAGGGACAGATGATAACGGTGCGGCCCTGGCACTGGTCACAAGTTAACTGTCCGGCGCCGAGACAGGCCGGGCATTTCTCACTTGCTGCCAGCGTGACTTTCCGTTCGGGGAAAGCGATTTTGCCGCCATCATGTCCCCACCCGTAGCCCGGCGTTTCCTGAAGTTCCTTAAGGGCTTCCGGCAACCAGTCTGCCGACTCCTGAAAGGTTTTTTTGCGCCGGTTCACTTCTTCTTGCAGCGCCGCAAATCCCGGCAAGGCCACGCGGTCTTTGCCTCTGATCGGGCCGGCGTAGGAACGGGCTTGAATTTCGACCTGTGGGGCAAGACTGAGCAGGCCTTCGACCGTGTAAACTTTTTCTTCGGATTCAAGAAGCTTAATGGATTCAGGCATAAGGCCGTTGCCCTCGGCCAACGCTTGAAGCCGGATCACAGCTTTATCGGTTAAGGTTAACAGCGGCGTATCGGTCAAAGGGCAAATCCTGAAGGCCAGATATTGTCTTGCGCGGACGGCACCTGCTACAACTCTGTTGTTTATTATCGCATATCACGAATTTACAGGAGGAAACAGATGGAAGAAACGCAAAAAGGAAGCCCCGTGCAACAGTTCGTCCGCACACGCATGAAACCGGCTGAAGATGGCTCTCTTATCGTTTGGGCCAATATGGAGAACGGCCGTTATGCTTTGATCAGGACAACGCCCGAATCCGAATATACCGGCGAGGATTTCGGCCTCAAGGCGAAGTATCCGGGGAAGCAGCCGGGAGATCGCTCCTTTGACGTTCTTGTATATCAAATTGATGCAAGGGGCCAACTCGGAGGGCAAGAGAGCAACTTTCCGATGGACTTCGAGTCGATGAAAAATATCCTGGCCTCAATTGCTATCGAACCGGCTGTGAACGCGGACATTCGGTTGCGGGAAAAGCTAAGCCCGGAGCCGGTTTCTTATAAAACCCTTTTTGATCTAACCGGTCAAATGCCCTGTTCTCCGGGCCCGATGAAGGCAGGCCGATCTGCGCCGCGCCTGCTCCCCGTTAATCAAAGGAATTGAATCCCGAATTTGCTGGGCCAGCCAAAGGGATTAACAGTAAAGATTGAGACGGTTGAACTCTTTGTGGGCGAATCTCCGGCATGAAAGTATTGTTGGGGGAGGGGGGTGTTTGTTACAAATGAAGGTGAAACTATTTCATAACCCGGTTTAGTGGGAGATAACAGATGGGGAAAAACGTCGATCTAACGGAAGAGAGATTTATCGAAGGCTATTTAACCGAATCCCATCAGGATCTGACGGGCACGAGCGCATCTGGTTTATTTGATATGCGCAACGGACATTATATGCGGATCACAAGGCTCCGTATTGGCAAGCCGGAGCAGAATTATCGCATTGAATATTTAAAAATGGGGAAACAAGGGCTTGAAGATGCAGATTACAGGGGCGGCAACCTTTATGGCGATGTCAATTATGAAACCGTGGGATTTGCCAATCTCTTGGGGGATATGAAAAGAGTCGCATCTCACCAGCCAGACAAATATGCCCACCTTCATTTGGCTCTGGATGCGCTTGACAAAAAGCCCGTAAATTATTTCGAGGTTTTGAACGCTGTGCAGCCTCCCGAGCCCGGAAATGTCCGGGTTGAAGGCCCGGACCGGGAAGGGAAATATTACGAGTATTCCCGGAAGCCGAAACCACGGGTTTGCGTTCACAACTAATTTTTGTTGGTAAAAATACGCGCCAGATACTGGCCTGTATAACTTCCCGCGGTTTTTGCGATGTGTTCCGGCGTGCCGGTGGCGATGATTTTGCCGCCGCCGTCGCCGCCTTCGGGGCCGAGGTCGATGATGTGGTCGGCGGTCTTGATGACTTCCAGATTGTGCTCGATCACGATTACCGTGTTGCCCTGGTCCACAAGCGCTTGCAGCACCTCCAGCAATTTCTTCACGTCTTCGAAGTGCAGGCCGGTCGTGGGCTCGTCGAGAATGTAAAGCGTTTTTCCGGTGGCGCGGCGTGAAAGTTCCTTGGCCA
>JAQUPC010000125.1 GCA_028716765.1 Alphaproteobacteria bacterium | reverse complement strand
CGCTCATATGGGCCTGACGCAGGGACTATTTTCCGCAATGGTCGCCGATGCCGCCAAACCCGAGCAACGCGGTACGGCGTTCGGGCTGTTCAACCTTGTCTCAGGCCTTGCCTTGCTTGTGGCCAGCGTTCTGGCCGGATGGCTGTGGAAAATCAGCGGACCCGCCGCGACGTTCTACGCCGGAAGCCTTTTCGCCGCCGTGACGCTGGTGGGATTGGTGTTTTTAAACCACAGAGACGCGCGAAAAGCGTAACGCGCGGGGCATGGGGTCGGAAAAATCCCTCTCCCCTTGAGGGAGAGGAAGCAAAAACTTGGGCTTGCTACTTGGCAAGTCCTAAGTTTTTGCAGGTGAGGGGTCAACTTTTTACATACCCCTCCCCTAACCCCTCCCTCAAGGGGAGGGGGACTCTACTGTGCCTGCTTAACATTCAGTGCCGCGCCCTGTGTCCCGTACCCCTTGACACCGCCGCTTTGTCAAACTATGCTTATGCGCATATGCTAATAAGCAAAGGAAAAAGCCCGTGGAACACGTTACGCGGCTGATGGCCGCCTTGTCGGAGCCGGTGCGGATCAAGGCTCTTTGCCTGCTCTGGGACGGCAAGGAGCGCTGCGTCTGCGAATTGATGAAAGCGCTGGGCGTAAGCCAATCGTGCATGTCGCGGCACATGGGGGTGTTGAAGGCCGCCGGGCTCGTCGCCGATAGGCGCGACGCCCAATGGGTGCGCTACCGCCGTCATCCCAAATTGTCCCGGCCCATAGCCAATATCATCAAGGCTGTTCTTGCCTCGTTAGAAAAAGGGGTAGAGAGCAATGCCTGAAACGCCTGTAGTGTCCGTTCTTGCAGAAAAACGCGCTTTTCCGGGCCGGTGGATAGCCGCAACGTCCGGCGCTTTGGTTTTATGGGGCGTTGCCTACAGTCAACTGGAAGCGATTTCGAAAGGCCTTGTTGGTCTGCTGGACCTCGCGCCCGGAAGCCATCTTGAAGAGGCGATGCGGTTTTTCGTCTACGACACCCCTAAAATATTTCTGCTTCTGACCCTCATCGTGTTTGCTATGGGCGTTGTGCGCAGCTTCTTTTCGCCGGAGCGCACACGCGCGCTGCTGGCGGGAAAGCGCGAAGGCGTTGGGAACGTTCTGGCGGCAAGCCTCGGCGTTCTCACGCCGTTCTGTTCCTGTTCGGCCGTGCCGCTGTTCATCGGATTCGTTTCGGCGGGCGTGCCGCTCGGCGTGACGTTTTCGTTTCTCATCGCCTCGCCCATGATCAACGAAATAGCCCTTGGCCTCCTGTTCGGCCTTGTGGGCTGGAAAGTGGCGGCGGCGTATCTTTTCTTTGGGCTCGGCGTCGCGATTATAGCCGGATGGGTTATCGGAAGATTTCATCTCGAACATTGGCTCGAGGGTTGGGTGCGCGACGTACGGGCCGGGGCGGCCGCGATGCCGCAGACCGGATTATCCGCGGAAGGGCGCATAAAGGCGGGCCTCGCCGCCGTCCGCGACATTGTCGGCAAGGTGTGGATTTGGGTGCTCGCAGGCATAGCCGCAGGGGCTTTTATCCACGGTTACGTGCCGTCCGATCTTCTCGCCTCGATTATGGGCAAAAAGGCGTGGTGGTCGGTGCCCGCGGCCGTTCTTATCGGCGTTCCCTTGTATTCCAATCATGCGGGCATCATTCCTGTGGTCGAGGCCTTGCTCGGCAAGGGCGCGGCGCTCGGCACCGTGCTTGCTTTCATGATGTCCGTCACCGCCTTGTCGTTGCCCGAGGCGATTATTCTGCGAAAGGTTTTGTCCGTCCGCCTGATCGCGGTTTTCTTCGGAGTCGTCGCCGCCGGCATTCTGGCCGTCGGCCTTTTGTTCAATGTCATGTTCGGCTGACATCCCACTATATTTTTCAATGCGAGGAACAGATCATGAAAATCCAGATTCTTGGAACCGGCTGCCCTAAATGCAAAGCGCTGACCGAAGCCGCCGAAACGGCTGCGAAAGGATTGGGCGTTGCCTGCGAGGTCGAGAAGGTCACGGATATCGCCCAGATCGTGTCGTTTGGCGTGATGATGACGCCTGCGCTGGTTGTCAATGGCGTCGTCAAAGCGGTAGGCAAGATACCGTCGCAGGATGAGCTGAAACAACTGTTCGCATCGGAAACCGGTCCGAAGTGAGAGACGCTTCTGACAATAATAATATCTTACAAAAGAAAGATGCTCATGACCGCCAAGAAAATAACCGCGATACTCCTTCTGCTTTTTGTTACAGCCAGCATCGGCACCATCGTCGCCAAGGAAACCGGCTTAAATCATATGTTAGCCACCGGGGAGAGGGGCTCCGGGCAGTCTGAGCCGCCGCTGCAAGCCGCAAAAGCGCCAATGCAGCCGAAGGCTGCCATTTCCGCGAAGGTCGTCGCCTACTATTTTCACGGCAATTATCGCTGCCCGACATGCCGCACGATAGAGGCCTACACGGCGGAAGCGATCAATAACGGCTTTGATGAAGACCTGAAAAGCGGGCGTGTCGAATTGAAGGTCGTCAACATCGAAGAGCCGGGCAATGAACATTTCGTTCAGGACTATCAACTCGCCAACCGGTCGGTGGTCGTTGCCAGCTATGAAGGAGACAACCAAAGGGACTGGAAACGACTTGATGAGGTTTGGCAGCTTGTTGGCAACAAAGATGCGTTTATCCGCTTTGTCCAAAACGAAACGGCAGTTTTTCTAAAAAAGAGCAGGTGATGGGAGAATATACGCTTGCGCTGGCATCAGCCTTTTGGCTGGGGATTCTGACCTCCATAAGCCCATGCCCTTTGGCAACAAACGTTGCGGCTATGTCGTTCGTCGGGCGGCGCGTCGGCAATCCCAAAATGGTGTTCTGGGCCGGGTCTCTTTACACGGGCGGGAGAGCGCTTACCTACGGCTTGCTGGGCGCTGTTCTTGTCTCAAGTCTGCTGTCCGCGCCTTCGCTTTCGCACGCACTGCAAAAATATATGAACCTGGCGCTGGGGCCTTTGCTGATCTTCGTTGGTATGGTTCTGCTGGAGATGATCGCCTTCAATGTCGGCGGCAGCGGTATCGGAGGTTGGCTTCGCAAGAAGCTTGAACGAACGGGTTTCTGGGGCGCGGGTTTTATGGGCATCGTCTTTGCCTTATCCTTCTGTCCAACCTCGGCAGCACTGTTTTTTGGAAGCCTTCTTCCCTTGGCGTTGAAGCAGGAATCGGGGCTGACAATTCCTGTAACCTACGGCGTTGCAACGGGGCTTCCTGTTTTGCTTTTCGCAGTTCTCATCGCCATGGGCGCGAACAAAGTTGCCAAAGCCTATGACCGGATCGTCTCTTTTGAACGCTGGGCGCGTAAAGGAACCGGCGTGATATTTATCGCCGCTGGCATCTATTACTGCCTCGTGCTGGTTTTTGGCATTTCATTTTCCGTCTGATTTGGAAGATGCCTAATAACGGCAACGGCCAGAATATCCTTATTGCTTCTCTTCATCCCCGAACGACGGCAGCGGCGGGGGCTGGTCGCGGTTGAACTGGATGGAAAGCTGGCGCGCCAGTTTTTCAAAGGCATCGGCGAGAACTTTTCCATGCGTGCTTTCGACGCTGCTGACAAGCACGCCGCCGCGCCAGTATGTCACAATGACATTGCGCGGCGTTTCGATGGGCGGAAGAGGCAGGGTGTTTTGAGTCTGGGCGGACACCGAAACCCAGGACGTGCATACAATTCCCTCGGTATTGGCGGAAACGACCTCGGGAAAAAGTTCGATGCGGGCAACGCCCATCATGGAGGGTTTTGCCTCAATCAAGGAGAAAGCGGGGAGCCCGTAGTTCTTGAGAGATTTCAAAAGGGCCTTGGACAAGGTTTCCGCGGTTATGCCGCAATTTTTATTCGCCGCCGTGTCGCTGATGCGCAGGCCCTGCACCACCATTTCCTTGACGTTCGATAGCGCCGGCGCCGCGCCTTCATAGGCGTAGCCGTTTGCCGCCGTCAGGAAGCTTGCAAGCGCGAGGATGCCCGGAACCAGGACGCTTCGCCCGATAGCTTTCCGTTTATTCGCGCTCATCGCGCTGCGTGCGTTCTTTGCGCTCATGGCGTTCCTGGGCCTCGATCGACAGGGTGGCGACCGGTCTGGCCTCAAGGCGCTTGATGCCGATGGGATCGCTGGTCTCTTCGCAATAACCGTATTCGCCGTTTCTGATCCGTTCAAGCGCTTCGTCGATTTTGCCTATGAGCTTGCGTTGGCGGTCGCGGGCGCGCAGCTCGAGCGCCACTTCCGTTTCGACCGAAGCGCGATCGGCGACGTCGGGTTCCTGAAGGCCGCCTTCATCTTGCAATTCCTGAAGCGTGGCATCGGCCCCTTTGAGAATCTCGGCCTTCCATGCTTCCAGCTTTTGGCGGAAGTATTCCAGCATGACGGGATTCATATAAGGCTCTTTTTCCGTCGGCTTATAGTTCAGTGGTAGGGTCGTCATACGGTTCCTCTCAAGTATTCGTCATCAAACGTCTGTTATTAAAGACAAAAGCTGGCAACGCAAGGCAAAAGGTTGTCCTGGGTCTGTGATAGCGGAAAAAGGTTACTGTCTGCTGAATTTGGCCAATTCCACCTGGGCCCGCAAGTCAATTTCGTCGAGAATCTCGCCAAGCCGGGGATCGGTAACCTCGGGCCTTCGCACGTTAACGATATGGGAAAGCTGTTGAAGCTTGCCCGGCGACATCGTGCCGTTCAGGATTCCGAGGCGCAAGTCTTCCAGCCGGTCGAGAAGTTCGTCTGCGCGCATCTTGCCTTTGGAGGCGCGGGCCAGAGCGTCGTCGACCTCTTGCGCTTCCAATATGCCCGACACGAAGCCAACGCCGCTGGCGGCGCTTGCGCTGTCCGCTTCCTCGGCGTTGTCCAGATGCTTGGAAAAGCCGGTTCCCTTTGTTTTGCCCGCCTTCGAGGTGCGGCGGACGGATGAAGGGCCGCGAACGGGACCGGAGCCATCGATGGGGTTAATCATGATCGGACCTCAAATTTTTTTGCTGTCTCCGGCGTAACTTAAAAGCCGTCATGCGGAAAAACCCGGCAATTTCTTCCCTCGATTCGGCACCGAAAGGGATAAAAGAGAGCAAGGCTTTCCCGTGCAAGCGGCATTCTAGGATAAAAAACCGCACAACGTTAGCCATAAAAAGATAGGCCGTTCAATGGCTTGCGAAAAATAATCTTCGCGCAGGAAGGCGGGCGCGATTCTGGCACAGCCTTCGCATAAGGGAAGGCAGAGGATCAGGAGTTGCTATGCCCGCCTTCTTAACACGTTGTCTCTTCTCTCCCTTGGCCCCCCTGCTGGCGGTGAAGTGGAGCCGCGCCCGCCAGTTTTCCTTCCTAGCGGCAGTAGGGCTGGCACTCCTGATTCTCAATCCTTTTCAAGATGCCAGAGCCTCGTCGCGCCTGAAAGACGTCGTCGATTTCGAGGGCGTACGCGACAACATGCTGGTTGGCTACGGCCTTGTGGTCGGCCTGAACGGGTCGGGCGACAGCCTGACCAACTCGCCGTTCACGGAAACCAGCCTTGTCGGCATGCTCGAGCGGCTTGGGATCAACACGCGCGGCACAAGCATGAAGACGAAGAACGTGGCGGCCGTGATGGTGACCTCCACGCTTCCGGCTTTTACCTCGCAGGGCTCAGATCGGAAGAGCACACG
>JAQUPC010000124.1 GCA_028716765.1 Alphaproteobacteria bacterium | reverse complement strand
CTTGAACTGGTGGTAAGGCTAAATACATAAGAAGGACTGAGAACAGGAATCAAAGAATGAGCATCGCTTCCATCCAGACGAAAAAAACGAAGCCGCAGACGTCGCGCCGCCGCGTGACGATCCTCGGCTCGACGGGATCGGTGGGCCGCCAGACGATCGACCTGATCGAGCGGGATCCGGGCAAGTATCAGGTGGTGGCGCTGACCGCGCGGAAAAACGTCGAGGATCTGGCGGCGCAGGCGCGCAAGCTGCGCGCCGAAATGGCCGTCATCGCGGACGAGAGCAAATACGAGGAACTTAAGGCGGCTTTGGCGGGCACGGGCATAGAGGCGAAGGCGGGCGCGGACGCCATTGTTGAAGCGGCCGAGGCCGACAGCGACTGGGTCATGGCGGCGATAGTCGGCGCGGCCGGGTTGCCCGGAACGCTGGCAGCGGCGCGGCGCGGCGCTATTGTGGCCTTTGCCAACAAGGAAACGCTCGTTTGCGCGGGCCCCTTGATGATGAAGCTTGTGGCCGAAGCGGGCGCGCAGCTTTTGCCCGTAGACAGCGAGCATAACGCCATTTGGCAGGTTTTCGACTTTGACCGGCGCGACGCCATCACTCGGCTTATCGTTACGGCGTCCGGGGGGCCGTTCCGTACGCTCAGCCGGGACGAAATGGCGAAGATGACGGCCGAACAAGCCGTCAAGCATCCCGTTTGGAGCATGGGCGCCAAAATCTCCATCGACAGCGCGACGCTGATGAACAAGGCGCTGGAGGTTATCGAGGCCGCTTTTCTTTTTCAAATGCCGGACGCGAAGATCGACGTTCTGGTGCACCCGCAATCGGTCATTCACAGCATGGTGGAGTACGCCGACGGATCGGTGCTTGCGCAGATGGGAACGCCGGACATGCGAACGCCCATCGGCTACACGCTGGCGTGGCCGGATCGCATGGCGACGCCTGCCGCAAAGCTCGATCTTGCAAAACTTGGCCAGCTGACGTTCGAAGACCCCGATCCGGTCAAGTTTCCGGCGCTGCGTTTGGGGCGTGAAGCCATGAGGCTTGGCGGGACGGCCCCTGCCTTGCTCAATGCCGCCAACGAAATCGCGGTGCAGGCGTTTCTCGACAATCGCATCGGTTTCCTCGACATCGAGCGCGTCAACGAAGCCACGATGAATCACGGGCCCGTCGCGCCGTTGACGGATCTCGAAGTGCTGCGCGAAGCCGACGCCGCCGCGCGCCGTTATGCTGAGGAAAAGGTGAAGAAAATACGGTTATAGTTGTTCAAAGAAGAGTTCCCGATTGCAGGATCGACGCCAATGACATTGTTTATACATGAACCAAACGTGATGAGCCAGTTTCCCCGGCACTATACCGGGCTGATCACGGTGAAGGAATTCACGGACCGCGAGTCTCTGCTGCAGCCTACGGTTACACTGAGGCAATCGATCGAAGCCGGCGTCTTCAAAGACAAAGTGTCGCAGTCTTGCGCGGAATGGCGGCAGGTGTTCAGCCAAATGGGGGCCAAGCCAAAATACACGTCTTCGCTGGAATCGCTGGCCGACTGTTTCCGGGAGCGGGGAAAACTGTATTCGATCAATGAAATCGTCGATTTTTACAATCACTATTCCTTATGCAGCGCCAATCCTATGGGCGCGTATGATATGGACAAACTATCCGGCAATCTCAGGCTGGCGTTCGTCGGCAAAGGCCGCCCGTTCTCGCCGCTCGGCAATCCCAAAAGCCCGCAGATGACCAAAGACAAAGAAGTGGGTTATGCCGATGATGACAAGGTAACATGCCGTTACTGGAACCTGCAGGATTGTGACGAAACAAAGATAACCGAAGCAACGCAAAATATCCTTTTCATGTTCGATCTTCTGGCTGAAAACCCGGAGGATGCCGCCGGGCAATACCGGCAAATCGCTTCGGATTTTGAAGGCATATTTTCGGGGCGATCTTATGCCTGTGGTCTCACCGGCGGCGGTCAGGCGCAGGAAATTTGTTTACGGAAAACGGCGGCTATAGCGTAAGCGTGAAAGGATAATAATGGATTTTCTTCTGAGCCTTCTGGCGTTCATAGTTGTTCTCGGGCCCGTCGTGTTCGTGCACGAGTTCGGGCATTTTATCGTCGCGCGGCTGTGCGGCGTTAAGGTGGAAACGTTTTCGATCGGTTTCGGCCCTGAAATCCGCGGCTGGAACGACCGGTACGGCACGCGCTGGAAAATCGCGTGGCTGCCGCTCGGCGGATACGTGAAAATGTTCGGCGACAGCGACCCGGCAAGTTCCGGCGTGGACGAAAAAGCCGCCGATTTCACCGAAGACGAAAAGAAAGTCGCGTTTTACACCCAAAAGGTGTCCAGGCGCTTTGCCATCGTCGGCGCCGGGCCCGTGGGCAATTATTTGTTCGCCATTATCGTTCTGACGGCCCTGTTCCTGATCGCCGGACAGCCCTATACGCCGCCTGTCGTCGATACCGTTATGGAAAAGAGCGTCGCGTTGGAGGCCGGGCTGAAGCCCGGCGACCGCATCGTGTCCATTGACGGCAAGCCCATGAACAGCTTTGAGGACATTAAACGCGAAATCGCGCTTAACATGGGGACTCCGGCCAATGTCGTTTTCGAGCGGGATGGCGTCGCGAAAGACCTTCTCATGACCCCTGAAGTCGTACGTACGACCGATCGTTTGGGCGGCGAGCATGTCACGGGGCGGATTGGCATTACCTCAAGCCAACAAGATTATCGCAAACTTACGCCGCTTAAAGCGTTGCAGGAAGCGGTGAACGAGTCCTGGACTCTCAGCGTCAGCACCCTGAAGGGGGTCGGACAAATGATTATCGGGGTGCGCGGCACCGACGAACTTGGCGGGCCTATCCGTATTGCCGAAATGTCCGGTAAGGTCGCCAAGGACGGCTTGGGCGCCTTTGTCTGGTTTTTGGCCGTCATTTCCATCAATCTCGGCCTTATCAACCTGTTCCCGATCCCCTTGCTGGATGGCGGGCATTTGGTGTTTTACCTGGCCGAAGGCATGCGCGGACGTCCGCTGAGCGAACGGGTACAGGAATACGGCGCCAGAGCGGGCCTATTCCTTGTCGTATCCCTCATGCTGTTCGCGACATGGAACGATTTGGTGCATTTGCGCGTTATTTCTTTCTTGCGCGGATTGTTTTCCTGACGAGGCAAGTGTTCGTACGCTCAATTTTTATTGCTTGTGACGCACGGCGCTACGTGTTTTGTTGCGCCGTGCCCACCGACAATAAAATACTCACAAAAATCAAAGACATATAACGAATTTTTGAGGCGCTTATTTAGCATTTAGGGTTTCGGCGTCAGATGCCTGTTACATTCCAATGGCATTGTTTTAGTTGCATTTTCTTCCCGACTGTGGTCGATACGGAGGGGCGCTCGCTCGGGCGCTGTAACCGGGGTTAATTTCCGATGTTCCGCCGCCGCTTCCGTCACAGCCATCCCGTTGTTCTTGCCGCGATACTGCTTGCCGTCGCCATCGTTCCTGCGTTCGCGCAAACGGCGCAGGATTTTCCGGTTGTCCGGATGGCCGCCGCCGACGCAGGCGAAAGCGGTCCGGCGATTCAGGACATCCGGATTGAAGGAACGCAACGGCTGGAGCCTGAAACGGTTTTGTCCTACCTGTCTCTGGCGAAAGGCGATCAGGCGACGCCGGACAAGATCAACGCTTCCCTGAAAGCGTTGTACGCCACGGGTCTTTTCGCCGACGTCAGCCTTCAGATGGAAGACTCGACTTTGGTGGTGAAAGTTACCGAAAACCCCATCATCAACAGGGTGACGTTCGAAGGCAACGACGCTATCTCGAAAGAGGATCTTGAGAAGGAGGTCCAGCTTAAACCGCGCCTCGTTTACACGTTGCCGCGCGTTCAAAAAGACGTTCAGAGAATTCTCGATCTTTACCGCCGCTCGGGCCGCTTTGGCGCGGTGGTCGAGCCCAAGCTGGTGCAGCTTGAGCAAAACCGCGTCGACGTGATTTTCGAGATCACCGAGGGCAAGCACACGGGCGTTCGCCGCATCAAGTTCATCGGCAACGAACACTATGACGAAGACGATCTGCGCAGCATCATCAATACGCGGGAAAGCGCGTGGTGGCGGTTCTTTTCGACATCCGATTTCTACGATCCCGACCGCACGAATTATGATCGCGAACTGTTGCGCCGGTTTTATCTCAACGAAGGGTACATCGATTTCCGCGTCGTTTCGGCGGTCGCCGAACTGACCCCGGACCGCGACGCCTTTTTCCTGACGTTCACGGTGGAAGAGGGCCCGCGCTACAAATTCGGCAAGATAGCGATCAAAAGCGATATCAAGGGACTGGACGGCGAAACGCTGCGCGATTTGCTGACCACCAAAGAAGGCGACTGGTACAACGCCGACGCGACGGAAAAGAGCATTGCCAAGCTTACGGAAGCTCTGGGCGACATGCAGTACGCCTTTGTGGACATCACGCCCGACATCGACCGTCATA
This sequence comes from Alphaproteobacteria bacterium, assembly GCA_028716765.1. The sequence goes on along the minus strand of JAQUPC010000124.1, from coordinate 1,227 downwards.
AGGATTCGCTGACCGTCGATCTTACCTATCACATCAAGCAAGGCCAACGCGTCTACATCAGCCGTATCGACGTGACCGGCAACAGCCGGACGCTGGACAAGGTCATCCGCCGCGAGATGCAGATCGCCGAGGGCGATCCGTTCAGCACCAGCAAAATTCACCGCTCGGAGCAGCGCATCAAGGATCTGGGCTTCTTCGAAGACGTCAAGATTGCGCCGGAAACGGGCGCGCAACCCGACCGCTCGAACCTGAAGGTCGAGGTGAAGGAGAAATCAACGGGCGAGATTGCGCTGGGCGCGGGATTTTCGTCGACCGACGGTCCATTGGGCGACCTCAGTATTCGCGAACGCAACTTCCTCGGCCGCGGCCAGGATGTCCGTTTGGGGGCGACGGTTTCCGGCGTAAGCCGCCAGTTCGACCTCAGTTTTACCGAGCCGTATTTCCTCGATCGAAACCTGAGCGCGGGCGCGGATATTTTCCACACGATGCGCGACAACCAGAACCAGAGTTCTTACAACGTCACCAACACCGGCTTTGCCGTGCGCCTTGGTTATCCGTTGTCGGAAGAGCTGCGCCAGCTCGTCAGCTACACGTTGCGCAAGGACGATATCAGCGACGTTCCGAGCACGGCCTCGCGGTTCATTCGCGATCAGGAAGGTTCCAGCATTCTCTCGATGGCCGGGCACGAACTGGCCTATGACGCGCGCGACAGCAAGCTGGAGCCGACCAAGGGATTCGTGACGCATTTGAACACGGACTTTGCCGGACTCGGCGGGAACCACGATTTCTTCCGCGTGCGTCTCGGCGGATCGCAGTATTTCCCGTTGGCCGAGAAGTACATTCTGGGCCTCACGGCCGAGGGCGGTTATATCTGGGGCTTGGGCCAGGACGTGAAGATCAGTGACCGGTTCTTCATCGGCGGCGACACGTTGCGCGGCTTTGAGTACGGTGGCATCGGACCGCGCGACCTGACGGGCGGCGCTAATGACGCCTTGGGCGGCAACAGGTTCTCGCGTGGCACGGTCGAGCTTACGACTCCTACGCCGTTGCCGGAAGACCTTGGCTTTAAGGGGCATATTTTTGCCGATGCGGGCACGCTAGGCAAAAGCGACGAGACGCCGCTGCCGGGCGACGTCTTCAAGAACGAGGAAAACCTCCGTGCCAGCGTTGGCATCGGCATGACATGGCAATCGCCGTTCGGTCCGGTCCGGCTGGATTTGGCCGAGG
>JAQUPC010000123.1 GCA_028716765.1 Alphaproteobacteria bacterium | reverse complement strand
AAGGCCGGTCGAGTAGTACATAGGATCGCTATGCCCAAGCGCCAGCAGCCCGGCCGGAAAGTCCGCGTGAATAGACAATCTCAGCAGCGCACGGGAACGCACGTTTTCACCCTTATCCCCAAACAGATCGGACGTGGCTTCTGTTTGCTCGGCTAACTCAAGATTGCGATCGCCGAGCCATTTATCGACGAAACCCTGCGGCACGATCCTAAGGCCGCCGCAATCGCCTTCCTGGAGCACTTCGTTGGACTCGATCATGAGAGCGACGGCTTCCTGATCCAGCTCCAGCGCCAGCCCCGAAGAGATCAACCGCACCAAGTCTTCGAAACTTTCGGCATCGAGCAAAGCCAGCATGGCGTCGTTAAAACGGCTCTGGCGTTGCAGATGCTCCTGCATCAAAAGCATCAGATCGTCATGCTCGTCCTTGATGGCCGTGTAATGGTCCTGCAACCGAAGGAGCATGTATTGCTGAAAATCCTGAACCTTGTCGCCGTGCTGTTTGTCGGGAGGAACCAGAACCGTGAAAAGGTCGCCGTTGTCGGCAAGAAAATCGGGGTGTTCAAGCAGATAATCGCGGACGTCGCCCGGCATCAAGGTCATCATGGCAAGCTGAGCGCTGGATGTTTCGTGCGGCAACGCCTTCTCCTATCCGCTTTTCTTGCCCGTTGCGGGAATTTTCTGGCCCGTCTTCTGCCAATCGGCCACGAACTGCGCGAGCCCCTTGTCGGTCAACGGATGCGAGAACAGTTGCCAAATGACTTTGGGGGGGATGGTGGCTACATGCGCGCCCATTTTTGCGGCTTCGACCACGTGCATCGGATGGCGCACCGAGGCCACTAGAACCTCGGTTTTAAAGGCCGGATAGGCCTCGAAAATGGTGCAAATGTCGGCGATAAGATTCATGCCATCCTCGCCGATGTCGTCCAGCCGGCCGACGAACGGCGATACGAACGCCGCCCCCGCCTTGGCGGCCAGAATGGCCTGCGCCGGGGAAAAACAAAGGGTCACGTTGACCATCGTGCCCTGCTGCGACAAGACCCGGCAAACCTTCAATCCGGCGGGCGTCAGGGGCACTTTAACGGCGATGTTCTTGGCGATTTTGGCAAGATACTGGCCCTCGGCCAGCATCGTCTCGTAATCGGTGGCCGCCACTTCGGCGCTAACCGGACCCGGCACAATTCCGGCGATTTCGCGTACAAGCTCGATGAAATCCTTGTGTCCCGATTTGGCAACCAGCGAGGGATTGGTCGTAACCCCGTCAAGCAATCCTGTCGCCGCTAAATCCCTGATCTCGTTTACATCGGCTGTATCGACAAAAAACTTCACGCCCCGCTCTCCTCACGTTTCAGAATCATAACCGACCGTCCTTAAGGCTCCACCTCACCCCAACCGGTTAAGGTATGCAACAGGAATTTTTGAGCCTATAAACTCATTGAAGTTGAGTCGAAAACATAAGGTCTGGTATAAGAAATTACGTCATCCCGGACAATTTTCTTTTCGGCTGCGCAAGCAGACGAAGGAAAATTGATCCGGGATCCAGTCGTCATATCCCGCAAGGTCAACCTATTGGATTTGCCCACTGGATTCCGGATAAATTTTCTTTCGCCAGCCTTTGCGCTGCGCGCTTCGGCATGGCGAAAAGAAAATTTTGCGGAATGACGTTCTTTTGTTTGCTTATCGATGAGTACTGACCCGATTCTCCGCATTCTCGTACCGCTCCCTGTGGCGGAGGGATTTGATTATCTTGCGCCCGAAGGCGTTCCGGCGCTTGGCTCGCTGGTCGAAGTTCCGGTAGGCAGCAAAAAAATGATCGGTGCCGTATGGGGAAAAGGTGACGGCTCCATTCCTCATAGCAAACTCAAAAGCATAGGTCATGCGCTTGATCTTCCGCCTTTGCCCGACGTGACTCGCCGTTTCGTCGATTGGGTTGCGCACTACACAGTGACGCCGCCCGGCGCCATTCTAAAAATGGTTTTCGGCGGGCGGCTGCGCCCGGCGAAGGATAAAGACCGCCTCGATTTTCCGCAGCCCGACCCGGATCACCAATCCCCCGATTTGACCTCCGAACAACGCAAGGCCGCAGAACATCTTAAGGCCTGCGTTAAAGACGGCGTCTTTTCAGTAACGCTTCTCGACGGCGTGACGGGCTCCGGCAAGACGGAAGTGTATTGCGAGGCGTTGGCAACCGCGCTCCGGCAAGGACGGCAGGCTCTCGTGCTACTGCCCGAAATTGCGATGACCGCGGCGCTTATCGATCGCCTCGCCGCGCGGTTCGGCGTGCGTCCCGTCGAATGGCATTCCGAACTCACGGAAAAACAGCGGCGGCTAAACTGGAACGCTATCGCGCGTGGCGAAGCGCGGTTCGTCTTGGGCGCGCGTTCCGCTCTGTTTCTTCCCTATCCCGATCTCGGCCTGATCGTCGTCGATGAAGAGCACGAAGCCGCCTATAAGCAGGAGGACGGCGTCATTTACCACGGACGCGACATGGCGGTGGTGCGCGCGCAGCTTGGCGGCATTCCCGTCATTCTCGCCTCGGCCACCCCGTCGCTGGAGACGATGCACAACGTGCAGAAGAAGAAATACCACCACGCCGTTTTGCGCGAGCGTTTCGGCAACGCCACGATGCCTGACATCAAGCTTGTCGATCTGCGGCAAGAGAAGATGCCCGCGCAGAACTTTATCAGCGCCCCGCTTTTGGAGGCCTTGCAGCAGACATTTGCGCAAGGGCAACAGGCCATGTTGTTCCTCAACCGGCGCGGCTACGCGCCGCTGACGCTATGCCGCGCCTGCGGCCACCGGTTGAAATGCCCGCATTGCACAAGCTGGCTGATCGAGCACAAGCATTCGAAGCGCCTGCATTGCCATCATTGCGATTACAGCGTTTATCTTCCGAAAGCCTGCCCCCACTGCCATGTTGAAGGGAGGCTGGCGGCCTGCGGACCCGGTGTCGAACGCATCGCCGAGGAAGTTAAGCTTCGCCTGCCGGATGCGCGCTTCGCGATTATGGCGAGCGATACGCTTTCCGGCCCCAAGCAAGCCCAGGAACTTATCAAACAGATGGAGGATCGTTCGCTTGACCTTTTGATCGGCACGCAGATTATGGCAAAGGGCTACCATTTCCCGCGCCTGACGCTTGTCGGCGTGATCGACGCCGACCTTGGCCTCAGCGGCGGCGATCCGCGCACAACGGAACGCACGTTTCAGTTGCTGCAGCAGGTGGCGGGGCGCAGCGGCCGCGCCGGAGACGAAGGCCGCGTTTTGCTCCAGACCACGTCGCCGGAGCATCCGGTTATGAAGGCGCTTGTGAAAGGCGATCGCGACGCGTTTATGGCGGCGGAAATGAAGGAGCGATCGGCGTATCATTTACCGCCGTTCAGCCGCCTTGCCTGCATCACCCTATCCGGCAAGAACACACGGCAAGTCATTGAAGCGGCTAATGCCGTGGCCGCCGCCGCGCCGCGTCTCGATGGGTTGCGCGTCCTCGGCCCTGCCCCTGCCCCGTTCGCTGTTCTGCGCGGACGGCACCGCCACCGTTTGCTTGTTCAGGCCCGCCGGACAGCTAATGTGTCCGCCATCTTGCGCGCATGGCTCACGCCCTTTAAGTTGCCCCGCGCTATCCGAGTCCAGGTCGACGTCGACCCGTATAGTTTTCTTTAGGATTATTTCTTTCTATTTCAACAACATGGCTGCCTTTAATATCTATATGTATTGACAATCCATGTATGTTGTTATAACATATGTTTTAACAATTGAGGAGGCTATTATGCGCGCAACGGTAACGCAAATCGGGAATTCAACGGGCGTGATCCTTCCCAAGGAAGCTGCCAAACGGCTCAAGGTGAAAAAGGGCGATAGCGTGTTTCTCACGGAAACGCCGGATGGGTATGCGCTTACGCCCTATGACCCGGAATTCGAAAAGGCCATGACGGCAACGCATGAGGTTATGGGCAAGTACCGCAACACGTTGCGTAAGTTGGCCGAATAATGGTTTTTCGCTGGCTCCGCGAACATGAAGTATTGGCCATGCATGGCGAACTCATTGCCGGGCATGGCGGCAGCGATGGAGTACGCGATCCAGGACTTTTGGACTCGGCCCTCGCCCGCCCGCTACAAAAGGCTGCCTATGACGATCCTTCCGTGTTTGATTGCGCCGCCGCCTATGCTTTCGGCATCATTCGCAATCATCCTTTTATAGACGGAAACAAACGCACCGGTTTTGTCGCTGCGGCCGTGTTTATGAAACTTAACGGCTGGGACCTAACGGCGGCGGAAGCTGAGGCCTATAGTGCCATAATAACCTTGGCACAAGGCGAACTTGACGAATCCGGAATCACAAACTGGCTTCGCGCCAATTCCACGCGCCGCGCGCGTTCAGGCGGACGTCGATCCGTATAGTTTTCTCAAAAAAATAGAACGCCTGAATGAATAAAATGGCTCGTTTGTCCCGTTTACCTTTTAGGGCCGCCAATATCGATTTTTGGGGCACGGATCAGTCTCGTTAAGGTTTCTTTGGGGGCCTTCGGGTCAAGAATATAAGCTTCGCTTTCGTGCCTAAAGTAGGTTGGCGTTTCTGTCGATTCCCCAAAATTTATTGAACACTTGAGGGGCTCCCGATTCATCCTGGTTATCAAAGCGAGGTTCGTGCGTCCTGAGAGCATACCTGTGACCTGAACGGCAAAACCAAGCTTGTTGTCGCCTTCATCGAATATAATCGACTCCGGTTCCGGCACGACACCATTACGCAGGCACACGAAAACGACCATAACGTCTTCCGGAAGACCCGCCTTGAGATCAGGGGCTGTTTGAAGGAAAAGATCCTTGTTCCCATCCCGCTCAAGGGTTGTCGCCATTAGCGCCTGAAACTGGGCATCCGTTCTTGCAACAAAAATAGCGATGCCCAATAGACTCAAATGTGTTTCCAAATAATCTGTTTTTTCCATTTTCATCGCTCTCCGGGATTGTGTTCCCTGCAAGTTTCTTGCTTGCATAATGCAAAGAGCTCATTCAATTCGAAAGTATGGTTAAAATATTTTCGCGCCCTACCCCTTCCTTCCCCGCAGCGCCTGTTCGAACAGCGCGGCGTTGACGACAGGCGGGATTACGCCGCCCTGCTCGCCGCCTAACGATTGCCTAAGAGCTATCAATCCGACGCGGTTGCACAGATTGGCCAGTTCGGCAGGCGACATGCTTTGCGTCGCCGCCGCCAAACGGTCGAAGTCGACATCGGCGGCCAGAGGCAGCTTGCGCGCGTGGATTTCGAGGATTTTCTTCCGCGCCGCATGATCCGGCATCGGCAAGGCCACGGCGTAATCGAACCGCCCCGGACGCAAAACATCCATTGTCAGGCGATCCGGCCTGTTCGTGGAAGCTATCACCACGACGCCGGGAAAAAGCGCCAGTCCGTCCAACTCGTTCAACAGCCGCGCCACAACCGGGCGCGGCACGGAAACGGGCTCGGAGGCTCCCTGCGACTCGAACAAAACGTCGATATCGTCGAGAAACACGAGGCACGGCGCTTTCCTGCGCGCGAGGGCAAAACAGTCGTGGATGGTCCGGGCTGATGCGTCCGCATCGCGCGTCGTCAAAACCGGGCAGCTAATCTCGACAAAGTTCAAAGGAATGACGCTGGCCAGCGCGCGCACAAGAGAGGTTTTTCCCGTACCCTGCCCGCCCGAAAGAAGTATGGAGCACGGCGGCCGGACGCCGTTAGCGGCAAACTTTTCGTCGTGCCGGAGCGACCATTCCAGCGTCTCGCGCATGAGCCGTTTGGTATCGTCGAGTCCGGCGACGTCATGCCACGAAA
>JAQUPC010000122.1 GCA_028716765.1 Alphaproteobacteria bacterium | reverse complement strand
GGCAGTGCAATTTGGCGGCGAGTTCATAAAAACGATAAGGGTTTAAATGTTGCATGCGACAATCACTTTTCGTTGCGCGTTTACACGTTACATGCCGAAATTCGCCGGCACACCACGTCGTTAAATAACGTCAATTTATGCCTATCGAACAACCAGCCTGTGGCTTTTTTTTGACACCGGCGCCTAGCTTTGGGGCAATATGCTGATCCTGATTATCGCGCGTCTGCCAACGTGGCGTTTCTGCTCTCTGTGAGGTAAACAACCGATAAGCTTTCGTCAATCACGGATTATGGTTAATTCGACATTTCTGCGCGCAATAATGCCATGAAGAACGGGGTTTCTTGATGCGTTGCAATAAAAAAGGAATATAAGGCCAAGATAATGCGGAATGAGACGTACGATCCGCCTCATAATTCGCCAAGTTGACGCTGGGCCCGGAAGCCGTTAATAGCATCGGTCTGATCCGGGATATTATGAGCACAAATTAGCCGTTGTAGCTCAGCGGTAGAGCAGGGCTTTCGTAAAGCCAAGGCCGGGGGTTCAAATCCCTCCAACGGCACCATTTAAAAAGCCCCCGAAAGGGGGCTTTTTAAATGGTAGTGTAATGTGTTATTTGAACCCCCGAAGGGGGGCACGATTTCGTTAGTGAGGCGAAGCCGTACTTACGAAAGCGCCGCGCAGCAAGTCCGCTATGCGGACGCAGCGAGCACAATCCCTCCAACGGCACCAGTTTTTGCGCCTCATGGCGCTGAATTAATATTTTCGAGCTTAAGAGAAGGAGATTGCGATGAGATTATTCTTTCGTGTGCTGAAAAACGCTGAAGCCGCAATTGTAAACAATAATATGCCGGTGCTTGTTGCGGCGACTGAATACTTCATGAGCGAGGGTCGGCGTCAATTCGATTTAGTAGAGGACAAAAGCTTTCCCCTTAATCTTTCAATGGTTGCCGAACCTCTGCTGGAAATGGCCAAAGTGCTGGCAAGCGACGAACATTATTTAAAACAGGCCATGCGGGTTGCCAGTGCCGTCATCGAACATTTCACTGTTGAGCCCAGCAAAAACACAAAGAATAACGAAATAAGAGCAGGTGCTATTGCTTTACATGATGAATTAAAAGAGCGTCAAGGTGTTGCATCTACGATTGAGGATGATTATAGCATGCACGCCATCACGCTTGGCGGGGGCCTTTATAATCTTAGGTCAGATGCTTGTAGTCACTTTTTGAAAAATGTGCGCGGGCATCAACAGCAAAATACGCCTGGTTAACGTTTGTTCCTCAAACTCCCTTCGCCAAATCGTCGACCAGCCATCCCTGAAACTTGCTGACGCCAAGGTCCTTCGCGAAGGTCAGGGCGTGCTCGTTGTCGCAGCGGAGGAAAATAAGTTTTTCGCGCGGAAGGGCGGCCAGCGCCGCGCGGATTTTCCGGTCCGCAAGCGAAGCCACGTAATCCTTGCTGACGTTGATTTTGATGAAATCGGTTTCGAACAAGCCGAGATTCGCATAAGGGAGCATGGCGGGAAGAACGCCGTCGATCGCAATCTTGAATCCTTCTCGGCGCAAGGTGTCCATCGCGCCAAGGGTCAATTCGAAGTCCTGCCAGAGATCCGCGCCGTTCAGCTCGCATATGATCGTGCCGTGGTTGGCGCGGGGAATGGCGAACGCGAACTGGGCGAAAACCGAACCGATAACGGTAGGGACGGAAAGATTGAGGCTGATGCTGTGGCCGGTAATGACGTCGGTATGCTGGCTCAATTCGGAAAGCAGGCGGCGGTCGATCGTTTGGCAAACGTCGAGAAAAAGATGATCGGACGCGGTGATCTCCATTTTAGGAAAATGAGCGCGGCGCAAATCCTCGATGCCGATGAAGAGTTCGACGAAAATCGGGCGGAATACGCCGTCGGGCCCGCGCTCGTAAACCGGCTGGGTTTTGAGATAGCGGTGAATATCGATGTCCTGCAGAAGCTTTTCGATCTGGTCGGCGCTCCACGCCGTAAGGGGCCCGCGCGCGTTCTCGCTCTGCAGCAGTTGCCCGGCCGAGCTTTCGGCGTTCTCGCTCGCGAGATCGCGCGAAACGTCCACATAGTGGTTGGCGCGCTCGCGCAAGGAGGGATATTCCGCCGGCATGCGATAGACCAGCCTGAACTTGTCTATGTCTTCAGGCGTTGCGCCGCCGGGCAGGACGATATTCATCACTTGATCCGCGAGGCTTTTGGCGGCGCCCGTCTCCGGCCACAAAAGGAAAACGTCGCCGTTCGACATTTCGGCGTAGATGCCCGCGCTGTCTTTGGCGAAAGTCTGCAAGCGCTCCTGCGCTTCTTCAAGCGGACCGCGGCCGCCCTGACCGGCGTCGATGGCGGTCAACGGTATGTTGATGACCAGATAGAGCGCGCCGACGCGATGGAGACGGCGGATGCGCAGGATGAAGTCCTGCTCAAGCACCAGGTTGGAAGGAATGGCCCGATTGTCTTCGACTTCCCATATGCGCATGTCTTACTTCTAAAGTGTTCCGGCGCCGGAGGGAATAGATATTGATGCCCCCGTCTTCTTTCTGCTCCGGGAGCCCTGGTTTCGCAGAGATGACAATTATCCTATGAGCCTGAGCCCGGCTTCTCGCTGAATTGCGCGGGAAACTTGTCAGATTTGCCCTTCCATTCGTCGGCGTCGGGGGCGGGATCTTTCTTGTGCGTGACGTTCGGCCATTTCGCCGAATACTCGCGATTCAGTCCGGCCCACTTCTCGGCGGCCTTGTTCGTGTCGGGGATGATGGCCTCAACAGGGCATTCGGGCTCGCAGACGCCGCAGTCGATGCATTCGTCCGGATTGATGACCAGCATCGTCTCTCCTTCGTAGAAACAGTCCACGGGGCAGACTTCGACGCAGTCCATGTATTTGCAGCGAATGCAGGCATCGGTGACGACATAGGGCATGAGATGGCTCCGGAAAAATCAGTCTTCCCAGAGTTCTACCAGAGTGTTTGGGGAAGCATCAAGAGGCAGCTGCAGGCTGCAAATCCTCGTTTTTAATATGCCTTCCGGCTGCAAAAGAAATCGCGAGGATGGTGGTCCCGACCCCGGCAAGAAGGATCGAAGGCGAACGTTCCAGCAACCAGCCTATAAGCGGATACGTAACGGCGCGGCATAACTTTTCGGCCATTGAAATTGCCGATAGAACGGTTGCGCGGTGGCTCGATCCCACGTGCCGGTTGATGTGCCCTTGATAGGGCACGACCCGCGTCAGCCCGAAGCCGCCGATAAGCAGCATAAAGATCACCGCGCCGTACCAGTTCTGTTGCAGGCCGAGGAGAATAAAGGACAAGCCGCATATGACGGAGCTTCCCGTAAGGAAGGCCTTGGGGGAGCCAAAAAAACGTTCAAGCATGGCCAGACGCGCGATGACGATGATTTGAACGCCGGTCAGGGCCGCATGCACGATGCCAAACCAGAAAAGGGGAACGTGCAGCTTTTCAAGCAAGGGCTGATATACCCAGATCAAAAAGAAGGCCATGGATGAGACGGTGATCCGGTCAAGTACAAGAGGCCGCAACGTCTTGTCGCGCGCCAGTTCATGCAAGGCCGTTTTCATTGCGCGGAGATAGTGCGGGCGCTTGTGGAGGGACTCCTGCACTTTTTCCCGGGGCGGCTCATGAAGAGTCAGGGCGACGAGGAAAGCGACGAGCGAAGGCAGCGCGATAAGCATCATGGCGTAACGAAGACCTAGCCATCCTGCTATGAGGCTTCCTATCGGCGCTGAAACGAGAAACCCGGATAGGCTGTAGTTTTTCAGGCGCGCAAAAACGGCGGGGGCGTCCTTTGATTTGTCCAAAGCTTTCAACGAGTCGTAAACGAATGCCTGATCTGCGCCGGATACGAGGCTTTCCGATATGGCCCATAAAAACTCGGCGGCCAGAAAGACGTAAAAATTCGGATAAGAAGCGTACACAAGAACGGCTGCCGTGCGCACAAGCGTTGCGGCTGTCAGGGAAAGCTTGCGCCCGAGGATATCCGCCATTGCGCCGGTCGGCATTTCAAGCAACAGGCTAAAGACGACGTAACAGGATTGCAGAAACATGACTTGCGCAAAGCTTATTTTTCCCCAGTTGGTGAAAAAAACGACAAGTACGCCGCCGATAAACTGCAGGCTTAGCAAAAACTGGAAGGCATTAAGCTTCCGGAAATTCGAGGTGAGTTGTTCGGGCGAAGGGTGATCGGTCATGGCGAAGAACTATAGCTGCGCAATTCTTAACAAATTCCCAGCGCTTGCCGCGCGCATGTTTTATCCGGCACAATGCGGAGCGGGACGATTCCTGCCCATTCATCATTTTTGGAGGATTTGCTATGTCGCAAGCTCAAGCCATTCTGACGGGCGCTTTACTGATCGCCGTCAGCCTGTTTATCGCGAACGCCATCCAGCCCGCCGCCGCCTTGGCGAACGGGCCGTTTCAGCTCAGGCAGCACAGCAATACGGCGGCGAACGCCGGGGTGTTCCGCATCGACACCGTTACGGGCGAGGTGAGTTATTGCTACGTCACGGGAAGCGCGGGCGTTGATATTATGTGCAGCCGTTCTGTGCGTTAGGCTGTCCGCTGCAACCGTCAAAGGGGTTTGTCATGAAAAACATTCTTTTGCCGCGCGCGCCGCGTCAGGCCGTGCCCATAACGCTTCTGACCGCGAAGGCGTACAGGGGCTGGCTTAAGCGGCAACCGCTACGCGTCGCGAACTGGCTAAAGACTTTGGGCTTTAGCGCAAAGCCAGCCAGTTTTTGCGTCATTCCCGACGCGAAGGGGAAAGCCGCGCGGGTTCTTGCGGTGCTTTCCGAGCCTGCAAGCCTTTGGGATCTGGCAGGCCTGCCGTGCGCGTTGCCGAAAGGCGTTTATCGTCTTGAAGGCGATGCGGCGGCGGCCGATCAGGAAAGGTTGGCGCTCGGCTGGTTGCTCGGCGCCTACCGTTACTCGAGGTACAAGAAGAACGAAGCTGATCCTTCGAAGCTTGCGGTTGCGGCCGCGATCGATTTCGACAGGGTTTACCGGATGGCCGAGGCCATCGCCTTCACGCGCGACCTTATCAATACGCCTTCGGAAGATATGGGGCCGGCGCAACTGGCCGAGGCCGTCGTGGGCGTGGGCAAGAAGTTCGGGGCGAAGGTTGCGCAGATTGCCGGTGACGATTTGCTTAAAAAGAACTATCCCGGCATTCACGCCGTCGGCCGCGCCAGTCCGCGTGCGCCGCGCCTTATCGATCTCACGTGGGGCGATCCCAAACATCCGCGCGTCACGCTGATCGGCAAGGGCGTGTGTTTCGACTCGGGCGGGCTCGATTTAAAGCCGCCTTCCGCCATGCTGCTTATGAAGAAAGACATGGGGGGAGCGGCCGTCGCGCTCGGCACCGCCATGATGGTGATGGGAAGCAAACTTCCCGTGCGCCTCAGGCTTTTGATCCCGGCGGTGGATAACGTCGTGGCGGGCAATGCTTTTCGCCCGCTTGACGTTATCAAAATGCGAAACGGCCTTACGGTCGAGATTACCAACACGGACGCCGAAGGCCGTCTTGTATTGGCCGAAGCCCTTGCCGAAGCGGCAAGCGAAAAGCCTGATCTGACCGTAGACTTCTCGACGCTGACGGGCGCGGCGCGTTCGGCGGTGGGCACGGAGATTTCCGCGCTCTTCGCGAACGACGACAAGCTCGCCGCAGAACTTTTAGACGCAGGGAAGGAAATGGAAGATCTGTTGTGGCGGCTGCCTTTGCACGAAGCTTACGATTCGATGCTCGACAGCAAAACGGCTGACATGGTCAGCTGCGATACGTCGGCTTATGCCGGAGCCATAACGGCTGCGCTCTTTTTGCAACGCTTTT
>JAQUPC010000121.1 GCA_028716765.1 Alphaproteobacteria bacterium | reverse complement strand
TCAGTTCTATCCGCAACGCGCTCGATCAAATGTCCGGCAGCGACAAGCATACGGTCAGCACGGACCTCGCCCACGCTCTGGCGCTCGGTCAGCTTATTCTCTACTACCAGCCGATCATCGAGATCGCGACGCGGCGCGTCAAGGGCGCCGAGGCTCTTATCCGCTGGGCCCATCCGACGCGTGGCGTTTTGCCTCCCGCCGAGTTTCTGGAACACATCGTGGCCGAAGGGTTGATGCAGCCCATGACCGAGCACGTTCTGGAGACGGCCATTCAACAAGCCGCGAAATGGCATCAGCTTGGCGAGACGTTGACGATTTCTGTGAACATCACCGCTTCGTCGCTTCTTGAGTTAAGCCTTCCCGACCGCCTCGCGGAAATGTGCCAGAAGCATCATTTGCCGCCGGAACGGCTGGTGCTTGAAGTCACCGAAACCGAAGCCATGCGCGACGTTACGCGCACGATGGACGTTCTCCTGCGCATGCGAATTCGCAACATCGGCGTGTCGATCGACGATTTCGGGACCGGCCATTCCTCGTTGCGCGAACTCCAGCGCATGCCGTTCAGCGAAATGAAGATCGACAAGAGCTTCGTGATCGATATGGCCAACAACAAGGATTGCGCCGTGATCGTCAACTCGATCATCGATCTCGGGCACAATCTCGGGCTCAAGGTCATCGCCGAAGGCGTCGAGGACGTGCATGTTTGGCGCCTTCTCGCTTTCCGGAATTGCGATTACGCCCAGGGCTTCTATATGGCCAGACCCATGCCGGCGTCCGAATTCAACCGCTGGCTCACAAGCTGGCGCGACCCCCCCCCGGACGGCAATTAGACCTGATTATTCAGCGAGTAATATATAATCACCCTCCCCTTGCGGGAGGGTCGTCTGTCACTCACTCGAAGAACCGACTTCGCCCGATTAAGCACGGACGGTGCATCGAGTGAGTGACGGACGGGGAGGGGTCAATGGCAGGACTCCCCCTCACCTGCAAAATCTAGGGCGTTACTTCCGCCTTCGCCCCTTGGGCTTCGGCGGACAAGCCGTAACGCCAAGATTTTGCTTCCTCTCCCCCTCTCGGGGTAGAGGACTTTTATTTATTATTAGATGCTCCTGACCTTGCTGAGTTTATCGCGAAAAAACCCGGCAGGACTCCTCGATCTTGGCCGTGAAGGCCTTGCGCAATTGCCTGAAAACCGGGCCGTCCATCGTCGTGGGCAGAATGTGATCGTCGATCTTCCGGGCGGGAACCATTTCAATCGGGCTGCCGGACGTGAAAGCCTCGGTGGCTGTGGCGAGATCGGCAGGCATAAGGCGGCATTCGGCGACAGGGATGCCCTCATCTTCCGCGATTTCCAGAACGACCTTGCGTGTCACGCCGTCCAGAATGTTTTCGAACGGCGTGGATAAAACGCCGTCGATGACGCAGAAAAAATTGGCGCGCGTCGCCTCCGTCACATAACCGTCGCGGTGCGTGAACAGGATGTCGTCCCATTCCGGCCCGGCCTCGCGCGCGGCATAGTAGGCCTGCAAATAACTGATCGACTTGACCTTCGGCAAAGCCCGTTCATGCGGCACGGTTTTTATGCGCTGGCCGCGCTTGTAAAACTCCAGTCCGAAAGGCGCGTCGGGATGATCGGGCTTCATTTCGTCTTCGACGACGATAAGATGCGGTGTGAAATCGTGATCGCCGCCGAGGCTGTACGGCGAAAGACGGGCCTCGCCTGCCGTAAAGTAAAACTTCACGGTGCTGTGAGGGAATTTATTGTGCGCGCATATCCGGTGAACGACGGCTTCAATATCCGGCAGCGTAAGCGGCAACGAAAGGCCCAGTTGCTCCGCGCCTTTTTGCAGGCGCAGCAGATGATCCGCCATATGAAACGGCGCGCCGCCGTAGACGCGCATCGTCTCGAAAAAGGCGAGCCCGCGGCTGAACCCGAAATCGGCGAGGCTGATCGTAATCGTGTTCTTTTCGACGAAAGAGCCGTTGTTATAGGCAAGCGCCATTATACTCCCCGCAGGAATTACCCCGCCATCCGCGTTTCGACCACGGCGCAAAGATAGTGGTAAAGGCAAACGTGAACCTGTTGGACGAGCGGCGTTTGATTGCTGGGCGCGTCGAGCAAGACGTCGCAATGCGCCGCCAGCTTGCCGCCGCCTTCGCCCGTCAAGCCGATGACGCCGAGTCCCATCTCTTTCGCCTTTTGCGCCGCGTTCAGGACGTTCGGCGAGTTGCCGCTCGTAGTGATGGCGATCAGAACGCCGCCCGCTTCGCCATAGGCCTCCACCTGCCGCGAATAAACGGTGGCGAAATCAAAATCGTTCGCCCACGCCGTCAACACCGCCGGATTGTCCGAAAGGCAAATGCAGCGAAAGGCCTTGCGGTTCTTCAAAAAGCGCCCCACGAACTCGCCCGCGATGTGCATGGCGTCGGAGGCCGAACCGCCGTTGCCGCAAACCAAAATCGTCTTGCCGTTCTTCAAGGCCGTGACGCACATATCGACGGCGCACGTCATGCTGGCTTCCGGCACGTGCGCCACCGTGGCGCTTATGGCGTCGGCGGATTGATCGAGATAAGCGGCCAGCGATAAATCCATCTTTTTCTCCTCGTTTCTCCAAGGGGCGAAGCGCTTAATCTTCCAGATCTTCCGGCAACGTGGAATCTTCGATCCACTGCAGATAATCGGGCGAGCCGTCCACCAAGGGCAAAGCCACAATGCACGGGCAGGAATAGGAGTGCAAGCGCTTCACCCGCTCCGTAAGATGCTCGAACAAATCCGCACGGGTCTTGACGATCATGACAACCTCGTCCGCCTCTTTCACTTCGCCCTCATGGCGATAGATACTATGCATGCCGGGGATGATGTTGGCGCACGCCGCCAGCTCGTCCTCAACCAGCGCACGCGCGATTTTTGAGGCCTCTTCCTGTGAAGCCGCCGTGATATAAACGAAGATATATTCGAACATAAAGTGACTCCCCGTCACAATGGTATAACACTATGCTCCGGCCATGTATTCTTGAAAAGCCTTGTTTTTATTAGGTTACTTTTGTTTTTACCTCCCGGTTAAGCCTTTATTCATACTTGAAAAGTATATACAACCGTTCCTTATCTCGCAGGAGTCGATCATGCGCTTTCGCCTTGTTCTCACCGCTTTGGTTCTCGCCAGCCTGTCGTTTCCCGCTTTGGCGACTCCACCGGCGGATACCTTTGAGCCGGAGGACGATTGTTACACGCTTGGCGCGACTCACATGTCGAACAACAATGACAGTCTCGTCATATGCGCTCTCAAGACTGGAAACGGAGCTGCAAAATGCTCCGACAATATGGACGGCTGTAAATGGAAAACGATGACGGGAGGGATGGCCTCTTACACTTATTATTGTTATTTTAATCCCTACTATGGCGCCCCTCTATGCCCCGCTCTGGTCACAATGGGCACTCAAGGGCCTTGCAATAACGGATTTACCGTTGTGAAAGATCTTGGCGTATGGGGTTACTGCGGATCGGTCGACGGCACCGGACATTACGGCATGAGCGGTCCACTGCCTTACAGCGCGATAGGAGGATCGGGTTGGGACGCTGGTTGTTATGGAATAGGCGAGGCCTTTCTCTGTGCCGGAGGAACGCCCTCGACAGGAACTGTGACGCCGTATTCCGTCTGCCCCGTCGGCAGTAATCTGAAATACTACACTGGCACAACGCCACATTGTGGTTAAGGCTCCCCTTAACAAGTCTCTTCAATTTTTTATTGATCGCAGCAGCTTAAAGCGTCCCTTTACTTGGCGGGCTCCTTGAAGCGTTGGCCAGGCTCGTGGACGGAAGGCGCGTGTATTGCAGCGATTTTTCACGGCTTCCGGGCAATGGCAAAACGTATTTCATGAAATATCTTTCCGCGTTCCCGCCGTTAAAGAACACATGCGTTATATGCGGATGTTTGCGAAAAAAGGCCTTAAAATCGTTCGGTTTGACCGAGTTCTCGTCAGTGCCGGAATCAAGGCTTCCGGTCCGGCGGCAGGATTTCAAAACATCCCACAACGCGATGTCGCTCGCCTTAAGCGCCCCGGCCCTTTGTTCATAAGGCGCATCAGGCTTGCGCCGATAATTCCGCCCATGATCGGCCAAAACAGATTATGCGGATGCGCGTAATACTGCCCCGCCGCAAGCGACGCCTTGCCCGGTATGCTGCCGAGGATCAGAATTCGCGCTGATTTGTTTGCAATAGGCGGAAAGCTTCGGGCGGGGGTCATGAACCCACTTTATTTGTTCGTCGTGGGTTCAAACCCGGACACTCACAGCCTATTTATGAAAAAGGCCCCATATGGGGCCTTTTCATAAATGGTCGGAGCAGCGGGATTTGAACCCACGACCCCCTGTCCCCCAGACAGGTGCGCTACCAGGCTGCGCTATGCTCCGATACATCGTCTTAAACGGGCCGGGTAAAGCCCGCCGGGTGCGGCACTATAGTCAGCCGAAAGCCGCAAAGCAACGAATTGTAATTTTGATATTTTAACTAAACGCCCGTCTGGCGCAAAAGCTCGCGCAGAGCCTTAAGTTCGCTCAAAACGCCCTCGACCTCGCGGCGCGCGGAGCCCGAAAGCGTAACGCTCCGGCCGGCTTCCGGCACCGAACGGGTCATTACGGGCGCATGCTGCGCCTCGCCCGCCGAAGGCCTGACGAGCGGAAAGCGTCCGTTTTCGCGCAAAAGCTTTTGCACGCCGCGAATGGTAAAGCCTTGATTGTAGAGCAGATCCTTGATGCTGGTCAGCAGCGCGACGTCTTCCGGCCTGTAGTAACGGCGGCCGCCGCCGCGCTTAAGCGGGCGCACCTGCTGAAACTTGCTTTCCCAAAAACGCAGAACGTGCTGGGGCACGTCCAGATTGGCGGCCACTTCGCTTATCGTCCGGAACGCGCCGGGCGCTTTCATCTCGGTAGCCTTCGCGCTCATAAGGGAGGCGGAGGGATTGGACGTTGCCTGAAAATCCGTGCTCATGCGCCACCTGTCTGGCTCTGGGTTCCCGTTGCGGATTGTGCCCTGTTGATCTTGTCTTTTAGAACGTGGCTCGCCCTGAACACCAGAACGCGGCGCGGCAATATGGGAACTTCCTCGCCCGTTTTGGGGTTGCGGCCGATGCGTTGCGCCTTGCTGCGGACCTGGAAGCTGCCGAACGAGGACAGCTTGACCATCTCGTCCTTTACGAGGGCTTTGCTGATTTCTTCAAGAATAACATCGACCAGTTGGGCCGAGTCATTCCGGGACAGGCCAACTTCCTGATAGACAGCTTCAGCAAGCTGGGCGCGGGTGACGGTGGTTTCGGTCATCGGCTCCTACGGGAAAAGCTGTGAAAGATGAATCGTAGCCTAATACGTCCGGCGCGAATCGTCAAAGAGAAAGCTTAAAATTATTGTGGCCGGTCAAGGCAATAGAGGCAAGGGCTTTCGCGCCCTGAAAGCCAGCCGTTCTAACCTCCTAAGAGACAATAAGCTCTAAAGTTAACGCTCGTTTACCCCGGAAGCGGGCTGCAAGACCACGGCACGCTATAAAGCGTCCACCAAACCCCGTTCAAGCACTGGAAAAGAGATTGGCCACCGCTGCATTCCGAACCAGCAGGAGTGCCTCCCCCAGTGATAGTACCCGCCACAAACCCACAGGGATAGATGGTGCCACTGCCAACACCAACCAGGGGGGTGGCGCCATAGGAAGTGTAGACGGGAGGATCAACGGTGCATCCGGTATTACAACCGCCGCCGCCTGACATCGACTTCCACTTGCAGCCGCCTTGGCCAAGAGCAACAGAAGCAGCACAAGTTATATGGGGATCCGCATTACCTGTTACGAGAGCACAGATAGCAACGCCGGTGTTGTCGTCCAACATATGC
>JAQUPC010000120.1 GCA_028716765.1 Alphaproteobacteria bacterium | reverse complement strand
GCTCTTAATCGTAGTTTTTGCGAGCGTGTGACGAGGCGCCAGGCAAGCACCGTTCCTTTGCGCATGAGTGTTATTGCCGATGAAGCCACCGGAAGCTTCATACGCGATGTCTGTATAGGCCGTTATACTCCGGACGATATCAACAGCTGTGGCTGTCATTTAGCCAGGGACAACGAGGTGGAGGCGGATAGAAGTCTTGAGGGGCTTGGCTACCATTTTGATTATCCGGGCACCACGGTGGAAAAATTCGAAGGCCAACATAAGGGGATGGTCGCTCAGGATCTTTACAAATGTTTCGTTCGCAACGTTCGGGATTTGACCTATGCCGACTTCAAGAACAGAATTGCCGAAGCAAGAAAGAGCGTTGCGCCTTACAGGCCCGAACAAAAACCCAAAGGTGCGCTTGTAAACGTCAGGGGTTTGGACGCTTAAACATTAAACCTGAAGTGAAAGATATCGCCGCCGGCAACGGTTTTGGCGTGGGAATGTCCGGACATGGTTAGAGGCTACGGGTTAGGGGTTAATGGCGGAAAAGAGCTTTGGGGCGTGTTTCGCGTTGTGCCTAATTCAGGGATTGTTTGCCTGAACCGGTTAAGTTCATCATGTATCAACGCATAGATTTCTTTATTTTGGCAGTTCTGTTTTATGCGGTCCAGACCATTTCCCCAAAAGGCGGAAAAGTGCTTGTCCAGAAAAAATCCGAACTCAACGGAAAATTTACCGGGCATTTCCGTATTTTCCAAATAGAACGCAGCAAGACGGGGCAGATATTGGATGCCGTATTCGTAATCGCTTTCCCATAAACCGCGATAGCACATGTTGGCGTAGCGCCCGTTCCGTTCCGAAAAGAATGTTTCATATACAGGGATGTTCCGTATATCCGGATAATCCAGAAGAGCATGCAAAAGAATATAATGAAGATCAGGCGCTATCGCGGGCAAGGCATAGGGAATTTCAGGTATGTTCATATATTTTCTTGAGAGAATCTTGTCCTTGATCTTATCGCCTGCATCCGGGACGAGGAACCACGCAACCGCAGTGATCAATTCGGCAGTATAAAAGACGTCCTCTTTCGCTGCCCCTTTTTCCGTAAGATCGATAGATGCCAGCATCTCAAGCAGGGCGGTGTTGAACCTGTTGCGGAACTCCGGATCATCGCTGCTGTCAAAGATTATTCCGGCCCCGTCCATCGGCGAAGTGCTTACGTGCAACGAGCCGATCATGCAGTATGACTTTTTCGGCCGAAGGGCATCGCGAAGCGCCTCTTTAAGGGTTTCAAGAGGCCAGTCGGCGGCTCCGCCCGGATCGATTTCGTTACCGCAGGAACAGGAGGTTCTCGTCATAGCGTCAAACATTAAACCTGAAGTGAAAGATATCGCCGTCCTTGACGATATAGTCTTTGCCTTCCATGCGCAACTTGCCCGCTTCGCGCGCGCCGGATTCGCCGTTAAAGGCAATGTAGCTGGCGTAATCGATGGTTTCGGCCTTGATGAAGCCGCGCTCGAAATCGGTATGGATCACGCCCGCCGCTTCGGGGGCTGTCGCGCCGCGCCGCACGGTCCATGCGCGCGCTTCCTTGGGGCCGACCGTGAAAAAGGTCAGAAGGTCTAGCAGTTTGTAGCCCGCGCGGATAACGCGGTTAAGGCCGGGCTCGTTAAGACCGAGTGAATCCAGAAACTCTTTTTTATCATCTTCGCTCGGGAGCACGGCGACTTCGGCCTCGATGGCGGCGGCGATCACGACGCTTTCCGCGCCTTCGGATTTGGCCTTGGCTGCTACCTTTTCGGCAAACGCGTTGCCGGCCGCCGCGTCGCTTTCGCCGACGTTGGCGACGTAAAGCACAGGCTTGGCGGTGATGAGTTGCAACTGCTTGAAGATTTTCCGTTGTTCAGGCGAAAGCGCGGGCAGGATCGTTCGCGCGGGCTTTCCGGCCTGAAGCGCGGCGAGGGCAGGCTCCATCACGGCGATCTGTTCCTTGGCCTCGGCATCGTTGCTCTTGGCTTTTTTCTGGGCGCTGTTCAGGCGCTTTTCGAGGCTTTCCATGTCCGCGATCATAAGCTCGGTTTCCACCACTTCGGCGTCGCGCAACGGGTCGATGGAGCCTTCGACGTGGGTGACGTCGCCGTCCTCGAAACAACGCAGCAGATGGATGATGGCGTCCACCTCGCGGATGTTGGCCAGAAACTGGTTGCCGAGGCCTTCGCCCCTGGACGCGCCGCGCACGAGCCCGGCGATGTCCACGAACTCAAGCTGCGTCGGCACGGTTTTGGCCGACTTGGCGATGACCGCAAGCTTGTCCAGCCGCGCGTCCGGCACGCTTACGCGGCCCACGTTCGGCTCGATGGTGCAGAAAGGATAGTTGGCGGCTTGCGCCGCTGCCGTCGCCGTCAGCGCGTTGAACAGCGTCGATTTACCGACGTTCGGCAATCCCACGATGCCGCAATTAAAACCCATGATTTTCTATCTTTCGGAGAGTTATTGTGTTCCGGCAGCAGGCCGGGAAGAGGCCAGTACGCGGATGGCGGGGATGCCGCTAGCCTCGAGATTATTTACGTCATAATATTTGCTGGCGTTGTCGATATCTATGCCTACGGCGCGGCCTTTGGCATCCGTATCAATGCGAATATGGTCGCCAACGACGGCAACATCGGTGCCGGGCTGTGGCAGAAGTTCGATGTAGAGACTGTCCGTCTCGGCGTAATATCTGATCTTCATTGTTCAGTTCCTCTTGAAAGTGCGATCGGGGAAGGCGTTGTGAATCGTTCCGTCTGTCTTTAATACCATCGGACTGATGAACTGACTATTCAGCAATAGCCGTAAAGTCCCCCTCCCCTTGGGGAGGGGTTAGGGGCGGGGTATGTAAAAAGTTGACCCCTCACCTGCAAAAACCAAGGCGTTACGTCCGCCCTCCCCCGGATCAAGTCCGGGGTTCGGCGGACAAGTTGTAACGCCAGGTTTTTGCTTCCTCTCCCCAAGGGGAGAGGGCCCCATAGCGAAAATAGCGTGTCGTCTTCATGGGAACATGATAAAAGCTATTGGCAATGGCGGCAATACAAGACTGCAAAACCGTGCTTTTCGACCTGGACGGCACCCTGACCGACCCCAAAGAGGGCATTACGAAGAGCCTTGTCTATGCGCTGGAGCGATTGGGCAGGGCCGCGCCCGCCCCGGAGGCGTTAACCGCCTGCATAGGGCCGCCGCTGAGGCAGAATTTCATGAATCTGCTGCAAACGGACGATCCCGATCTGGTCGAGCAGGCGGTTCGTATATACCGGCGGCGCTATATTGCCGAAGAAAAAGGCGTGACCGAAAACAAGCCTTATCCGGCCATACCGGATGTGCTTGGGCGGCTTTGGCAAGGGGGCAGGCGGCTCATGGTCGTTACGTCGAAGCCGACGGCAATTTCCGAAAAGATCGTCCGGCATTTTTCCATGCACGGCTTTTTCGCCAAAGTTTACGGCGCGGAACTTGACGGAACGCGGGGCGACAAGGGCGAGCTGATTGCGTATGTGCTTGAAGAAGAAAAACTCTCGCCGCAGGAGACGGTCATGATCGGCGACAGGAAGTTCGATATCCTCGGGGCGAAAAAGAACGGCGTTAAGGGCGTCGGCGTTTGCTGGGGCTATGGCTCGCGTGAAGAATTGACGGAGGCGGGAGCTACGGTCCTGGCCGGAGAGCCGGAAGATTTACTCAGGTTGCTTACGGTATAATCAGATCAAGTTGTGGGGGATTGAAATAGGCTTACAATTTTGAGGAGCGTTAAATAAAGAAACCCCCTCACCTGCAAAAACTAAGGGCTTGCTTTCGCAAACCCAAGTTTTTGCTTCCTCTCCCTCAAGGGGAGAGGGGCTAACTATTCAACCGGCGGATGAATTCTTCCCTCTTGCCCTGCAGGAGGAGGGGAAAATATTCCGCGATATTCTTGAGTAGAGGTTCCAGCCAGACTTTGTCGGCCTTGGCAAAATCGTGCAGCACATAATCGGCCACCGCGTCGGGATTGCCGGGATGGCCGACGCCGATCCGCACGCGCCAGTAATCCGGACCGATGTGCGCGTCGACGGATTTCAGGCCGTTATGCCCTGCATGGCCGCCGCCTTGCTTGACCTTCACTTTTCCGGGCGGAAGGTCGACTTCGTCATGAAACACGATCACGTTGGCGGGGGCGAGCTTGTAAAAGCGCATCGCGTCGCCAACGGCCTCGCCGGACAGGTTCATAAACGTCTTCGGCTTGATAAGCAGGAAAGCTTGCCCGTCGAGATTGGCCGTTGTGATTTTGCTTTTGAACTTGCGTTGCCACGGCGGGGCGCGGACGGTAGACGCAATCGCGTCCACGGCCATAGCGCCGGCGTTGTGGCGCGTGTTCGCATATTCGGGCCCGGGATTACCGAGTCCGACGATAAGATGTTTGGGGTGAGCCATAATTTCCTCATACGCAAGCACTGTAGAATCCCCCTCCCCTTGAGGGAGGGGTTAGGGGAGGGGTATGTAAAAGTTGACCCCTCACCTGCGAAAACTAATGACTTGCTTACGCAAGCCAAAGTTTTCGCTTCCTCTCCCCAAGGGGAGAGGGATTCTGCTTGATCGTAAACTGCCTTTGCATAAAACCCAAAGGGTTTACTTCTTGCCGCCGGCTGCGGGCTTGGCGCCAGCTGCCGGTTTGGCGCCTGCAGCCGGAGCCGCCGCCGCCTTGTCGCCCGCTGCCGGAGCCGCTGCTTTGGCGCCAGCCGCCGGAGCCGCTTCCGCAGCCGGGGCTGCAGCTGCCGCGGCGGAGGCCGCTGCTGCGTCCGCTGCTTCCGAACGGACGCTGGACGGGACGGCGATCGAGGCGATCGTGTAACCCTTTTCCCCGGACGTCGGCTTGACACCTTCGGGCATCTTGATGACGCTCATGTGCACGGCGTCGCCGATCTGCAAGCCTTCAAGGCTGACTTCGAACTTCGCCGGGATCTTGTCGGGGGCGCACGTGACTTCGATTTCGTGGTGCACGACGTTCAGTGTGCCGCCGCGCTTGATACCCGGCGACTTGTCGGCGTTGATGAACTGAACCGGGATCGCCACGCGAACCTTCGTCTTCGGCGATACGCGCAGGAAGTCGATGTGCAGGGGGCGGTCGGAGACCGGGTCGAACTGGGCATCCCGCGGCAACACGCGGTGCTTTTTGCCATCGACCTCGATATCGAAAAGGTTGGTGAAGAAGCTGGTCTTGTGCACATGGCGCTCAGCCAGATTCAGGCTCATAGTGATCGTCATCGGCGGTTTTTTGTCGCCATAGATGACAGCGGGAATGCTTCCTGCGCGGCGAATGACGTGAGCGGCCCCCTTGCCGGCGCGATCACGCATTACAGCCGCAAGCGTTATTACTTCTTGCGTCATGTTCTGCTCCTAATGGTTAACTTATGGGCCAGCCTCCAGGGGTGCTGGCGCGGGTGTTTCCTACAATGTTATGAAAAGGGCATCAACCTAAATATTGCGGCTTATGGATTAAGCCTTTTGATCAAAGCGATACAGCGTTAATTAGCCAAACAGGCTCGAGACCGAGCGTTCGTGGCTGATGCGTTCGACGGCTTCGGCCAGAAGCGGCGCAACGCTCAAATACCTTATTTTTTTGCATGCGGCGACGGCTTCGGTGGCCGGTATGGAGTCCGTAACGGTTATGTACTCCAACGGCGAGGCCGCGATACGTTCGACCGCCTTGCCGGACAAAACGCCGTGCGTGCAGTAGGCGGAAACCGCCTTTGCGCCTTTATCAAGCAGGGCCACGGACGCGTTGCAAAGCGTGCCGGCGCTGTCCACGATATCGTCCAGCAACAGGCACGTGCGGCCCTTCACGTCGCCGATGATGTTCATGACTTCGGATTCGCCGACCCGTTCTCGCCGCTTGTCG
>JAQUPC010000119.1 GCA_028716765.1 Alphaproteobacteria bacterium | reverse complement strand
CCCGTACCGGAGGGCTTCGCCGAGATTGCGCCCGCGCAAGACTTCCTGCCGGGCGGCGTAGATGCGCTCCTTGAGCCAGGGCGTGGCCTGTTCCTCGAGAATCTCGAGCGCGCGTTTCAAGGGCACCTGCGCCCCTAAAAGAGCCGACAGGCCGAGCAAAAAGCTGCTCCCCTGCAGAACGCGGTACCACGACCACGGCGGAAACATGTCGAATTTCACGCGCATGGGCCCGCGCCACACCGGCAGCGTCACCGTCACAAAAGCAAAAAAGGCGACAATAACGATGACCGTGACGATGCCCCAATTGGCGATGAAATCCGAAACGGCCGCGACGCTGCTCATGGCTTCCATGACCTTGGGCGGCGCCGTTTTGCGCATGTTCTGGATCAGCTGAACGCCGAACATCCACAAAACGAACGACAGCAGGATCATCATGAAAATGGGATAGGCGATCGCGTACATCACGGCCGCTTTCATTTCCTTGGCGCGCTCGCCCATCGCCTGAATCGACGCGAAGGCCTTGGCCATCGTGCCCGATTCCTCGCCCGCCCGGATCATGTAAAGCTCGGACGCCGGAACCCAGCCGTCCATAGCCTCGGACAAACTGACGCCCGCCCTGTCCTTGAGGAACCATTCGCGCAGGGCCATCGCGGCGGGACGGGTGGGATATTTCCCCATTTCGGAGGCGTTTTGATACAAACGGTCAAGGCAGCGCGAAAGCGCCTCGTTCATGCGCAGCATGCCTTCCAGCTTGCGGTAGATGCGGAATCTTTGCCGGCGGTTATGGCGTAACTGGAACTGCGTCAGCGAGTGCTCCAGATCGTTAAGGTTTACATTTTCCAGATTCATATGATCGCCCCCAATCGCTGCTCGACTTCAATAATATCCCGTTCCTTCGCCAACGGCCCGACGTCGAATTCGGCGTCGGGCGGCGACACTTCGCCCCTGCGGACTTTCTCCAGCGCGTGCCAAAGCATGGTAACGCCGTTCATGCCCTGCGGCGACAGCCAATATTGGCTGGCATCTTCCAATCTGTTGTCCTGCAGGAGTTCCATAAGTTTCTGGTCGGTTTCGATAACTTCCGCGCACACCGTCCGGCCGGACCGCCCCTTGAAGCAATGCTGGCAGCCTTCGGGGTTGGCCACGTAGACCTGACGCATGTCCGGCTCGGCGAGCCGGTCATAAACCGTTCCGTCCGTGCCCGTGCGGCCCCGCGCCGCGTCCATAAGGGCAAGCCCCGCGCGCGTCCGGCGCAAGACATCCTTGTAAATGGGCCCGAGTTCCGCCGGAGCCTGGGCTATCGGGATCCGGCATTTCGGGCACAAGCCGCGCAACAAACGCTGACAGATCATGCCCCGGAGAAGATGCTGGTCGTACACAAGATAAGGCTCGATCCCGATGTCCCTTAGGCGCTGCGGAATGGCCAGAGCCGAATAGACGTGGGTCGTGGTGTAAACCTGCCGTCCGGTCAGCGCCAGACGGAAGGCGAATTTGGCCGTTTGAACGTCGCGCACTTCGCCCAGCATGACGATGTCGGGATCGAGGCGCAGCGCGCAGCGCATGATCTCGACAAAGGATTTCTCGCGCTGCTCGTCCTTGACCGAAGACGAAACGCCGACCTGCCGCGCGCCTATGACGCCGCCTTCCGGAGGGTCTTCGATCAAAAGGCAGTTAAGCTGCATGTTGGTCTCGGCCATGCGCCGGTTGAGCGTCATGCGGAGCGTGGTCGTCTTGCCCTGATTGACGGGCCCGGCGAAGACGCGCATGCCGCCCGGCAATTGCCGCAGGCTTTGGACGACCTTTAACTGCTCCTGCGAAAAGCCGAGCGAATCGATGTCGGCCATGATGAAATTTTCGCCGAACAAGTACGCCGAGTCGTACCCCAGCCGCATGTCGAGATAACGGCCGTTGGCCAGAGGCACCCACTGGCAGCGTACGCTGATCACGCCCTTGGGCAAGGGAAGCGAATCCTTGCCTTGTATTTCGGACGTCAGCATCGCGGCCTGAGGCTCCTGCCAATTGGCCGTCGCCCCCGACTGTCCTACCGAATGCGAATAGACCGACGACAGCACGAACTCGCCTTCCTTCTGGGTCCACGTCTCCCAAAGGCGCAAGGCTCCGTCGATGCGGAACTCGACGCGGGTGCGGCCGTCGCTGGCGTCGATATGAATGTCGTTCGCTCCTATTTCGACGGCGCGGTCGAGAACATTCGAGATGCGGCGGCGAACGGCGTTCTCGTCAAGCTTCGAGGTGACCAAGAGACGGTTAGAGTAGGTATAGGCCTGGCGGATGATATTGGGCGTAACGTAACGCGGTTCGTCCAGATGATAGCCTGTTCGCTTGGCCAGCTGGGCTACGGACGTGACCAACGGCGAGTGGCGGTGCGAGGCGCTGACAAGCCAGAGGCCATTGTCGAACAAGGCGCAAAGATTGCGGGATTCTTCCGGAACCTTAAGCGCGCCGCCTTCCGCCGTAAGCAGTTCGCCGGAAAACGTAAGCCCGCCGCTTTGCGCCAGAGAGCGTTCATCCTCGAATTTAATATCCTGTTCGGGAGAAGGCGGCGTTTGGCTTGGCGCGAAACTCTCGGCCACGACCGGAGCTTCGGAATCGTCTTTTTTTCTGGCAGGCGCAGGCACGCCTGCCCCGGCGGGACTAGGCGCTTTTACGGGAGCCGGGGGATTATCGGCCGTTTTTGGCCGGGGCGCATTTGAAGGAGGGGGACCGGCCTTTTTAGCCGGCGATGGATTTTGCGCGGATGTTTTCGGCCCGGGCGGTTCCGTTTTGCCGTGCAAAACGGTGCCAAGTTTGTCGTTCAAATCCGAAAGAAAATTGGGCAAGTCGACAACCGGTGTTGTGGTGCAAAAACTCTTTATCGGCCATTGTAGACAACGGCGATATCCTTCACTTGAACCGTGCGCGACTTTTTGTCTTTCAGGAACGTGACGCCGCGGACGGTAATGCTTTCCACAATGCTGCCGTCCGGCGCTTTGTCGCCTTCATGCACAAGTGTCGGCTTTCCTTCGCCGGCTTTGACAAGCGCCGTGTAATGCCCTCCGGATCCGGAAATCCTTTGAACCTCGATCGGGGCCGCAGGCGGTGTAAAGACCGGCGGCGGCGCGGCCTGCTGGGACGAATAGCCCGGCGTCGGCGCCGGGACGCTCGCGGGAAGCGACGGGCCCCCGCGCATGCCTAAAGCGCTCGCGGGCAAGGCAGTAGCCAACGACTTTTCTTCCCGTTCCTGACGAAGCGCCGCAAGATCGGTCAGCCTTTTTTCAATGTCGATCAGAATATCGAGCTTGGCCACGGCCTCCCGCGCCGAGTTCAAATCCTCAAGCGTCACGTTTTCCGTTGCCATATTGAGCCGCTTGATTACGCCTTTGACGGAATCGGGAACTTTACCGCCTGCCAAATCGTCCTTTCCTCCCTTTCCTTTTCCCGCGTCGAGAACCGGAGGAGAATTGGAAGGCAACGCTAATGCCGCCATTTGGGGCGTTTCGATTTTGGGCAAGGATCCCGCGGATTCTTGAGCGTGGGGATTTTGCTGGCCTTGCTGAAGCTTCGATATGTCGGCGAGTGTATCATTTTCAGCTTTGTTGACGGCTTGGGCCTGCGCGCCCACGGCATGGCCTTGAGCCGCGACTTGTGCGGCACCGGCTGCTCCCACGGAGGCTACGGCCAAATCCTGGGCAAGCAGCTGCGCACTGGCCGGCGAAACGCCGGACGCGCCAAGCGCAGCAAGAAGAAACAAGCCTGTTTTAATGGCGATTTTCATAGATCACCCCGTCGATTGTCCATGTGCTGTTCATCCCGCTTGAACTGAGAGAAAGCGCGTTAACAACAACCCCCGGCAAGTCCGCAAAAAACACCGGCAAGGTCCAAGGCAATACTGGCATCGAAAGAGTAAAGGAACGCTTAATCCAGGGAGGCGGGGGCGGATTCCATGCGCCTTTAAAGTCCGGCGGCGGCGGCGGCGGCGGGTCGTCTTGCATCCGGGCCAAGCTCCCCGGCCAGTTCTGCGCCAGATAACGGCGCGTAATCTCTTCGGGATCCCTTAAAGCTTCGGGGCTGCGCGGTTTGAGCGGGGACCAGGTAATACTCAAAGAAGCCGACGTGCCGTTGTCGTTGACGGTCGATTGCGGCGGCGGCGCGGAAAAACCGCTCGTGCGGGTCCATTTTTCGCTTAATGACGTTTCGTCGCAATGGGCGCTTTCAAGCCTCCAGCCTGCAACGACTGCGGGAGCCCTGCTTAGGGCGTCGCGGCACGCCTGCATGACGTCAAGGGGAGGCGGCTTGTTTTCCCATTTGCGCTCGGGAAGCGGGTATTCCGGCGCCGTTTGCACGAAACCAGGCAGCAATCTCTCGGCTTCGGCACGGGCCCGGTTAAGCGCCTCTGCCCGCGCCAGTCTTGCCGCCTCTACTTTGGCGTTTTCCTGCTGAATGTACCAGCCGATGCCGAGCAACAGCAGCAAAACAGCCCCGAGACCGCCGAGAACCATTATCGTTTGCTTCGATAGGGCGACGGAGTGAAGTTTGACTTCCGTACTGTCGTTAAGTAGGAGGGCGACGGGCATGGAGTCGGCCCCCGAGACGCCCCATGTTTCGGGGGCGTAGACTTTCTGGAGCCCGCCCAGAGCCATTTCCTGCAACAAACGGTCGCGCGCCTCGGTCTCATCGGCAAAAAACAGATCGCCGTCGGGAACAATCAGATCGTCGCGCACGACGACGATAGCCGTGCCTTCGCGAAGACGAAACGCCCCCGCCCACGAACCGGGCTGCTGATTTGCGAGACACGCCGCCAGGACGGGAAGCCCTGCGCGGTGCCCGGAATCCCCCTGGCTCAAACCAAACTGAGGAACCCGGCCTGTTTTCGTGCCAGCGCGCGCGGCATAAAATTCGGCCAAAACGCTCGGTTGGCGCGCCGCTTCTTTTGCCGCCTGGGAAATGCGGCCGCTGGAACTGATCTCCCAGTAAAGCCCGCTGGCGTATTGCCGCCTGCCAATCGTGACGATACCACCGGCCATTACCCCTGCTCCGGACGCGGTACCTCGAGAACCTGAGGCGTTATGGCGATGAACATCATCGAATGCACGGCTTCGTTGCTGGAGCCGCCGCCTAACAGGAAGTTGAAGGGGTTCCCGACGCCCTGGGCGTTCATAGTCGTCTTCTCGTCATCATAGCCGGCCAGAACAAGAGTCGATCCGCTTTTCAACATGGATTGCTGCACAAAAACGCGGCTGGACGTTTCGGGCAGCTGGATGCCGTTGGCAGAGGCCGAGTCAATATCGCCGAAGGTCTGGAAGCCTATGAAATCCGTCAGGCTGAGCGAGTACTGCAACATAATCCGCCCGTCGTCCAAAAGACGCGGCGTCAATTGCAGCGAAAAGCCTTCGCGCACCGTTCCCGGCGTAATCGTGCTGCTGACGGAACCGCCCGAGCCTCCCACGCCGGATACCGTCGTGTTCTGAACCGATGCGACATAGGCCAGATCGCGGCCGACGCGGCGCGAAACCGGCCTGTTGTTGAGGGTTGTCAATGGGAACTGAGCAACACGCGTCGTGTCGCCCACGGTCGAGAGCGCCCTAAAGATACTGGACGTCGAGCCGTGATTGCCGGGATTTATGATCGCCACAGACAAGTTCGCGGCGGCGGCGTTCGTGCTCGTGATGGACGTAACCGCGGCCGGTCCCGTAAACGACAGGTTCGTTATGTTCTTCGACAGGTTTTGCAGAATCTCGGTGAAGCCGTAGTTAAAATCGGTCCCTTGCGCCAGCTCGATTTTGTAAATTTCGACGTTGATCGCAATCTGCTGCGACAGCCTTTTGTTTTCTTCCTCGATAAATTTGGCCACCGTGCGCATGATTTCGGGAGTCGTCGTCACCGTTATGGTGCCCGTCGAAGGCGCAACGACGGCGTTTCCGACGCCGCCGAGAATGGCCGACACCGTTTCCTTGATCTCGTCCCAAGCCTTGATTTCGACATTCATTTCGGACGATTGCTGCAGTGAACTGGTGCC
>JAQUPC010000118.1 GCA_028716765.1 Alphaproteobacteria bacterium | reverse complement strand
CGTCCCGCAGGGCAGCGGCAACATCGGCAAAGGGCAGAACGCAACGCAAGCCTTGCAAAAGACCGGCGCCCCGGCGCTCCGCAAAAACCTTGGGATAGCGCTTGACGGCATCGTCAAGCTTCGCCCCCAGATAATCGCCTTTGCGCGCGACGCTCTCCAAAAAGCCGGGTTCGGTCATGATATCCAGAACGGCGTTGCCGACCGCCGCCGCAAGAGGATTGCCGCCGAACGTCGAGCCGTGCGTGCCTGTGGTCATTCCCTGCGCCGCTTTGGCCGTCGCCATACAAACGCCTATCGGGTAGCCGTTGCCGAGCGCCTTGGCGATGCACATCACGTCCGGCGCCACGCCGGAATGTTCATAGGCGAACATCTTGCCCGTGCGCCCGAGGCCGCATTGAATCTCGTCGTAATAAAGCAGCAAGCCCTTTTCGTCGCAGAGCGCGCGAAGCGCTTGCAGAAACGCAGGCGACGCTGGCCTGACTCCGCCCTCGCCTTGCACCGGCTCGATGCAAATCGCCGCCGTTTGATCCGTTATAGCGGCGCGCAAGGCACCGATGTCGCCCCACTTCACCTGATCGAAACCGTCTATCAAAGGGCCGAAGCCTTTGACCATTTTTTCGGCTTTCGAAGCGGCAATGGCCGTCATCGAGCGGCCATGAAAGCAGCCCTCGAACGTGATCACGCGAAAACGCTGCGGCTGACCGATGGCGCTGAAATACTTGCGAATGACCTTGATGCCGCACTCCCACGCCTCGACGCCAGAGTTCTGGAAGAACACCGTATCGGCGAAAGAGAGATCAACCAACCGTTGCGCCAGCCGCTCGGCCAAGCGGGTATGGAAAATGTTGGAAACGGTCCAAAGCTTTTCAGCCTGTTCTTTCACCGTTTTCGCAAGCCGGGGATTGGCGTGCCCCAACGAGGTCACGGCGACGCCACCTACGAAATCGAGATAACGTTCGCCCTTTTCGTCATAAAGCCAAACGCCCTCGCCGCTCTCGAACCACAAATCGGCGCGGTCGTAGACAGGCATCAGGACGGGGAAAGGCTTTGAAGGCGTCATGGCGGGCACAATATTTCACAAGTTCGCGTTTTTTACAAATTGAGACACCAGCGCAGAATGGCTTTTTGGACATGTAGGCGGTTCAAGGCTTCATCCCAGACGGCCGATTGCGGGCCGTCCATGACCTCGTCGGTTATCTCTTGGCCGCGATTGGCCGGCATGCAATGCATGACGAAAGCATCCGGCTTCGCCATTGCCATAAAAGCGGTGTTGACCTGATATGGCGACATGAACTTTATCCGCAACGCTTTCTGTAATTCGTCCTTATCTTGCATGGATGCCCACACGTCCGTAAACACAACGTCAGCATATAGGGCGGCGGCGATATCATGGGAAACCGTCACAAAGCCTCCCCTTTGCTTCGCCTCGCGCAAAATCTCGGGATGAGGAGAATATGCCCTAGGGCAAATAATCTGCAGCTCGAACCCGAATATCGGGGCGGCGTGAATCAAGCTGTTAAGGACGTTGTTATTGCCATCGCCTGCCCATACGATTTTTTCACCCTCAATGTTGTTGCCCAGACGCTCCTGCATTGTCATGATGTCGGCCATGACCTGGCAGGGATGCGACTCGTTCGTAAGACCGTTAACAACGGGAACGCTGCTGTGCCTGGCCAGCTCATGAAGTTTCGCTTCCTCAAAAGTGCGCAGGACGATGACGTCGACAAGGCCGTTCGAAAGAACGCGGGCCGTATCTTTAATCGTTTCATTTTCGCCGAGATGAATATCATCCTTGGGCGGCGCATCGAACGTTCCGCCAAGCTCTTCGATAGCGGCACGAAATGAAAATCGCGTGCGCGTCGAGGGCTTTTCGGAAATAAACACCAGCCTCTTGCCGGGCATGACATTGCGGTAGCCATGTTGTCTGTCCGGATCGCTCTTCATGGCATGCGCCATTGCCAAAATGCCCTTTAGGTCGTTCGGATTAATAATATTTAGATCAAGGAAATCGCGTTTTTGTTCCATGTGCCAGGCCCCCGTAGAATGAGGCCCTGATCTTCGCTTGGTTGAAGCCATTCCGTCAAGCTTGCCGGGGCGCCTTTCGACGCCGTTAACCATTGTTATTAAAGAAAAATTTATCTCACAAGGCCAAGAAGGCGGCTACCCAAGGAGACTTTCCGGGGCACAAGGTGCGGCGACAGGGGAAACGGGGGAAAACCGCCAACGGATAGCTCTTGTTGAACGGCGAGTGCCAATTGATCAACGGCCAGTTCAGCCGCCAGCCCTTGCGCCGGGGTTTGTCCTTCGCGACGGCGCGGAATTACTTTAAACCGAATCCGGGTTCCGGAAGATGACATAACGGGCCTCCTGCATTGTGCAGGCCTAAGCTTGCTTCGCCGTCATCAGCCAGTCAAGCTTGTTCGCGCGGTTTTCCATATAATTGGAAAGCGCGATCAAAACGCGGCGGTCATAAATCTTGTCGGCCTCGGCCATCATGCCCTCAAGAGCGGCGGCAAAAGGAAGGCTGTCACGATGGGCGCGCGGGCTGACAAGGGCCACGAAGGCATTTGCCACGGCGACGATCCGCGCCGTAACCATAATGTCTTCGCCCCGCAATCCTTCGGGAACGCCGGAACCGTCGAAACGCTCCAGCACCTGACGCAAGGTCGGCACAACCGGCCCTTCAAAGCCTATAATCGCCAGAATATCGGCCGAGACGAGGATGCTGTCGCGGACGCGTTGCAATTCTTCGGGTGACAGCGCCGTCGTCTTTGTCAAAATATTGCGCGATACGAGAACCTTGCCGAAGTTCATCAACGATCCTGCAATTTCGGCCGTATCGATCAGTTTCGGTTCGATGTCCATTTCCTTGGCAATTGCGCGCGCCAGTTGCCCCACGCGCGACGAGTGCCCGGCCGCGTAAGGATCGCGCCGGTCCACGACTGCGACAAGCGTCTCGATGACCTGTTTAAGCATCCGCTCGCGCCGTTCGCGCTCGACGATCAGATTGGTAAGGTCTTCCTCATTAATAAGGACGCCTCCGCTTAACTCCGCAATCGGCGAAATGGATATGTACCGCGACTGAATGAACCGGGTTTGCCCTTTCTCGTCGACGATGCGGTCGACCTTTTCCATCGTGCCGCCCGCCGCGCGCGCCTCGGCAAGGCGCAATTCAAGCTGGCGGGCTTTTTCCTGACCGAGAATCCGGCTGACCGGCTTGCCGATGACCTCCATAGGAGACTTGCCGATCGCGTCAGCCGAGGGCTGATTGACGTACCAATAATGGTTCTGATGATCGAAGATCGCGATGGGCCCGGCCCGGTGATCCGCAATAAGGCGGAGCAGATCCTCGCGGTAATTCAGCCGGTTTTGCAGCTTGTTCAACCGCTCCTGATAACTGATGGCCAAATTCAAACGATCAAAATAGCGCGCCCCCGCCCCCAGCAAGATCCCCAGCAGAAGCAGAGGGATGACCAGAAAATCGACGGTCAGGAATAAATGTTCGGCTGATTTAGGCTCTCCGCTACTGAACGTTTCGACGAGTTCTTTCAGACCCCATAAAGCTATGCCGCATAAAACGACGCCGGAAAGAATCAACACGATCTTCCCAAGCTTAAGCCCCCGCTTAAGCCGTGGCACATCGGCATCGGTGTCAGCGGAACCGGCTTCAATGATCTCGTCGCGAAGGGATGCTCTCATAATGGCGATAGCGATGGAGGTGGCGGGAAAGACTTCGAGAGATTGATAGTGTAATGCCTGATTCTCAATCAGTGGTTAACGCGACAGCATAATGAGGCACTAAAACAGCAAAAATGCCCATCGCAAAAACCCTGATAATTCAGGCTATCCACTTCCGGCGCTTCAATAATTTAATAAGTTACCAAAAATTAACCAATGTGACTGAAGATGGTTAAGAATTAATTCTTTCAGGCAGTTATGATGCTCGAGCCCTTCCAACCCCGCGCCCCGACGCAGGAAATAATGCTTCTGGACACCGTACGGCGTCTGGAAAATCTTCGGGCCGACCGCGTAGCCGTCCATATTCATCTCTCCAGCCTGACCTCCTCAAACAAACGGAACCACTATCTCAGGATTGCGACCGAACTTTTTATCACCTGCATCAGCGCCTACGAAGGCCAGCTGTTTTCCCTTGGAAATAACGATCTTGTTTTTCTTGCAAAAAGCGCCCCGGTAGACACGCTCGATAATGCCGTGAACCGGCTTCGCGTTTTGTTTTGCGAGGACCCCCTAGCCCAGCAAAACGACGGAAACGGAGACCAGCCGCGTTTCTGCACATGGTATTCATTGGACAGGGATTACGACACGTTGCTGGAGGCCGCGCAGAACTTGCTGCAAAAGGCAGAGGAAGCCCGCCAGCGCCCCGAATTGGACCCCCACATCGACACGACGAAATTGCTGGAGCCGATACGGCCCGAGATTCTCGCAAAACTGGAACAAGTTCTCGAAAGAGCTGACGTGTCGAACCTTATTCGCCGTCAAACGATCTGTACGGTCGTCGAAGAGCAGAAGCCTCAGCCGCTTTTCGAGGAAATTTTCGTCTCTATCGAAGACTTGCAGGGCATAACCTCTCCCAGCGCCAACCTGTTGGCGGACCGCTGGCTTTTTCAATACCTCACGCAAACGCTCGACCGGCGCGTCATAAACCTGCTGATCCGCGACGGCGTGAACACGTCGCGCCCGTTCAGCCTCAACCTGAACGTGGCGACCGTTTTATCGCCCCTGTTTGCGCGCTTCGAGGCGATCATCACGCCGCAGCTTAAGGGGCGTCTGGTGATCGAAATGAACAAGCTCGACGTCTTTTCCGATATGGGGGCTTTTCTGTTTGCCCGCGATTACCTTCATGACCGCGGATTCCGCATCTGCCTTGACGGGCTGACCCACCATACCCTTCCCTATTACGACCGCGAGCGGCTGGGCTTCGATCTCATCAAGATATACTGGACGCCCGGCAGCATCGACGATATGCGGCAGGAAATGTTGCCGGCGATACGCAACATCGTCATGGAAGCCGGTCAGGCGCGCACGATCCTTTGCCGGTGCGACGGCCCACGCGCCATTGAAATAGGCCAGAGCCTCGGCATCATCATGTTTCAGGGACGCTATATCGAAGGCCTGATCAATCCTGCCTTTTCAAGTTTTCAATTTTCCGGCAGGCGTTAGTTTTCCCCGGCAAGGGTTTTTCCGCTATTCGATATCCATGCCTGCCGCCTTGCAAGCCATCAGTCCGCCTTCCACGACGGCGACGTTGTCGAACCCCTCCGCTGCCAGCTGTCCGGCGGCGCAGCGCGTCCGGCCACCGGACCGGCACAATAGATAGATGGGCCCGGACGTATTCCCCGTCATGTCCCGCAGCCGCCCTGCGTCCAGTTCATCGAAGGGAAGATGGATGGAGGGCGCCTTGAGCCGGGCAGCGCGGTATTCCTCCACCGTCCTTATGTCGACGATGCAGCAAGCCTCGCCCTGTTTTAATTTGTCCTTTAGCCGGACCGCGCTTATCAAATTCAACATGGATGATTTCATGATTTATATATTCAGCTATTATATAACGGCTGAATAATGGCGTTCGCCAACGAGATAGTGCATAATGGCTTGAAAATCCCTCGCGTCCGCCCCATATTGAAAACGATCTTTCCTTATGTTTCAGAGGCTTAAATTATGACCGAAGAACGCCTATCCTTTCAAGCGGAAGTTAGCCGCCTGCTCGATATCGTCGTCCATTCGCTTTACAGCGAAAAGGAAATTTTCCTGCGGGAGCTGATCTCGAACGGTTCGGACGCCTGCGACAAGCTGCGCTACGAAGCCCTGACGCAGCCCGAACTAACCGGCGAGGACACGGATTACAGGATCAATATTACGACCGACCCCAAGGCCCGGACGATAACCGTTTCGGACAACGGCATCGGCATGACGCGCGACGAACTGATCGAAAACCTCGGCACGATCGCGCGTTCCGGCACGCTGGATTTCGTGAAGAAACTCGGCGAAAGCAATAAACCGGACATCAACGTCATCGGCCAGTTCGGCGTCGGGTTTTACGCTTCGTTCATGGTGGCGCACATGATGGAAGTCGCCTCGCGCAAGGCCGGAAGCGAGGAAG
>JAQUPC010000117.1 GCA_028716765.1 Alphaproteobacteria bacterium | reverse complement strand
TACGTTAAAATTCTTCAGGAGGCTGGCGGCCTTTATGTAGGAGTTGACATAAATCGCATTCTTCGCCTCTTCCGTAGCATTGATGCCCGCTCTTTCGAAGCCGGTCAGGATTTGAATCCGTTCGCGGACCGGACGGATTTCCAGCGGCGTTGGCCGGGGCACATTGGCGAAAGCCCTGTTCATGGGTAAAAGACCCGCCACGAACGAAGCCGCCAAGCCGAAGAAAAGCACGCGGTAATTATGCTGGCTCATTTTTTTTGTCCCCGAAAAAAATCAAATCCAATATCCGGATGGTTCTTCTACAACGGGAAAAACCATAGAAAGCCGGAAATGCGGCGTCAAAATGATTATTATTTTCATGAGGCAAAAGTAGCCTATATTCACGCCTTCACGTTAAAGCCTTCGCGAATCATGGTTAAATTCGATGACTCTTCCCTTCCTCAACGTTGAAAATTCATTCACGGGCCGGAAATGGGTTGCCCGCGCGTATGACGAGCGCATGGCCCTTGCGCTGGCACAACGCTTTACGCTGCCTGACCTTGTGGCGCGTTGCCTTTCGGCGCGGGGGATCGACGTGGATTCCGCGCCCTCGTTTCTCGATCCGCGTCTGCGCGACCTGCTGCCGGATCCGAGCCGCTTCAAGGACATGGACCGCGCCGCCACGCGTTTGGCCGAAGCCATCCGTCATGACGAGCGGGTTGCCGTGTTCGGCGATTTCGACGTCGACGGCGCGACGTCGGCGGCGTTGTTGTTGCGCTTCGCGCGCGCGGCCGGGCGCGCGTTCCGTCTCTACATTCCCGACCGTCTCAGCGAGGGCTATGGCCCGAACAACGAGGCTATGAGAAAGCTTGCCGCCGAAAACATCAAGCTTGTGATCTGCGTCGATTGCGGCACCACGGCGCATGAACCGCTCGCCGCCGCGCGCGACGCCGGGCTCGAGGTCATCGTCATCGACCATCACACCGCCGAGCCCGCCTTGCCGCCCGCCGTGGCCATCGTGAATCCCAATCGGCTGGACGATCCGATGAACGCGAGCTACGGCGCGCTGGCCGCCGTCGGCGTGGCGTATCTTTTCGTCATCGCCGTCAACCGCGCGTTGCGCGAGGCGGGCTGGTACAACGGCGCGCGTCCCGAACCGGACCTCAAAACATGGCTTGATCTCGTGGCGCTCGGCACCGTGTGCGACGTCGTGAGCCTGACCGGCCTTAACCGGGCATACGTGACGCAAGGGCTAAAAATCATGGAACGGCGCGGCAACGCGGGGATCGCCGCGCTGTCGCAATCGGCGGGACTGAAAAAACAACTGGACGTGCGCGCGGCGGGATTCATTCTCGGCCCGCGCGTAAATGCGGGCGGGCGCATCGGGCAATCCGATCTCGGCGCGCGTCTTTTGGCCACGGACGATCCGGACGAGGCGGCAATGCTGGCGGCACAATTGGAGCGCCTGAACACGGAGCGGCGCGCCATCGAGGCGCAAGTGCTGGCCGACGCCGACGCCCTGACATTCCACGAGTCCGCGCCGCTCGTGTTTGCCGCCAATGAAAACTGGCACGCAGGCGTGCTCGGCATCGTGGCCGCGCGCCTCAGGGAAAAATACCATCGCCCCGCCGTCGTCATCGGGTTCGAAAACGGCATCGGCAAGGGCTCCGGCCGTTCGATCGGCAACATCGACCTTGGCGCGGCCGTAATCGCGGCGCGGCAGGCGGGATTGCTTCTCAGCGGCGGCGGCCACCACATGGCGGCGGGATTGACCGTGGCGCGGGAAAAAGCGGACGCCTTGCGAGCGTTTTTAACGGAACGGATCGGCAAGCAGCTTGAGGCCGAGCCGTTGCAACCGACGTTGACGCTGGACGGCCTTGTCGCCGGGCCTTCGTTGCAAGGTGAATTGATCGAAAAGCTGGCGGCGCTGGCGCCGTTCGGCGCCGGCAATCCCGAGCCGCGCTTCGCGCTCGCCGATTGCCGGATTATCCGCGCCGGTATCGTTGGCGAAAAACACGTGAGCGTCATCGCGATGCAGGGCGGGAGCCGCGTGCGCGGCATCGCCTTCCGCGCCATGGACAACGGGCTCGGCCC
The DNA here is from genome assembly GCA_028716765.1 of Alphaproteobacteria bacterium. Next base: position 4,052 of record JAQUPC010000117.1, on the reverse strand, counting down.
GGCGCTGCTCAGCCAAAAGACCGAGGCTTGCCACCTCGCCGGACATCTCCGCCCCGACGACTGGCGCGGCAACGGCAACGTGCAGCTGGTCATCGAGGACGCGGCAGGGTTGGCTTCCGTATCCTAGGCGAGAACCATAGCCGACAGAGTCCCCTTCCTTGATATCCTGACCAATTCGCCTTCCTCGTTTTTCATATAGAAGCGCGTCTTTCCGCCACAGTTCACCCAGCGCTGCGTTGCCCCGGCGAGAGACGTTATTTTCAGTTGTTCCGTCATCCCAAGGCGTCCGGCCTCTCTTACGGCCCATTCGTCCCGGGCCGCTTGCGCTTCCTTCGCATCCTTTGTGGAAACGGCGGCAAGCCTGAAGGTATTGATTTCCGCCAGCTGCGGATATTGCCGCATCAATTCGTTCCTGATGTCCTGGTCCCTCCGCTCAACATTCAGACCGTGCGGAAACAATCTTCCCGCCATGTAAACGGCCAACGCGTCGCGCCGGAGGCCGCGAAGAGCGCCCGCGCAAAACGCCACGACATCGGCGGCGGAAAATTTATCGAGAGCGGGTTTCTTTTGTTCCGGCCGCATTGGCTCGAAGGTTTGGCCCTCGGGCGTTATTTCCGCCGCGGCGGTGTTTGATCCTGTATTCATGGCAAAACTCCATAATCCCTGTTGTTGGGAGAAAAAGACGTTCAAATTGTAGGGTGAGGGAGTGTATGTTGCGCGCTAAACGCGCAGGACGACAACCAGCAGCAGGCCCGTAAGGGCGCTGTGCGTGTTAAGAAGGTTGTCGAAACGCTTTTGCATGGCCTCAGGATATAAAATGGCTTCGCCGGGTGTCAAATGAAATAATAGTTTCACGGGCTTTGAACTAGCCCTGTTGCAACGGGGCCATAGCCGAGGAGCAATAAAATAACACGAAGCGCCAAAAAAACGGGGGCCGTTAACCTAATGCCAGCAGTTTGGTCTTGAATGTAGAATACGAAATTTTTCTGTCTTTCGGGTAAGTTTTTCTTATGTGCGCAATTTCCTCGAGCGGCAAAGGGGACAGATGAAGCACGCTTCCGTATATTGTTTTTTTTCTATCCAGCCATTCTTCAACGGCATCGTTCAGGGACAATCGTCCCTTGATGGCCATAAGGTGTTCAATATCCCCTTCAAAAGAGGCCGCACTGATTTCCCGCCACGAAGGTTCCTTCTTTATAATTTTAGCCCAGATAGCGCGAACAATAGCTCCCGCCCTTTCTGTATGATAGTCCCGCAAGAACAACCGTCCGCCCATCATAAAGCGTCTGAAAGCGTTTATTTGGTCCTCCGGCACAATGGGCTTATCCATAACAATGGATAGAATAATGCCAAGATCAACATCGGCTTCGCGCAGTTCAAGCGCGTTCTGCCGGAACTGCTTCCTTAATTCGAGACGCTTTGCCGCCGGCAACCGGCCAACGGTCAGGCTGCTCAGGCCATACTTTTCTTTTTGTTCGCGCACCCATTCGTCGGCAATGTCCTGCCAGGCGTGAAGGCTCGGGGTTTCTTTCTGTATTCTCTTAAAACCTTTTATAAACGATGTTCGGCTTTGCCTGAGATGAGGGTATTTATTAAACAATTCCTCCTGACAGGCGCGAAAAATCCTCTTAAAATTTTCTGCGGTCTGCAGTCCCCGGCCGCATTGATCGCCGTCCATCATGAACGCAACGACGGCGTTCATTTTTGTGGGCGGAACAATATGAAATTCCGTTGCCACGGCAAGAACGGCAGGAAGGGCGAAGTGTGTATGCTGATTGTAGAGGTTCGCCATATTTTCTTCCTTCGCAGTAAATGAAGCCTGAATAGCCATAAGATAATGCAGCAACAAAAAGAAGATAAAAACCGGAGTTGCCCGCGCCGTCGTGTAATCCATAACGTTTATGGTTAACGAACGAACCGGGTGTCAGGCGCTCTTCGCCAGATGGCTGTGCCGCACCGAATAGCCGACGTAAATCACAAGACCGAGCAAAAGCCAGGCAACGAAACGCATATGCGTAATCGGCGGCAGGAACAGGATCAGCGTCCCGCAGGAAATGACCCCCAAAAGCGGCAAGGTAATGCCCCACGGCGTCTTGAACGGGCGGCGCATGCGGGGATGCGTGAAACGCAACATGATGACGCCGGCGCAAACCAGCACGAACGCCGCCAGAGTTCCGATGTTGACGAGTTCGGCCAGCGCGCCAAGCGGGACGAACCCCGCCGTCACAGCCACGGCGATGCCGCAAAAAACGGTGGTGCGCACGGGCGTATGCGTTTTTTTGCTTACGGCGGCGCACACCTTGGGCAGCAACCCGTCGCGCCCCATGGCGTAGATGATGCGCGTCAATCCGTAATAGAGCGCCAGCATCACTGAAGTCAGTCCGGCGATGACGCCCGTCGCCACCAGCGCCGAAGCCCAGCGGATGCCGAGCCGCTCGAGCGCGAAGGCCACAGGCGAAGAAACGTTCAGTTCCGCGTACGGCACGACGGCAGTGAGAAGCCCCGACACCACGATGTAAACGACCGTGCAGATGGCCAGCGAGGCCAGAATGCCGATCGGGATGTCGCGCTTCGGATTCCGGGCCTCTTCCACGGCGACCGACACCGAATCGAAACCGACGTAGGCGAAGAACACCAGCGATGCGGCGGCCAGCACGCCGGTCGTCTTGCCGTCCGGCGTGATCGAGAACCAGCCGAAAGGCATGAAGTTCTGCCAGTTTTCCGGATGAACGTTGAACGCCGCCACGCCGATGAAAACGGCGATGGTCACCATTTTGACGAAGACGATGGCGGCGTTGGCGCGCGCGCTTTCGCGCACGCCTGCGATAAGAACGAACATGAGCGCAAAAATTATGACGACAGCCGGAAGGTTGACGATGCCGCCCGCCATCGGGCCTTTTGTCAGGAGCGCGGGCATGGCGATCCCGACGGCGTTCAGGACGTTGACGAAATAGCCCGACCAGCCGTTGGCTACCGCCGCGATGGCGACGCCGTACTCAAGGATTAGGTCCCAGCCGACGATCCACGCGATAACCTCGCCGAACGCGACGTAGGAATAGCCATAGGCGCTGCCGCAGCCGCCGACGCTCGACGCCAGCTCGGCATACGAGAGAGCCGCCAGCGCGCAGGGAACGCTGGCGATCAGGAACGACAGGATGACGGCGGGCCCGGCCTGCGTGGCCGCCGCGATGCCCGTGAGCACAAAAATGCCGGTGCCGATGGTGCAGCCGATGCCGAGCAGCGTCAGGTCGAACGCGCTCAGGCATTTTTTAAGGTGGCCGCCTTCCGGCTCGATAAGGTCCGTCGTTTTCTTCCGGAACATTCGCTTCATGGAAAACCCTCATGGATTGTTAGGCGCCTCACACCCTTTGCCCGGAAAAGAATCCTGTCAACACCAAAGGGAGGAAACCGAATCGACCTCTACGATTGGAATTATCTTTCTTGGAAAATTGGCAACGGCCTGGCGGCCAGCGCGGCGCGGCCCCTCTCCCCTTGGGGAGAGGATGGGTGAGGGGTATGTGAAAACAGCGGCGTCTCCTCTTCGTTTTTTTGTCGATGATTCTCACATAACATACCCCGCCCCTAACCCCTCCCCAAGGGGAGGGGGACAGGCCGCTCTTGCCGCAAGACGATTGCTAACTCCTGAAGGAAAGACGTCAGGCGCAAAAAAAGGGGCACCCGAAAACGGGTGCCCCTTTCCGATATGGTTAATTCTCAGCTCGAATAATACATATCGTATTCGACCGGGTGCGGCGTCATGCGGACGCGGTCGTATTCCTCGCGCTTCAGGTCGAGATAGCTGTCGAGCATGTCGTCGGTGAACACCCCGCCCTTCAGGAGAAAATCACGGTCCTTGTTGATCGCTTTTATCGCCTGCGTAAGCGAGTTGCACACCGTCGGGATTTTCGCCAGTTCGCGCGGCGGCAGATGGTACAAGTCCTTGTCCATCGCGTCGCCCGGATGGATCTTGTTCTTGATCCCGTCGAGGCCTGCCATCAGCATGCCCGCGAAAGCGAGGTACGGGTTGGCGCAGGGATCGGGGAAGCGGACTT
>JAQUPC010000116.1 GCA_028716765.1 Alphaproteobacteria bacterium | reverse complement strand
GACATGTCGTTGTCGTTGAGGATGACGATCAGACGCGTATCGGACGCTCCGGCGTTGTTCAGGGCTTCGTAGGCCATGCCGGCGCTGATGGAGCCGTCGCCGATAACGGCGATGACGCTGTTTTTCTTTTTGTTGAAATCGCGCCCGATGGCGAAGCCGAGCGCCGAGGAAATCGACGTCGAACTGTGCCCGGCGCCGAAGGGATCGTACGGGCTTTCCGAACGCTTGGTGAAACCGGACAGCCCCCCCCCCTGACGAAGCGTACGGATGCGATCCCGGCGCCCGGTGAGAATCTTGTGAGGATAAACCTGATGGCCGACGTCCCAGATCAGGGTATCGTTCGGGGTGTCGAACACATAATGAAGCGCAACGGTCAGTTCGACGACGCCGAGTCCCGAACCGAAATGCCCGCCGGTTACGGACACGGTGTCGATGGTTTCTTCGCGCAGTTCGTCGGCCAGCTGACGGAGCTGCGAGGCCTTAAGTTTACGCAGGTCTTGCGGCCACTTGACGGTATCAAGAAGCGGCGTGGCCGGGCGGCCGGACGCGAGCGGTTGCACGTCCTTCGCTTCGACTTCGCCGTTACGGTAAATATTTTCCTGATAGGCGGCGCGTTTTGGCTTCGTCTTGGGCGGTGTCGTCAAGATTTTCTACCTCGAACTCGAATTATCTGAAAACCGGGATGAATCATTCCGGCGCTCGCAAGCGCGATTCATAAATAACATTTTCCGGCGGCTGGCCGAACGATTAGCCCCTTTGGGCCTCAAGTTGCAAGCGACCCGTTACTTTTGGGCCACATAGTGCGCTGCAGAAAGAAAATGTTCAAGCCATTCCGGGCGTTTGGACCAATTGCCGCGCAAAATATAGCTTGGATGAAAAGTCGGAATAACAGGCGTGCCGGGCAAGAGGCGGCAATCGTGAATTCGGCCCACGCTCAATAACAATCCGCTGCCTTCTGTAAGGGCCCAAAAAGGCGTCCGGCCAAGGGCAACGATGACGCGAGGGCGCCAAGTGCCTAAAAAATCTTTTAACGCATTGATTTCATTGGAGTATTCCTTTTTGCACCACGCGCTCCCGAAAGAACCGAATTCTTCCGCTATCTCAAGCCCTTGCGCTGCCGCAGCGCGTCTGGACGTAAAAAAATGATCGACTTTATTGCCCGGGGGCTGATAACGGAAAACGTTAGCGATAATGCTGCGGGCGCGTTCAATTCCGGCTTCAGCCAGCATTTCGTTAAGCAATTTCCCACTGCGTCCGACGAACGGACGTCCGAGACGGACTTCTTCCTTGCCCGGCGCTTCGCCAACAAAAACAAGGCCGTTCCACGAATCGTGATCGGCTGGAAGTTCGTAATTTACCAAAGGTAAAACGCCGGGGGGGGGAGGGGGATCGAATAACATGTTGTTTCCGCCAGAGAATCAAAAGCTTAACCCGATTTTAGCAGTCTTTGGTCCAAATAATAGCCGAGACGGAAAGACTCCCTAAAGTCTTTTCATTTTTGGGCAACAAGGCGCCGGATTTTTCCATGCCGGAAAAAAACAAGACAACGCACAAACCGCAGGCCAACGAAACCACAAAGTGGTTTCTGAGCGTCGTTGCCCTGATCGGCATCGTCATCTCGTTACTTCAATTCGTACTTGTGCGGCAGCAGGTGACCGGCTTTTTGGCGCACCAGATGCAGCAGTCCGTTGCTCAGGCAATCCGGCAAGTACAGCAGCGGGCCAATGAAGTGCAATATCTTCTCGAATCCGTGGCGGATATTCAAGCCAGAAATCCTGCGGCGACGGCTCAAGCAGCCCGGCAGTTTGTCCGCATTACCGATCGCGACCAAAAAAAGCTAAGCCAGATTTTTCTCATTTCCGTTAAAGACAGCAAAATATTGGAAAAAGCCCTTATTCTCGATCTTGCTTCCCAGACGTCAAAATCATCTGACCCGGCCATATTGCCCGGTTTGGATGACGCCATAAGACAAATGGCCGCGGGCTACCGGGCGAAAACGGTTGTGTTAAGGGATTCCAGCGACAGCAGGAACTTCTGGCTCATCGTATTGTGCCCCGTTAGCGGTAAACCGGGGGAGCAACAGATCATTGCCGGATTTATGCCCCTGCAAAATCTTTTTTCGGAATTCATCGCTCTCGAAAAGACGGGGGTGATCGTCAAATTCGCGGTTTCGCAAATTGATAAGGCTTATGAACCTCTTTTAATCCGTCAACATGAACCGGAAGGAACGCGTCTGCTGGCGCCGCATCAGGCGCAGGAGAAAATCTATCTGAGCGAACTTCCTCTCGACGTAGCCGTGACAAGCGCGCCTCAAACGGAATTCTCCCTGTTGAACCTTCTTCCCTACATCATCTTCGGCATAGGCCTTTTGCTGACCTGGGCGTTGATTATGTATCTGGACATGGTGTGGAAGCGAAGCGCCGAGGCGGCCGATCTGGCGGCGAATTTGCGCAAATCGAACGAAGAGCTGGAACGGCGCATCGTCGACGAAGAGCGGATGGCGCGGGCCTTGCGCGAGAGCGAGCAAAAATACCGCTCCATTTTTGAAAACGCTGGCATAGGCATTTGCCAGATCGCGCATTCCGGCGAATGGCTGAGCGCCAACCGCACGATGGCGGCCATTTTGGGTTACGATAACCCGCAGGAACTGTTGCTGGCCCAACCGGATTTGCACGGGCAGCTTTTCGTGGATCCGCACATACGCCGCGACTGGTTCACCCGTCTCCAGACCACGCGGCAGCGCGAACAGGAAGTTGAACTGTATACCAGGGGCCGCCGCCGGATCTGGATCAGCATGAACGGTCATGCGGTGTATTCGGCCGATGGCGCAATCATGCACTTCGAATGCACGATGTACGATATCACCGAGCGCCGCGAAGCCGAGCGCGCCTTGCGCCAGGCCATGAAGGAAGCCGATTTTGCGAACCGGAGCAAATCGGAGTTTCTCGCGAACATGAGCCATGAGCTGCGCACGCCCTTGAACGCCATCATCGGGTTTTCGGAAATCATCAAGGACCAGTTGTTCGGCCCGGCCGGGCAGCCGCAGTATATCGAATATTCCCGCGATATTTATGACAGCGGCGAACTCTTACTTTCGCTGATTAACGATATTCTCGATATGTCGAAGATCGAGGCCGGCAAGCGCCCCTTGGCGGAAAGCGATTTGGTTGTTGCCGACTTTGTGCGATCGGTTATGCGCCTCGTGGCGGTGCGCGCCAAGGCCGGGCGCGTCAAGCTGAATGTCCACGTTCCGCCCGACATACCCCAGATCAGGGGCGAGGAAAAAGCGATCAAGCAGATCCTCACGAACCTTTTGACCAACGCCATAAAATTCACGCCCGAAGGAGGGATTGTTACCTTGTCTGCACAGATCGCCGATGACGGCCGCATGGCCATTACGGTCGAAGATACGGGTATAGGCATGAAGCCCGAGGACATCCCCGTGGCCTTGACGCCGTTCGGCCAGATTGAAAGCGTACTGAGCCGGAAAAATCAGGGCACCGGTCTTGGCTTGCCCCTCACGAAAGCGCTCGTCGAACTGCACGGGGGCGAACTGAAAATGGAGAGCGAAGTCGGCAAAGGCACGTCTATAAACGTTCTTTTTCCCACGGAGCGGGTGGTCCGAAAACCGGCTTGATGCGGTGTCCTTCGTGCGCATACCGCGGCTTTCGTGAAATCCGTTTTTTCGTGCTATACCTGTCGCATATGAATCGTTGGTAACGGCCTTGCGGAAAAAGCAACCTGTCCCCCTCCCCTTGGGGAGGGGTTAGGGGCGGGGTATGTAAGAATCATCGGCGGAAAAACGAAGAGAAACCGCCGTATTTTTACACACCCCTCACCCATCCTCTCCCCAAGGGGAGAGGGGCTTCGCCGCTTTGGCCGATAGACCGCTGTCAACTCTTGAAGTGCTATAAGTATAGAACCGAAATATGGAATGGACGGACGAAGCGATTTTGCTCTCGGCGCGGCCGCACGGCGAAACGGCGGCGATCGTGACGCTGCTTGCGGCGCAGCACGGCTGTCACGCCGGGCTTGTGCCGGGCGGGCAGGGGCGGCGCGCGCAGAGCACGCTTCAGCCCGGCAATCACGTCAAGGCCGTCTGGCGCGCGCGGCTTTTGGATCATCTCGGCAATTACACGCTGGAGGCCGTTACGCCGCACGCCGCGCCGTGGCTCGATAACCCTGAGATCCTCGCGATTATTTCGTCCGCTTGCGCCGTGACGGAGGCCAGCCTGCCCGAGCGCCAGCCGATGCCCGGCGTTTACGCGGGGCTTTTGGCGCTGCTCGGCTGGCCCGATCCGGCCCTCTGGGCGCCCGCCTATGTGAAGTGGGAAACGGAATTATTGCATGCGCTCGGCTACGGACTTGATTTTTCGAAGTGCGCGGTGAGCGGAACGAACGGCGATTTGTCGCATGTCAGTCCGCGCACGGGCCGCGCGGTTTCGCGCGAGGCTGCCGAGCCCTATAAGAATAAACTGTTCGCGTTGCCGGGATTTTTATGCGGCAAGTCGGAAACATGGACGACGGAGGATATCGCGCAGGGGCTGGACCTCACCGGGCATTTTCTGGCGCGGCACGTCTTCGCCAATCCGCACGGGCGTATGGCCGGATCGCCCGCGCATGAGTTGCCGCCCGCAAGGGAGAGGTTGGCGGAGTTTTATGGCCGAGGCGGACGGAAGGGTTAGGGACGGGCAGTGGCGGCGCGCGACCGATCCGGTTTCTTTTGAGTTTCCGCAGCAGGTGGTTTGGGAAGTTTTACAATTATCGGTTCACCGACTTTGGTGCCCAGAAAACCATGAACATAACCCAACATGCTATGAAGGCTTATCCCACTCTTCCAGTATTTGCCTTCGCCATCCGGGGCGTGAAGATTTATAATCCAACCTGAATGCAAAGTGTAAGGGTATGCCTTTGTCCCAAAGTGTGCTCTCACGATGCGCGGATGATCGTCAGAAGATTTAATGGTTAGAGCGGCTGCTTCTCCTTTATCTAACTCCACATACACTGTGATGCCGTCGTAGAAACCCGCGTCGCGTTGTGTGGCATGCTCCTCGGGGGTGTTGCTCCGGCGCTTGATTATTTCGAGGCCTATGACATGGGAATCCCCAATATTTTTCTTTAATTGAAGAAGAACGCTCCGCGTTTCTGCCAAAAGCTGTGGATCGTTTCCTTTGTTGAGGCCCGCCAAGGCGTCCGCAATGAGAGAGATGGCATCGGGCGCGGCCTTCACTAGTTCGGGCGCAAACGGAAAGGTGTTTTGCAATTCGCGGGTTAAATCATTGCCGTTCATAAAATGATATCCTTCGAAAAAGTTTTGTCGGCTGGCCGCATATATTTACATCGCGCCGCCGTTTTTGCCAACAAAAGAGCGGGATATGGTTAATGCTTGCATTCAGGGGTTTGCCCGGAATAACAATGCCGTGAAAATCAAAACGGATTCCTGATTCCCGAAATGGCCCGAACCACGACCAAAACCCGCACGCCGGAAGAGCCGCCGCAGCCGATCGTCGACAAGCGGCTGTCCGAGGCGCTGTCCGAGCGTTACCTGTCCTACGCGCTGTCCACGATCATGGCGCGGTCGCTGCCCGACGTGCGCGACGGCCTGAAGCCGGTGCACCGGCGGCTTTTGTACGCCCTGCGCGAGTTGAAGCTGGAGCCGAACCTGCCGCCGAAGAAATCCGCGCGCGTCGTCGGCGACGTGATCGGCAAATTCCATCCGCACGGCGACATGTCGGTTTACGACGCGCTTGTGCGTCTCGCGCAGGATTTCTCGCAGCGCTATCCGCTTGTGGAAGGGCAGGGCAATTTCGGCAACATCGACGGCGATAACGCCGCCGCGATGCGCTACACCGAGGCGCGATTGACGGAAGTCGCGCGGCTTTTGCTCGATGGCATCGACGAAGACGCGGCGGATTTCCGCGCCACATACGACGGCAGCGGCGAAGAGCCCGTCGTTCTCCCCGCGGCGTTCCCGAACCTTTTGGCGAACGGGGCGGCGGGCATCGCCGTGGGCATGGCGACGAGCATTCCGCCGCACAACGTGAGCGAGCTGTGCGACGCGATGCGCCATATCATCCAGCATCCGAACGTGACGGCCGACAAACTGGCCTCGCTTGTGCCCGGCCCGGATTTTCCGACCGGCGGCGTTTTGGTC
>JAQUPC010000115.1 GCA_028716765.1 Alphaproteobacteria bacterium | reverse complement strand
CGGGGTTATGCCGAGATTCCGCGCTAGTTTTTCAAACTCTGCAACGCTCAATTCCTCCGCCCGTTTGTCCGACGCGATGTCCGCCTTTTCCAGCAAGGCTTCGCCGCCCAAAGATTTTAGACTAGAGCGGAGCATTTTGCGGCGCTGGCCGAAGGCCGCGGCGACGACGGCTTCCATTGCCTTGAAGCTGATATCGGCAGGCCAGTTCGCGCGCGGCGCAAAATGCACCACCGCGGAATCGACTTGCGGCGGCGGCGTGAAGGCGCGGGCCGGAATGGCCATGACGCGCGACACATCGCAACAGAACTGCGCCATCACCGACAATCGGCCATAAGCCTTAGTGCCGGGCCTGGCGATCAGGCGGTCCGCCACCTCTGCCTGAAACATGAGCGTCATGCTGCGAAACGCGTCAATTTGTTTCAACCACCCCAGCAACAACGGCGTGCCGACGTTATAGGGCAGGTTGGCGACGATGACGCGGGGAGCCGAAGCGAGCGTCGTTAAGTCAATTTCAAGCGCGTCGCCCTCGATGATGTTGAGCCGTCCTTCGGAAGCGGCGGCAAGTTCGCCGAGTGCCGCTACGCAGCGCTTGTCTTTTTCGATGGCGATGATTTTCCTGGCCTTGCTGTCGAGTAGGGCGCGCGCAAGCCCTCCCGGGCCGGGGCCGATCTCAAATGCCGTGCAGCCGTCAAGATCGCCCGCCGCCGCCACGATCTTGCGCGTGAGGTTGAGATCGAGAAGGAAATGCTGCCCGAGCCCTTTGTGCGCCGCAAGGCCGTAACGCTTGATGATCTCGCGCAGAGGAGGGGCAGAATCCTGCATTCAGTTGGATAAACCCCCTAATTCTTCGCCGCGATGGTTTGTTCGCCGCGCTTGGCGGTCCAGCTGTCTTCGTCCATGTCGCCGTGAAGCGCGATGCCCGGCAAATCTCCGGCGAGAACGCGCAGCATCTTCTGCGCGATAGGCCGAAGCGAAGGGTGAACGGTTTTGCCGGAGCGCAATTCGCCGACGTAAACCGTTTCCGGCACCGAGTAGGAGACCTGCACAAGACCCATCGTTCCCATCGGGTAAAGGTACTGGCTGAGCGGCGTGGACACTTTGACTCCTTCCTTGGCAAGCGACGCAATACGGTCGAACTGCTCCTTGATGTCACGCAGCAGGGCTTCGGCGTCTGCGGCGGGCAGCAGAGCCTTGTATTGCGAGACATACCACGGATGCATGCCGAAACGTCCATCGAGAAGAGGAATTTGGCAGACGCCGTTGCGGTGGCGCTGAATGTCGCGGAACGAGCCGAAATCCAGCAGGAACAGGAAATTGTAACGCCCGTAGGACTCCAGCCGCCAGGGCAGCGGCGTGTTGGCAGGGCGCTTCGCCAGCGTTTCCCCCTCAAACGCCTTCAGACCTTTCAGGTCGATGGCCTCGCGCCGGACGATCATCTCGCCGGTTTGCAGTTGTTTGCTCTCGGCGTCCGTCAGAGCGAAACGGCGGAGCGCATCGTCTGGCGAAAGGAAATGGTTTTGCCCGGCGAAAGCGGCCATGTACGCGTCGCGCGGCGTCTCGGCGTCCATTTTCAACTCGTCGCCTGTAAAGCTGTGCGGGTAACGCTCCAAAAGCTTGGTGAACGTGGTTTGCGCCACCTCGCGCACCTCCGGCAACGGGTGATGCTTTAAGCGGCGCAGATTGTCGCGCGCTTGCCGAAGAGTCGTGCTCCAGCTGAGCAGCGTCGTCGTGCCGACGGGCAGAAGGCTGCGCGCCGTGTCGAACGCGCGTGCCAGAAGGGCGTTTTGCCAAACCTTTTCATTTTTATACGTAGCGGGATCGAAAGGATATTTGACCTCCAGCCCTTTGGCGAGCTTCGGCACCGTGGCGTTGTAAATCTCCATCCACCGGTTCTGGATCGCTGTGCTGGCAGGATGCTTGTAGGGATCGACCATCGCCTGTTTGGAGAAGTCCAGATAGCGCGTGGAAGCTTCCTGGCCGTTGTAAAGCGGGTTGTCCTGCACGGCTTTGGCCACGAGCATCGACACCTGTTCGATGAAGCAGGTCGTCGCGCCGCAATCGCCGATCGAGGCGTGGCCATAGCCGACGTAGAACTGGTCCATGAACTTGCCGCTGCCGGACTGCTTGAGCTTGTCGAGATGCGTGACGACGCTCGCGGGGCTGCGCGAATACAGCGCCTGCAGCATGGCCAGATCTTCGGGATGCTGATCGTCGACGACAAAAACTTCGTGGGACATGGGAATCACCTCCGCTTGTTGTCCCAGTATCCATAAAGGTTCTGGAATCACAAACGGAAATGAACGGCTGTCTTTTGCGGTATTAACCTTAGTGGACGGCAACCGGGCGTTCTACCGGATCATCGGCGACCTTTCACGGAGATGGAAAAATATTATGCGACTGCCGCCCATGAAATCACTCACTGGACGCGGCACCCGTCGCGTGTTGACCGGAGCTTTGACCAAAAGCGTTTCGGGGATTCCGGCTATGCTATGGAGGAACTTGTCGCCGAAATTGGCGCCGCCTGCCAAGGGATTTGAAGAAAAAACAGCCTTATCAATAAGGGCAACAGGTAAGATCCCAACTGTCGCAGCCGCTCTCACTCATGTGCCCACAATCAAGGCCAGTCTGTACATACCCGGAGGGGCAAGAACTCCCGTTATGGTATGTGTTGCAAACGGGCTCAGGGGAGGGATCACTGCCACCGCCAGTTGCGGGACTTCCGGCGCTAATTGTCGCGCACTTAAACTCTGTCCCGGTAAACTGCAAGGCTTCATTGCTGGCTGTACAAACGGGGGGCTGAACAGACATCGACTTCCAGACTTTCGTGCCAGTATCGTCAAGAAGGCAGGCGATGAGATTTTTATTGTCACCGTCCGCCGTGGTCTCGCCTAACTGTTGGCAGGTCTTATCGGCCGCGTTGAGGCATCCCGCAGGAGTGCTGCGGGGATTGCAGAAAGCAACGGCCTGCGAAGCCGAAAACAAGATGACCATAAGAGCAAGAGCGGCAAGAAAAAGATGTGTGCGCATGGGCTTGACCTCCATATGGCAGGAACACCCGCCCAATTTAAGCGTCAAATGTTATTAATCTGTTAAAGAACAGCCCGAACAAAAAAAATGAACAAAACCCAGCAAGTTGCCCATCTGCTTAAAGCGACCCGCCACATCCATAATGACGCGGGCTATCTTATCCTTCAGAACGGGACAAAAAATTATCGCAAACAGTTCACCGGCAGCGAGGTTGAAAAGCTTTTGACTGCCGTCAAAGGCAGCCGGAACGAGGCCTGCGACAGCTGCCTTTTGCTTCTGATATTCCGGCACGGCTTGCGGGTGAAAGTGCTTTTATAACCCTTAATCCGGATCGCACATTTCCTTCAGTTCCGGATAAATGTCGATCAGGTATTGCGTGGGCTGGTTGACCAACGGCCTGAGGACGGCGACATAAGGAATAAGTTCCTCCGTTACCCTCTGTTTTTCGATGTCCTCGTCGGAGATGGTGACGCGATCCCAAAACAGGTTGTAGGTGTTCTTGGGGCCCGGAACCAGCATGGCGACGATGGTCTTGGGGAACACGGGGTCGTCCAGATGCACGAGGATGTAGGGAATATTGTTGCCGTCCGTTTTCTTTTCCCACGCGTAGCCGAGATCGGGATAAAAAACCTCGGCGCCCGAGTGCACGATCAGGTAGTCGGGCTCCGCGGCGCAGGTGCGGTAGGGATTGTCCTTGATGATGGCCTTGCACTTGAAATTGAGCGTGACGATATGGCCGACATACTCGCCGTCGACCTTTTCGAACACGCCGATGCGGCGCAGGAAGCGCTGGCGGTTTGGGCCAAGCCCTGCGTTGGGCGAGCGAAAGCCTTTAACCTCTCCGGAATGAGACAAAATTTCGGCAGGGGCCAGTTGGCGGTCAATCCAGCTCATAGCAATCCTCCGTCACCACGAGTCGAGCAAGAAAACCTTGCTTGCTATTAAGTAAGAAGTTTTCCCCGGATTTCAATATAAAGAGCCGGCGAAAACTATCGGCCGCCTTTCGCCTTTTCCTGACGGTGAAATCCATCCGCGAATCACAACCCACTTCGGTTCTGTTTATCAGCAATCGGCCGGATGACAACGGCTTCGTGGCTGCTCCGGGAATTATTTTCGGAACCGCGGGATGCCGGCAACCAAAGTTTAATGGCCCTGATTAACCCTGCAGAATCCGTTAAATAATAAAAAATACCAATTTTTAGCCATTTTCGTGATATATTCAGATCGCTGCTCGACAGCTATGGCGATAAACGCCATGTGGAATAGACGCTGCGGACCCGGGGGCGGTACCCGGCGCCTCCACCAGATCATCGGCCCGGAACGAGGCGGATGATGTGACGGGGGCGAAACAGGATCGACGCGCGTAGTAAAGACATGGTTTTTGCCCGGCATGATACCGCCGTTATCGGGTCACTTTTACAAGTGCCAACGACAATGTTGACACTCGTGCCGTTGCGATGGCTGCCTAACGTCCGCTTTGCGGATAACGGGTAGTACGTAACCACGCGGTTCGGGGGGCACCGGGCAACAGAAGCCCCCCACTTTTCAGGGATCGGGGTTCGGGGATCGTGGGTCGGGTTCGTGACTCCGGTGCCGCGAAGATTTTTTCTATCCATGATCATTTTCAGACGCTATGTTTGATCAAACCGCTCGCGAATACATACTTGTTGCCGAACCCCGAACCCCGATCCCTGATTATGGCTGAAGATTTTATCCGTTACGACGTTCTGATCGAAAACGCGCTCCGTGAAGTTGTCTATAAGGCGATGACCAAGGCGTCTCACGACGGCCTGTTGGGCGACCATCATTTCTATGTCACTTTCCAAACCGGGTTTCCCGGCGTGGACGTGCCGGATTATCTGCGCAAGCAGTACCCGGAAGAAATGACCATCGTTCTCCAGTACCAATTCCATGATCTGAAAGTGGACAAAGAAGGCTTCAGCGTCATGCTCAGCTTCAACAATGTTCGCGAGCGGCTCAGCATTCCCTTCAAGGCCATCACGACGTTCGCCGATCCCTCCGTCAATTTTGCGCTGCAATTTCAGTCGTCAGAAGATGATGAGGAAGACCTTCAGGCCAAGGGCAAGGCGGCCCTTGGCTCGGCGAAGGCCAAAGGCAGGACGGAAAGCGGCGAAGAGCCGAAAGAGGAAAAGCGCGGCGAGGTCATCAGCCTCGACAAGTTCCGGAAGAAATAGGGAGCAGCATTCGGTATTCAGGTGCACGAGAGCAGGATGATCTCCTGTGAAATTACCTCCCCTTGCGGGAGGGTCGTCTGTCACTCACTCGGTACACTGTCTGTTCTTAATCGGGCAAGGTCGGTTTTTCGAGTGAGTGACAGACGGGGAGGGGTCAATTGAAGAAACCCCCTCACCTGCAAAAACTAATGGCTTACTTCATAAGCCAAAGTTTTTGCTTCCTCTCCCTCAAGGGGAGAGGGAATTTTAATATTCCACTTCCCAAAAACACAGGCCGTGGGCGGGCGCCGTCGGGCCGCCTTTGGTGCGGTCGGCGGCTTTAAAGGCGGCGGCAAAATCGGCCACGCTCCATTGTCCCGTGCCCACCAAAGCCAGCGTGCCCACCACGTTGCGCACCTGATGATAGAGAAACGAGCGAGCCCGCGTGGTGAGGGTCAACGTCTCGCCGCTCCGTTCGATCTCAAGGAGGTCGAGCGTTTTTACGGGGGACTGCGCCTGGCAATTGTGAGCGCGAAAAGTGGAAAAATCGTGCTTGCCGATCAGAAGGCTCGCGGCTTCGCGCATAGGCTCCAGAGCAAGCGGACGCGATACATGCCACGCTTGATCGGCCATGAGCGCCAGAGGCGCTTGGCGGTTGATAATCGTGTATTTGTACGTGCGCGCAAGGGCGCTAAAACGAGCGTGAAAATCGTCAGGAGCGTTTTCAACCTTCAGTATGGCTATGCGATGCGGCCTGACGTGAAAATTGATCGCGCCCTGCACGGTGTCGGCGTCCGTGTCTTTGGCCAGATCAAAATGCGCCACCTGGCCGCGCGCATGGACGCCCGTATCGGTGCGTCCCGCCACATGCAACGCGACCGTCTCGCCGGAAAATTTTTGCACGGCCTCCTCGACGGCTTGCTGCACCGTAA
The DNA here is from genome assembly GCA_028716765.1 of Alphaproteobacteria bacterium. The sequence goes on along the minus strand of JAQUPC010000115.1, from coordinate 154 downwards.
AGTCGTGCGTCTGCCGTTGCCAGCCGCAGAAGCCCGTGCCGTCATATTCTATCGTAAGCTTCCAGCGGGTCATGTCAGCACATGCCCCACCGGGAGCCGCAGGCCGCGCAGAAGGGAAGCGCCGTCGGTCGCGCTCTTCCCGGCGCGCTGGAGC